>JAKQNG010000279.1 GCA_029565915.1 Deltaproteobacteria bacterium
GGGTGCCCGTGGTCGAGCATCACGTCGAGCCGGTTTCGGAACATGTCTTCTTGAGGGGTCTTCTCTTGGGTTTTGGGCTGCATCAAATCACCAGCTTTTCGGGCCGATCGGCGGTTTCATGGTGATTTGATCACGAATCACGACGAAAAGATATCAATCTTCCCGGGGCCTTTGCGGTTTTTCAGGGACGACTAGTCTATCCGTTCTGTTGATCTGTAGTATCGTTTTTCCATACCATGCTCGTAAAACACACTCAACCGATGCCAAACCCCAGTGTGTCAACCGGGGACGTTGGTAACAGGGCGTGTCCCGGTCCGCTCCCGGTCGCGCGGGGCCCGGTCGCGCACCCCACCCGGGAAAGCCGAAATCATTCGTGAATTTGAAAAAGCGCCGGAAAGGAAAATGGCTACTGGATGGGCTTGCCTTCGTCGTCCACGGGCTCGCCTTCCTCAAGGACAAATTCGATGCTGCCCTTGTACAGGCGGAAATCCACGCGGCGGTTCTTGGCCAGGGCGCTGGCCGAGCCGCCGGATGCCAGGGGATTCTCCTCGCCGTAGGACACCACGTGGAGCCTCGCTTCGTCCACGCCGAGGCTTTTCAGGTAGGTAACCACGGTCTGTCCGCGCTTTTCGCCCAGGGACATGTTGTACTCCGTGGTGCCCCGCTCGTCCGTGTTGCCGTCCACATACAGCTCCACGTCCTTCAGCTCGGGCAGATTCAGCTTGGACGCGGCCTCCGTGAGGGCGTCCTTCGCCGCATCCGTCAGGCTCGACACGTCAAATGCGAAATGGACCCGGCGCAGGGCCAGGATGAGGTCCTTCATGTCGCCGGTGGCGGTCTGCTTCGACGCGCCGTCGGCCCCGCTGCTGCTGCCGTCCTTGTCCTTGCCTTCCTGGTCGTAGGTGTCGAGGTTGCTGCCCCCGGTGTTCACGTCCTGGGCGCCTTTTTTGCAGCCCGCAAGAGCGAATGCGATGCACAATGCCAGCCAGATTCCCTTTTTCATATGTCCTCCTGTCAATGGTTGTCTGTTGTCGACATCTGCCCAATGCGCCGGCAGACCCGATTATTCCATGCCTTCTATTACATTCCGCCGGTTGCTTTTCCAAATTTGCGGCAGGAGCAGGACCGCCGCCCGGTCCAGGGTTGCAGGGAAGGCAGGTTGACTCCGCAGGGGCCTTCGTCTTATGGTGCGCCATCATGAAACCTTCAGCTCAGATGACAGAATGGATCGCGGTGGCCGCCGGCGTTGCGCTGTTTTTCGCGGCGGGCTGCTGGGAAACAGTGGACCACGTGTACGACGACGGAAACAACCTGCCGGAGGAGACGGACAGCGACACCACACCCGCGGATACCGACACCGTCGATTCCGCGTCGGATTCCGCGTCCGATTCCGCGTCCGACACGGAGACGGCCACCGGCAACGATGCGGGCAATTCCATGTTGAACGGGGAGTGGCGCGGATTCGGCACCGCCTGCACCGACGCGGGAGAATGCGACAGCTACCCCGCGGACAACAAGCGGTGCATCCACGATGTGATGCAGATCATCAATGCGCCGGAAGGTTACTGTACGGCCTGCTGCAACGAGCCCGGAACGGATAAGTGCGGCCCCGGTGTGGACTGCGTCGGGGTGGAGGGCGCTTACCTCGTGTGCCTGGCAAGGTGCGGCTCCAACGACGACTGCCGCACGGAAGACCACTGGGAGTGCCGTCAGATCTACTACATTCCCGATCAGTTTCCGGCCAACTACTGCCTGCCGGACGAGGAACACGTCACCCCCGAGGCCCAGGTCCCCGAACCCATGGAATGTCCGTGGCCGTGGAGTTGAGCGGCCCGCCCGCCTTTGAATAGCAGTACGCGCAACCGCCGCCGCAGGGGTGCCCCACATAGTCTCCGATATCTTCGCTTTCGATGCACCGGCAGTGGCGCCGCTGGGAACGGTCCCTGCCGAGGGTCAGCGGTTCATGGGAGGGATGGAGCTGTTCCAGCAGGGCGCCGTCGATGCAGGCGGATTGCGCAATGCGCGGGTAGCCGTCGTCGCTGAGAGGTGAAAGGGGCGCCCGGGCGTTTTCCGGCTGGGCGCAGCTCAACAGCGCGATGCCGAGGCCATCGGCCGCCTCGCACAGGCGTTTTAAAAAATCCTTCTGTTCATCGGGCCGCCAGTTTTCGATGCCCGCCTGCGCGTAGATATCGGCAAGCGGGCCCTTCAGGCTGAACTTCGCCGGAAACGAAAAAGTGCAGGTGGTGATGCCGTTGTGGGCCATGGCCGCGCCGATGCGCTCAAAGTCACCGATGGAGGAGATGCCCCGCAGCAGCGGATCGAACCGCCAGCGGATGCGCCGGGGATCGCCGTGGAACGCGCGCACCAGCGCGGGGAGCAGTTGGAGGATGTGGTCCGTGGAAGGGACGCCGGGTTCCAGAGGGCCGGTGCCCTGTCCGGTGACGGTGAGGTGCAGCAGAGGATTGGCGAGTTCCTTCGCCACGAGGTCGTGAAGGGGTCCGCCGGGAAGGAACGGCGCTCCGTGGCGGCTCCAGAACACCACGCCGTACAGGTGCCGGGTGCGCAGTCCCGCGATGCGTCGGCGGATCAGCGATGCACAGGTCGAACCGTGGAATCCCGGCAGATCCGTCCGCCTGGACGCGGAAAGGACAAGGGGACGGGAGGTTTTGCCGGCGGGGTTCATCCTGTCCGGCACCATACCACAAAGGAAATTCGCACTATGAGGAGATTGCCGTTATGGAGGCGAGATTCAATCCATGAAAAGGGACCGGCTTTGCACCTGTCGGATTTCGGCATATATTTCGGTCAAAGATCAGCAATGATATTCAGACATTGTCGTGCCAGCTTGCCGCGTGAAGAAGAAAGGGGAGTTCATGAACTTCAATGATTCGGCGAATGACGTTGCGCAAGAAAATCCGCCATCTGTATCCAGACCGCTGTTTCACGGGATAAATCGAGGAATCCTGGTGGCAGTGGTGTACGCGGCAGTCCTCTGGCAGCTGTATTCGCTGGTGCTGTGGCCCCGCATCATGGACGCTTCGATGAATTCGTATCTACCGGACTTTGTCCGCAGGTATCTACCTGCTCTGCTTCATGTCGTCGTCTTCGCGGCAGGCACCATCGCCGCCTTCAGCAACACGGCGGGAAATGAATCGGCGAAGCGGGATCTTGTCCGGAATCTGCTGGATGGATTCATGGTTGCTGTGTGGCTCGGGGTAGTGAACTTCGGCATGTCTCTCCTGTGTATCAATTTTGAGCAATTGCATAAATTCCCCGGGACACAGTGGTGGCAAGTGTGGTTGCTCCATTTCGGCATTTCTTCCGGTTTCTGCATCCTGGGGGCTCTGATCGGTGAGCCGATATTCAGCCTGATAGGAAAAATAAGTATCAAAGGTCACCATCCGTTCCTGTTCATCAACGAGGTGACCTCGGGCATTGCGAATAAGGATTTACAGTTCGTCGTGCGGGTACTCCTCCAGACCATCGTGTTTGCTGTTCTCATCACAGCGGCAGTCATCGGAATCCTCGTTTTCATCGCCATCATTGTTGTCAGTCTCATTATCTATATCATTCTTCGGAGTCTTTCTGATGAGCCACCTGCTGATAAGCCACCTGTGAAACGAAAAATTCGCGCTGGTGGATACTTGAACAGGAACACATGGGAACGGATAGACCAGGACGGGTATATCGTCCGGGACGGCATCGTCGGATCAACGCAGACCGGCATGAGAGTCGCCGATGATGGTCAAATACTGAGAGCCGGATTGCTCAGTGATGAGCCCACCGGATTACGACTCGCACCTGCTTCCGGCGGCCTGCGCCAGATTGTCAGGGAAGAGGTGATCGGCACCAGCCCGACTGGTTTCTTCATTGATGAACACGGTAATGCATTGGAGGAAGACCGACTTTTGGGCATTGGTCGACATCAAGTGAATATTTCCATCCGGCGGGATGGCACTGTCGCGAAGGATTCCTGAAAGGAGGCGATGGCGATGAGCAGACAGCAGTTACAGTTCATTATCGGCGGAGTGGGCGTGCTCCTTCTGGCCGGAGAGGTCGCAGCACTTGCAACCATGGAAAACGGTTTGTGGAAACGTCCGTTTATCTGTCCGATCTGTCCTGCCAGGACGGACGCCGTCAACGATGAGGGAAACGACGGTTGGAACGAATCGGTTGCCAGTGAGGAAAACACAGCCGGATTGGATGACGAGAACACAAGTGTCCGGTCTCCGGGGCTATCCGCTGCCAGTTCTGCCGCCATCGAGACTCAGCCGACAGCTTCTTCTCCCGGGGAACAGGCCGCACAAGCCTACCGGGCTCAAATCGCGGCCTACAACGCCAAGAATGCAGAAGCATACTTCGGTGCCTATGCTGAAGAACTGGAGTGCTGGTATTCAAAAAGCGGGATCACAAGGGGATTTCTGCGCGACAAGCGTGGAAAACTGCTGAACCCGGGCAATGCCCATCGCTGGACCATCAACCGGCTGGAAGTGGTGTCCGCTGATCCGAACCGGGTCGTTCTGCGGGACAGCAGCACTGATGCGTGGCCCGGTGGAAGCATCGACGGTGATCGTGTGGTCGTACTTCGCCGGAGTGTCGATGGATGGCATGTTGTTATTGAAGTAGATCAGAACAGCCATCGTTGTTTTTCTGACTATGCGACAGTGATGAGTGCCGGAGCGCTGAATGTTTCGGAATCATCGGCATCTTCCCCATCCTCCAGTGCTTCTTTCCGTGGCCTGCCACCCATTGACCTGAGCATCGGTCCGGTCCTGTCCGCCGCACAGACAAAAGCTTCTGTAGATAGCTTCAAAAAAGGAGAGAGAGCACTGGACAAGGACGATGTCGCCGCGGCCGTAATGCTGTTCGAGGAGGCCATCCGGATCAACCCCAGCAACCTCCTGTTCCGGCAGCGGCTGGCGTGTGCCTTCCTTGCGCTGTCGGATAGTGCTGCGGCCATCAAGGTCCTGCAGCAAATCTCAGATACACCGGATTGTCCGCGGTGCTATGTTCTTCTGGCGGATGCCCGTGAGGACGAATGCTTCGCGTCGCTGAGGAGCGATCGGACTTTCAAGGCGCTGACGGAAGAACCCTTCCGGCGGGTGAAAGCGGAACTGGATGCCGCACGCTGGCTGGTTGTGGACCGGACGGAAGGGGAGCAATTCAAATTCCGCTACGACAACCTGCCCGCTCGTTCCGACGACAGTCGGTTTCTGGCCCTGGTTCGCCCCGAGTACAAATCTGATGATCGATCCTTCCCGCGATTGTTTTTTCAGATCATCGACCTTGAAACTGAACTGGTCCGAGGCAGTCAGCTCCTTTTCACTCCGGAAGAGCAACGTCAATCGGAACAATCTGCAAACCTGAAAGCGATCCGTCGTCGGATTGAAAGCCGCATCCGCGATGCACACGCGATGATGCTGGGGATGAACTGGTCCCATGTAGACGGCAGCACGGTCCCCGAACAGTTCAGAGAGATCCAGTAGTCAGGACAGGGTTTTATTATGAAGGTCGGTTTCCTGCGGTGGAGGCAGTGTCACGGAATGCTTTCTCTCACACATCGCACCGCAAGTTCAAAACCCACCCCATAGATGCCCACGTATCCCGTATCCAGGGACACTTTCCAGGAAAACATGGGGTTCTCGGTGGTTTCTGTCCAGTAACTGAGTGTGTCATTCCCGAGTATCCGGCGACAGTCACCACGGCTGCAGGGCGAGCAACTGCCGTGGTTGCCACTCTTCATGTTCCCGTCACAATGACCAAGCAATGTCATGAATTCCTCCCGGCTGGGCATCCGGTAACCCGTTGGGCAAGCACTCATGGCATTGTTCCATCGGAATTTCGAGGGAGTTCCCTGACACCGTTCCTGCCGGTATTCCAGCCCCAGCGCACATCGCATCCAACGCAATCCGGTTTTCGGTTGGAAAACATCTTCAACCTGATTGCGTTCAGTCGTGAGGTCGATGACATCCGTTTCGACCGGCCCTGTCGCAGATCCGGCATCCGGATCATTCCTGGCAGTTTGACCGGTGGTTGGAATGAGCCGCTCAAACAGTCTGCCGACGGCCTCCTTCAGCGGTTCCAGCACTTCGTCAATTTTCTTCGTTACTGCTGAGTCAGAGGCGACAAGGTTGGCTGTACGCGTGTTATGGACATTCATGGAAATGGTCAGGGTTTTACCAAACTTGATGATGCGCCCGGTGATCACATAGTCGGCTCCCACATTGCGTCCAATTTCCACCTCGCACTTCGCGTCGACCTCACACTGGGCCAGATCGGTACCCGGCGGCAGCAGCGCAGCAATGTTTTCTCGGGTCATCAGCTTGTATTCGCTGCCTGTCGTCAGCCTGAGTGCGTTCTGACGCACCAGATTGGTGATATGGGATACCTCATCGGGCGAAAGAGTGGCCCGTTCGTCGGCGGAAAACTCCAGTACCGCAATCAACTTCTTTGACGCGTTCGTCGTTAGCGGAGCGAGAATTGATCCCACTGCGATAACGCAGAACATTGCCCATCGAATGACTTCAGGTGAGGAATGGGCATTTCTTTTCATGTAGTCCTTTCAAACACAACCATTGACCCAGTGGGTGTCTGCATCGTCAATTTCACCACGCGCCACGCTGTCAATACGCGGTTTCATTGCGAGGATTTGATATACCATGGTTCGACATACTGACCATTCGGATTGCAGCAGATGATGTGACTGCCGTGCAGGTCAGAGGGATTCAGCCATTCATCGATGACTTCCCTTCGTTGTCGACAGGGCGGAACATCCAGTGGACACGGAAGCTCTCCCGCTGCTCGGGTGATGTCATTTGTGCCCAGAATCCTTCCGGTTCGTCTCTGTTCGCTTCTTTCTGGTTGAACGCTGTGTGTCGGAAGGTCCTCAGGAAAACATTCAGGAATTCTTCATCGACTTCAAAGCCCTCAATGGCGGCGATTTCGATGTATATGGTCGTTTGGGTTCCTGCATTCTCGAACAGTTTGTCGAATGTAAACGCATGCAGGCGATCAGTTGCATCCTTCATCGCGTGACGGCCGGACAGGACAAATCTGCGATGCTCGTCTGTCTCAAATTGAAACTTCAGGAGCCATCTGTCCGCGCTCCAGTGAAAGTACACGAGTTGCAGACGGAGCAGGATGTCGAGCATTCTGTGAACCTGAGAGAAGAGAGGAACAGGGGCGGTGTCTTCCCATTGTGTTTGAGGAATAGAAGGGCGGGGCGGGTCGGCAGGGGATGGCAGTTGCTTGAAGGTGCGGCGGAGAACAACCAGATTGTCGTCATTCCGGTCCGTCAATTGGAATATCGTTCCTGATACGCCTTGATGGCATCATCCATCCGCTGCTGCATTTCCGCCGATTTTACGCGCAGTTCCATTTCCTCCTGGGCTGCGGCCGCATCCTCCATCATCTGTTTGAAAATATCCGGGTCCATGATCATCAGATTGTAGATTTTGTAGACCCCGGTTTCCTCATTGTAGAGGGTTTTCGTTTTATGGGATCTGGCTCCGGAGATTTTTTGGCTGGTGATCTGGTTGAATTTTTCTTCGTAGAGTTTCTTGGCCTCGCTGCCGACGTTCTGGGCGTACTGGTCAGACAAACGATTGATGAGGGTGCCCATGCTCACCGCGATACCTTTGCGCCCTTCATCTTCCGAAATAGTCCGGGCCATCATTTCGTCGTTGGATTCGCCGACACCAACAGCGCAGGGGATCCCGTCCTTCCCCATATCCGAGCACAGCTGGTCCAATTCGGATGCGGGAGTTTCCACCTCGGCAAATCCTTTTGATTTTTCAGATGCCCCCGCGCCTCCGCACCCAGCCAGCAGGAATACACCCAGCACAATACACATGGCCTTTTTCATGAACCGACTCCTTCTGTTGTGAAAAATTGTAGTGACATTTTACCATTTCGCATCATGTTGTAAAATGGTTTTTATCTGCTAGAGTTAACATAATGGACGACCTGCCCAGATGGAGAAATCTGTCGGCTCTTGGCCGAGCCCTGGTGCCGTTCTGTGTTGGCTGCTTGATCGCCGGTATTTCGGGATGCCGGACAGCTACTGCCGTTCCCGTTAACACTGTCGCTGATTATCGTGAATCATATCCAGAACAGGCGTTTTACGTATATCGCGCCATATCCCGTGTGTCACCGTTGGACGCAGAACAGACGGCGAAGGCCGCAGTCGCCGCTCAGGTGAGTTCGACGCTGCAGGCATCACTCGTATCGATGAAGGCATCCACCTGCGCGCAACAAGAATGTCGGACAATACATGAAGCCATCCAGACCATCTCCAGTCAAACGACATTTGATAAAGCCGAAATGATTCGAATTGATGGTCGCCTTTCCTCCACCGCAGTCGGGGAGTATGTGGCAGTTGCATACCTGTCGCGGCAGGAGCTGGCCGCTTCCGTCGGGCAGGAGTTCGAAGAAATTGCCGCGTCATTTCTTCCTGCCACCACCCGGATTCTCAATGCCAGCAGCGTGGTGGACTTTTCTGCCGGATATCGTGCGGCGCGGGAGTTGATGGTCCAACTGACCGGTACGGCCGTACGTTATGAAAGTGTTGTGGGAATACCCGTGAAGGGGTGGGGCGAAGCGCGTCAGCTCTGGCAGCTGGTAATGGAACGCAGGACAGAATGGCTGGCAGAACTGAAGGTGCAGATTACTGTGGATGCGAAAGCAGCGGTCCGGGCGCGTATCCAGTCGGCGTTCACGACCGCATTCAGCGATCTGGGTGTTGTTGTGGAATCCGCCGGACCATGCACGGATTCCTATACTCTGGCTGTTATACCGGAAGAGGAGTGTCGACAGGGAGCATTCGGCCCGTTGTGCCGCCTTTCGATGCAAGTGCAGCTGTTCCGTTGCGGCGAAAAGAACCCACTCGTGTCCGCGCAGATTTCGGACAGTGCCTTCAGCGGTACCTCCACAAAAGGAAAAGACGCTGCGTCGGAGAAGGCATTGAAAGCTGTTTCTGATAATACGCAGAAACTGAAAGACCATTTGACGGAGCACCTGAGTGCCATTTTTCCACTGAAACAATAGGGAGGGGTCAATGCGTATCTGTGTTCTGTCGTTCATCAGTATCCTGATGGTTTCGTGTGCTGCTCAACAGTCACTTCCTGTTGCCGAGCCTGAGGATGACGGGCCGAAACTGCCCGACAGGTCAACCATTCTGACATCCTCAGGAAATGTCATTGTCGGGGCAGAGGCACCCTGGTTCGCTGCGGAATCTTCGAATGACGGCAGAGTGATAAACTCCAGAACTTTTGTTTCTGATCCGGATCGAACAACGGCACTGGTTTTTTTTTCCACTACGTGTGCGCCGTGTCGAATCGGCTTGAGGATGATCGCGGACTCGACGCAACGACTTGATGAAGCAGGTGTGACAATTATTCTGGTCAGTGTTGCTGAGGAGCAGTCGGTGGTTGCCCCGTTTATTGCTGACATGGATCTTCAGAATTTCACCGCGGTGCTGGACAGATACTCTGTGAACGGGGAGCGGTTCGGCATTGTCGTGACAAAGGACGACGCACAGTCGATGACACTGCCCAGAACTTTTCTGATTGATGGTTCCGGATCGGTCACCGGTATCGTCGGGGAAGAAGGGGCCGACTATGTTGATATCCTTTGTGGAGGCGCGCAATGACTGTCAGGCAATCAACCGCCGTCGCCATTCTGGGATGGATGCTCGCGGGGGTGTTCTTTGTGTGGCCGGATGTGGTGTCAGCAGGTGAAGTGAAAGTCAGACGACTGGCAGTGTTCGAGTTTGATAATTCAACAGGTCTGGCACCCGAAGAAATACAGTACTTTGCGCAGAAGATGCGGGGATATGCGACCACACTACTGGCCAGATGGAACATCGCAGTAATGACGCCGGGGAATATGCTTGAATACCTCGGTCCCGACGCAAACCCTGCTCAATGTGAGGAAGAAGCAGAATGCATGATTGAATTGGGCAGGAAAGTGTCTGCGGATTACATGGTCACAGGCAAGGCAATCAAGTTCGGGAAGAAATTGAAAATTACCATGGAGATGCTTTCCGTATCCGACAATGCATTGATGTCGGATGCGGAACTAGATGGCACCGCTCTGCCCGAACTCGAAAAAGGGATTCCCGAAGCGGCGGAGAAGCTGTTCGGGGTTCTTCAGCGGCAGAACGCTGCAATGTCCATCCATCCATCCCCATCCGCGCAGTCTGGACCCAGAATCAAAGGAAATGCGATAACCGTACCCACCGGTCGATTGATTGTTCAGGTATCTCCCAGTAAAGTGGACCCCGTGTCCAGGACCACCTGGACGGTTGTTTAATGTGATTCCTCCGGTTTCCTTTTCGTTCCATCCATTCAGATTCCAGAGGGTTCGTCCGGAGACGACCGGTTGTCTGTCACCAGGCAGCCGCATCG
>JAKQNG010000103.1 GCA_029565915.1 Deltaproteobacteria bacterium
AGATGTCCAGTTTCAGGAAGGTGACATTGCGCACGCCGGCCTTTTTTACCGCGGCCTGCGCGAGGTGCAGCGAGTCACTGCTGATGTCAATGCAGATGAACCGGGCGTCGGGATTCTTCTGCGCCAGCGCCACGGTTTGCGCCCCGATGCCGCATCCCGCCTCCAGGACCAGCGAGCCGGCCTCAAAGGATGTCCCCGCGTGCAGGATGGGAATGAGGGTGCGCGCCTGATCGTCGAGGCGTTTCTGCTCGTCCGGTGCATATCCGTGAACATATGAAAGATGTTTCATTGGACGTTCAACACGCCGCGCGCAACATTATTCCAGGGGAATATCCGATTCGAGGATGATGCCGCAGCCGGTAAAATCGAGTGTCGTTTCGATGCGGAAATTGGAGCCGCAGGACTGTCGCTCCGCCTGAAACAGATCGAATGGATAGATGCCGCCGATTTCCAGACCGAGTTCCGTCGCACGCTCGTCAAGGTTTACCGTTCCGGTCATGGCGTTGTGGATGCCTCCGAGATCGACCACCAGCAGGTTGTTGATGAACACGAATACGTCGTCGTCTCCGATGAAGGTGAATACTTCACCGCCTTTGTATTCAAACGCGGAATGCAGCTCAGTGGTGAAATGGAAGCGATGCGGCAGATTGTCGCAGCAGGCGGTGAAGGTTTCTTCAAATCCCATTTCATCCAGGGGGAAGAAGCAGCCGGAATCGAACACAAAGGTGTCCGCAACGGGTTCCAGCCACAGATCCACGGCAAACGGTTGATTGACGCCTTCCACATTCCGGTACCACTCGTCAAAGGCAATGGTCTGGTTGTCCGCCGCCTTGACCGGCTTGCGATCAGCGCCCAGCGTGGTTTCCACGACGCTCGTTGCCCAGGCGTCCTGAAAATCGTCGTGAGCGGCTGCGAAGTCGCGCATGACCACGCGCAGCACGTTGGCGCAGTTGGCGCCTTCCTCGGGAAGTTCCACGTCGGCCAGAGGCCCGACCACCAGATAACCGCCCGTGCTGGAATCCGTGTCCGAGGGATTGGCGTTGGAAAATCCTTCCGGAAGCTCAGTGATGATGGTCACCTCCAGAATTTCGGACGCGCTGTCGGCAGGCGGCTGGCTGTCCGTCACGGTGTCGATGCTGTCCTGTGGTTCGGTTGCCGTGTCCTCCGTGGACTCCGTTGCCGAATCGGAATCTTCCCCGGCAGTGCTGTCTGTTTGCGTTACCTGCGTTCCCGGATTTTTTTCGCATCCGGACAGCACGAGGAGAACCCCTCCGCCGGCGATTGCCAGGACCAGTAGCCGCCATTTCCTATTTTTCTGCTTCATCGGTTGCAACCTTTTCATGCGTCAGATGACGGTTGAACAGCACCATCAGTTCTTCGAGCACATAGGGTTTGGGAATGCTGTCAATGAATTCGAACTGCGCCGGATGGGCCATGACGGGGTCTTCCGAGTAGCCGCTGGAGGCGAATACGGGCAGGTGCGGAAACAACCGGTGGAGGCCCCGCACGGTTTCCCTGCCACCCATTCCCCCCGGAATGGTCAGGTCGAGCACCGCGCAGATCGGCACTTCGCCCCTCGATTGCAGTTGCTGTGCGAAGGCAAGGATTTCCCGTCCTTCCCTGCCGGTGATCACCCGGTATCCCATGGAAGCGATCATTTCGCCGGTCAGCTCCAGGATGAACGATTCGTCATCCATGAGCAGCACGAGGCCTTCGCCCCGGTGAACGACTGCCGCGTGTCCGGCTGCATCGTCGTGCGCCTCCGTGGAAACGGGCAGATAGATGTGGAAGGTACTGCCTTCTCCGACGGTGGACGTCACTTCCATGTGTCCATCATGCTTCTGCACGATGGCATGACTGGTGGCCAGCCCCAGCCCGTTTCCTCCCGGCTTGGTCGTAAAGAACGGGTCGAAAATCCGCTGCTGCAGCGACGCCGGAATGCCGTCACCCGTGTCAGAAATGGAAATTTTCACGTACCGACCGGGCGCGGGCGTGGCTCCCGAGCCATCCCGATCCACATTGCTGGCCTCCACTTTGAGCATCCCGCCTTCCGGCATGGCCTGTTTCGCGTTGATCACCAGATTATCAATGACCTGGGCAATCTGATGCACATCCACGTCGCAGAGCGCCAGGTCGGGCGCCAGGTGAAACTCACTACTGACATTCGAGCCGGACAGGGCAAATGCAGTGCTCTCCCGGACCAGCAGGCGCAGATCTGCCCGTCGGCGGATGGGCGCACCCCCTTTGGAGAATGTCAGCATCTGCTGGGTCAGGTTCCGGGCCCTGGAGAGAACGCTCAGTGCATTGTGCAGCAGGCGGGAGACTTCGCTGTCCGGATCGCACCGCCGGTCCGCCAGGTGGATATAGCCGAAGATGCCGGCCAGCAGATTGTTGAAATCGTGGGCGATGCCTCCCGCCAGAACCCCGATGGCGTCCAGCTTATCCGTGCGCTGCAGTGTCTCCATCAGAATCCGCTTTTCGGTGACATCCCGGAATACCAGCACGACACCGATGATGCCGCCATCTGCATTGAGGATGGGCGAGCCGCTGTCGGCGATGTTGCGGCGTGTGCCATCTCTGGACACCAGCACTGTCCGGCTGTCCATTTCGGTCACTTCACGACGGGAGAGAACGTTCGCCACCGGATTTTCACAGGGCGCGCCGGTCGTCTCATCGACGATGCAGAACACCTCCTCCAGCGGGTGGCCGATGGCGTCCGTCTGCGTCCATCCGGTCAGCTCCTCAGCGGCCCGATTCACGATCACTACATTCCCCTGCACATCCGTGGTAATCACGCCGTCGCCGATGCTGCGCAGGGTGGTGGCCAGTCGCTCCTTCTCGGCGGCAATGGCTTCTTCCGCCTGTTTGCGCTCCGTGATGTCCCGGGTCACGCCGATCAGCCGCAGCGGGCGCCCCTGTTCATCGAAGATGAGACTGCACGCCACCTCGGTGGGCACGGAAGATCCGTCCTTCCGTCGCTGATCGAGCTGCGCCAGAAAACGGAACACGCTGTCGTCCCCCGGCTTCCTTGACCCGATGGCGTTTGCCAGCATGGCATTGGCGGTTTCCAACGAGTGGGGCAGCAGGGCGTCGGCGATGGTTTGCTGCATGCATTCTTCGGGGGAGTACCCTCGCAGCTTCTGCACCGACGGACTGAGATAGGTGAATTTCCCGGTGGCGATATCCGCCGTCCAGATCACATCCTCCACATGTTCAGAAATGAAGCGGAACAATGTTTCGTTGGCGCGCAGCTTCTCTTCTGTTGATCTGTTCTGTTGATCCGACATGGTTCCGCCCTGTTTGCCGATGGGGACAAGCTATCAAATCCGGAAGAGGCGTCAAAGGGGAATCAATGGGCGCGAAACCCGGGGAAGACTACTGGCGGACGGAGAAGATGCCTTCGGTACCACCGGGAGGTGTCACGAAGACCTGCAGGGCGATTTCATACCTCGGGCCCTGGAAGTATTCGAGCACCAGGCTGTGATCGCCGGCGGCGAGTTCGATGGTGCCGTCCTTCGACTTCGGCGGATGAACGCCGTCGTTCTCCACCACGAGCTGTCCATCGATATAGAGCCTCGTGCCGTCGTCGCTGTTGATGCGGAACCGGTAGCTGCCCGCCTTGTCCACATTGAACATGCCCTGATACCGGATGGCGAACCACTCGAAGCGGTTTTCCACGCCCGGGAAGCCCGTGCTGAAACTGCGCGCGGGAATGTCCCACTCGCAGGCGTACAGCATGGATTCCACATTGTATTTCGAATAGTCCGCGGGCAGCTTTGAAGAATTGGCTTCAATGAACATCACCTGGCCTTCGAAACAACCCCATACGGGCTTCTCATAACCGAACACGTTTGCCGGAGGTTCATCCGGGGGCGGCTCCACGACCACCTGCTGGGCCACTTCCGCCTCTTCCACGGTCTCAATGGCCTCTTCGATGGTGGCAATTTCCGCCTCCACTTTCTGTTCTTCCGTCTCCGCCACGACCACTTCCTGTTCCGCCTGGACAACGGCTGCTTCTGCCGCGTCCTCGTCGTTTTCGGCAGTGGTCACCTCGGCCTGCGCCGTCGCCTCATCCGCTTTCGCAGTATCCACTTCCGCCTGGATTTCCTTTACCTCTTTGTCCAGCTTGACGACCGCGGTTTCCGCCTTCTCCACGTCTTTCTCCGCCTTTTTCCTGTCTTTGTCCTTCTTGGACGAACCGCCGATGGAGATGCTGACGCTCACACTGGCAGAGGCTGAAAACGAGGCGGCAATTCCCTTCTTCGCTTCCCAGACGGCCTTTGCCTTGACATGGGCTTCCAGTTTCTTCGCCAGCTTCGTCAGTGCCTTCGCGGTCAGTTTCGCCTTCGCAGTCAGCTTTGCCTTTGCTTTTGCGGTTGCCTTCGCCTTGACCGATACGGTTTTCTTCAAGTCGACGACGACTTTCTTTTTTGCTTTCAGGTTCGCGCTGGCATCCGCTTTCACTTTCAGCCTGGCGCTCTTTTCGGCCTGCCACTGGAATTTGGACTTTGCATGGGCTTTCATGCCGATTTTCCCGTGGGCCGTGACTTTCACCTTTTTTCCAACCTTGATCTTCGCACTGCGCCCGACGCCCGCAGCCGCTTTCTCCTTCATGACCGCGGACATGCTGACGGTAGCCGTGGCAGACGCTGAAGCGACGGCACCCGCGGACGTACACGCACAGGGACACATGCACCCTTTCGAGGTGTCCGCCTGCAGATTGGCCGCGAAGCCGACCGAAAGGGCCAGCGCCAGAATCATTACCCATTTTTTCCTGTTTGTTTTCACGTGATTTCTCCTGTTCGTTTGAATCGACAATTTCAATGTGGCTTGAAATTGCGTCCAACCTACAGGGGAATGGACGTGCTTTCAAGCCAACAGATTCAACTGCCGCAGGTCCAGTAATGATTCCGGGGAATTAGGTGGGGAAGAAGGAGGTGTTCAACAGTCGATGCAGGCCCATTCCACGACGCCGTGCTCCCCGCCGAACCGCTGGTAGGTGAAAATTTCCATGTCGATGAGGAAACCCGTCTGGGACATGTTCCGCGTGCAGCATCCGTCGCAGTCGTTGTCGCTGCACAGGTCGTACACCATTACGTCGATCTGCCGGTCGTTCTGACGTACCCGCAGTACGTGCCCCGCGTAGGAGTCCCAGTCGTCCGAATGGACCGCAGCGATGTTCGTGTTTTCGATCCACGCCTCGGACTGGGTGGCGCCGCCGAAATACGCCAGCTGTCCGGCCCACGTGCAGCCGTTGAATTCGATGCACTCTTCGCTGTTCGGGTCGGGATAGCTCTCGAACCAGGTGAGGTTGGCCTGATGCCAGGTCAACGAATCATTGTCGATTTCCTCATCGACGCCGGTGAAGCCGTGCTCATTGCTGTCCGGTGCCGACGCGCAGGCAGAACAGAAACACAGGATGAAAACGAGTCGAAATTTCATTGTGAAGCTCCTTTTCAACAATCCAGACAGGCCCATTCGACGGTTCCGTGCTCACCGCCGAATCGAATGTACGTATAGATTTCCATATCAATCAGAAAACCCGTTTCCGACATGTTGTTCGTGCAGCATCCACCGCAGTCAGCGTCACTGCACAGATCGTAAACGGTTGCGTCAATGGTGTTTCCGTTCTGTCGGATGCGCAGGGTTTTTCCCGCATACTGGTCAAAATGATTCGAGTGGACGGCGATGATGTTGTTGGCCGCCACCCAGGACTCGGATTTCTGCTCGCCGGAAAAATAGGAGAAGTAGCCGGCCCATTCACAACCGTTGTACTCGATGCACTCCTCGCTGTTCGGATCCGGATAGCTCTCGAACCAGGTCAGATTTGCATCCTGCCAGACGAGATCGTCGTCCGGAATGATGGCGGTGTCCGTATCGGTCGGATCGACGAAATCCTCGCAGCCCTCGTGGCCGGAATTGATGCAGTCGTTCTTACAGGCGCCGCAGTAGATGCAGTCCCAGAAATCCTGCAGCAGGTTTTCCGCTGCAGATCCCGTGTCGCCGCCGCATCCCACGTAGCAGTCCCACCAGAGGGTGTCGTCGTCGGGGCATTCCGCCACGCAGGTTGACAGGGCGGCGCAGCCCGCATGGTTGTTGCAGGCCTCGTGCGTGTTGGAACACATGTTCTCCGCCGCACAGGCCCAGCAGCTGCCCCAGCAGTCGCCGCTGTTGTCGCAGGTCTCCACGTCCGGTTCCCAATCCGTATCCTCGTCACTGTCCCCATCGGAGTCCCCATCGGTATCCGCGTCGCTGTCGGCGTCGCTGTCCGCATCGGTATCCGTGTCGCTGTCGGCATCGCTGTCGGCATCGCTGTCGGCATCGCTGTCGGCATCGCTGTCGG
>JAKQNG010000104.1 GCA_029565915.1 Deltaproteobacteria bacterium
CCGACAGCGATGCCGACAGCGATGCCGACAGCGACACCGACACCGACACCGATTCGGACAGCGACACGGACAGCGACACGGACTCCGATACGGACTCCGGGGACACGGATTCCGAGTCGCCCGATGACCTGTGCGATGCGGGTGTCTATTCCGGCACTCCGCCGGAGGTGCTGGACGTGGAATTCGGTGTCCACGATCCATCCATGATCAAGGTTGACGACACCTACTACGTGCTGTGGACAGGCCATCACATCCCGGTGGCCACATCCACCGATCGGCTGTCCTGGCACTGGAGCTTTTCCGTTTACGACGGCGTCTATCCCGACTGGTCCGCGGACTGGCTGGCGGACGTGGAAGCCGGGCTTCCGCCCGACAAGGAAATCGGTTTCGAGTTTCCGTGGGCGCCGGACATCTCCTTCTTCGGCGGACAGTTTCACATCTATTCGTCGTTCTCCGCCATCTTCGGAGACAACATCTCGTGCATCACGCACCTGTCGGCGGATGTAATCACCGGCCCCTGGACCGATCACGGACCGGTCATCTGCACGCAGGGAAGCGAAGACTACAACGCCATCGACGCGGATGTGGCCCTCGACGAAGACGGAACCCCGTGGTTCGTATTCGGCAGTTTCTGGGGCGGCATCCACATGTTCGCGCTGGATGGCGCCGGAAACCGGGTGGGAACCGAGCTTCACCGGGTGGCGTGGAACAGCTCCATCGAGGCGCCGGTCATCCTGCGCCGCTGCGGCTGGTACTACCTGTTCGTTTCCCACGGCACCTGCTGCCAGGGGGCGGACAGCACCTACCGGGTGGTGGTGGGGCGATCGCAGAACATCTTCGGTCCATATGTGGATCGCAACGGAACGGCCATGCTCGATGGCGGCGGCACGTTCCTGGTGGGCTGGCAGTCGGCGCTGGATGGCGCGGGCAACGGATTTGCCGCGGCAGGCCACGGCGAGGTCCTGGTGGACAACGATACCATCTACCACCTCTATCACGCGTATCCCGAAGACGAGACGCCCTGGTCCACATTGCGCCTGTCCGAACTGCTGTTCGACAGCGACGGCTGGCCCGTCCCCGCAGGTCCCTGACGGCGGCTCCTCTTTCGCGGCTGCCTGTTTCCCGGGGCCGGCAGAGCTGCTGTTACGCGAATGTATCGATCAGATGCCGACGCTCATGCCACCGTCGACGAACAGGCACTGGCCGGTGATGAAGTTCGCCTCGTCGGAGGCCAGAAAGAGATGGGCGCGGGCAATTTCGATGGGCTGAATGTATTCGCCAAGCGGAATGGAGGCCAGCATGGCTTTCCTGGCTTCCTCGGACACCTCTGCCAGCATGGGTGTATCGATGGCGCCCGGCGCAATGGCGTTGATGCAGATTTTCTTGCCCGCATATTCCAGCGCCTGGGTGCGGGTCAGGCCGATGACACCCATCTTGGAGGCCGAGTAGTTGGCCTGCCCCTTGTTGCCAAGGGTCGAAATGGAGGCCGTGTTTACAATCTTGGAGCCCTTCTTCATTTTTCGCAGCGCATGCTTCGAGCAGAGGAACGTTCCTTTCAGGTTTACATCAAGTACCAGGTCCCAGTCCTGCTCACTCAATTTCGGCGTCAACTGATCCCGGGTAATGCCCGCGTTGTTAATGAGAATGTCGATGGCGCCGAACGCTTCCATTGTTCTGGCGACCATCGCCTGCACTTCCTCGTCGCTGGCCACATTGCACTTCACGGCAATCGCTTCGCCGCCGGCGTCGCGGATGCCCGCCACCACGGCCTCAAGGGCAGGCAATGCCACGTCACAGGCGACGACCTTTGCGCCTTCCTGTGCAAACAGCTCTGCAGTCACCCGTCCGATGCCGGCGGCGGCGCCGGTGATGATGGCAACCTTGTTGTTCAATCTCTTCATTCCTGTTTCTCCGTTTTTCTGTCGCGGTGTTCGAGCGTGAACACCATGATTCTGTTGTTGCCTTCCAGTACGGTTTCTTTCAATTCATTGCGCAGTTGAAACCGGTACTCGACAATGCCTTTTTCCGGATTTCCGGTCCGCCGCCTGCTTACCACTTCCACCCGCACGTGTACAGTCTCGCCGCAGCGCACCGGGCCCAGATAGCGCAGATGCTGTTCAATCATTGCCACGAGTGTTCCACGGGTCAGCCCCAGCCCCGAAATGAGACCGGTGGCGAGGGAAGCGAGCAGCATGCCGTGAACGATGCCACGTTCCCCTTCGTGAATCGGATTCCTGTCGCCGGTCAGGGCGGCAAAACGGGAAACCATGTCGGTATCGACCAACACGGACGAAGTGTCGAATAGTGCGCCGACCTGAAACTCTTCAAAATACAAAGCGCTCATGAAACGCCACTCTGAAACAAATCCAGATGCCGGTCAACGCCCCGATTCCTTTCCGCCGTCGCGCACCCCGTCCGTGAAAGCGGAAATCATTCGAGAATCGGCGCAGGCGAAGTCCATGCGCGGGCGTCGCTGCAGCGGCAGGCAGTTATCTGCGGGTGATTTTTCTGTCGGCGGCGGGTTTCGCGCGTTGTCCGGCGGCGGCCGGGTCGACGGGGCGGACGATTTTTTTTGCAGCAATCGATGGCGGGGGCGTTTGGGCGAACTACGAATGCAGCAGTACCGTTGCGTTGCTTCAAACGCGGAGACAAACGGTTGAATCGATGCGATAAGAATCCCACGGGCACGAGATACCCGGGCGGATAGCTCCACCGCGGCCATTCGATCTGCGCGGCCCGGCCCGGATGACGTCGGCACTTTCGCCACGCGTCCATGCAGCCGCGATAGCAGTCGGCAAACGCGTGATAGGCTTCTTCGAGTGCATCGAGGCGGCCTTCGTCCAGACAGAAAAATCGCTGCCGTGGCTTTTTCTCTTTTTTCTTCGGCGACGAAAACGGGGTCTGCTGCAGCACGCGTTGCATGCCCAGGGGCGCCTTCCACATCCGGTCCGCGCGATACTTCGCACACGCGGACTGCAGCAGCTGCGTCACAAATGCCACCAGCTTTGCGTGGGGCTTTTTCTCGAATTCCGGCGGCGACGTCAGCGCAAACGACCACGTGCATTCGAAGTCTTCTTTCTTCACCTTCTTGTTCCAGCGACGCGCTTCGTTGTAATCGCCCCATCGCAGGCCCTTCACTTCCACGGGCTTGTGATCGAGCAGGTACGACAGGGACGACACGCCCCGCCACTGGGACGGCACGCCCACGAGCCCGGACTTTACGGGATTGGCCAGCAGGTAGGCGTAGCGGTTCCAGAATTCG
>JAKQNG010000293.1 GCA_029565915.1 Deltaproteobacteria bacterium
CGTGTGCTCTTCCGATCTTGTTCAGGTATCATCGGATTCCAGTGTGGATACCGATGATACCTGAACACCCTTCACCAGCCATTTCGCCCTCTTTCGAGCTCTCAGGCCCTCTGCCGCCGGACGTCCATTTTTCCCTGCAGATCCGCAGCTGGCCCATTGCGGACGCCGACCTCGACCCGGACGCCCTGAAAGTGGTCCGCCGACTGCTGCGGTTCGGCCACGAGACCTACTTTGTCGGCGGCTGCATCCGCGATCTCCTCCTCGGACGCCATCCCAAGGATTTCGATGTGGCCACGGCCGCCAGACCCCAGGAAGTAAAAAAACTCTTCCGCAACTGCCGCCTCATCGGGCGCCGGTTCCGCCTGGCGCACCTGCACTTCCGGGACGGCAAGATCATCGAAACCGCCACCTTCCGCCGGGAGCCCAACGAAACCGACGACCTCACCGTTGCCCACGCCGCCGAAAACCTCTTCGGCGCCGCCGCGGACGACGCCATCCGACGGGACTTCACGGTCAACGCCCTCATGTACGACGTGACGGGCCAGCGCATCCTCGACTGGACCGGCGGCCTCGCCGACATCGAAGACCGCGTCCTGCGCGCCATCGGCGACCCGCATCGGCGCATTCCCGAAGACCCGGTCCGCATCATCCGCGCGGTCAAATTCGCCGCCCGCCTGAACCTGACCATCGAACCGTCTCTCCTCGAGGCCTGTCGCACCCACGTAGCCCTGCTGGATACCTGCGCCACGGCCCGGATGGTGGAAGAGATGTTTAAAATCCTGCGCAGCGGCTTCGCGGTCCCGTGCTTGGAGATGCTGCGCGAAGTCGGCGTCCTGTCGCGGATGCTGCCCGCGTTTGCCGCGATCCCGGAGGGCGGGCCGGATCCGTTCGAAGGCCTCCGCAGGACCGATCGCCTCATCAGCGACGGACGATCACTGTCAGACACACTGCTGCTGGCCGCCCTGTTCTACCCGCTGTGTGCCGACCTGGTGAACGTGGACGGCGACGTCGCAAAGGATATCAATGAGCGACTCGATCAACTTGCCGCGCCCATGCAGTTCACCAAACGCCACATGGGGACGCTGAAAAGCATCTTCGCGTCCCTGAAGCGCATTGCCGGTGGTCCCAGAACCAAGCGGATGAAAAAAGTCCTGCACAGGGACTATGCCGGGGACGCCATCGCCCTGCTGGAGCTGATGGACGGAGCCCCCGCCGGAGTCATTGCCGCCTGGAAGAAGGCGATGAGGGAACTGCCCGGCCGACCGGCAGGTGCCGGCACCGCAGACAGGCACTCGACCGCCACTCTTCCGGTGGATGCACCGGGCCCAGCCCGTCCCCGCCGCAGGAGACGCCGTCGGCGTCGCCCTGCCCCTGGCGCTCCGTCGGACAGCGCACCCACGGACACCAGCGACCAGTAACCGATCGCTTTCCCATCTTTTCCGCACCGGATTTGACTCTGCGGAGCCCGTCGTCTAGAATTGTCCTCGACTTCCTTTAATGGCGATCGACCGCGACATGCCGTCGCGTTGCGATCCGGAAAGGGTGCCCATGTCCGATACCGCGTTTGACGCCACAGGGTTCGCCGGCTTCGACCTCTCCGCCGGCACCATCCGCACACCGCAGGGACACGGGCTGTCGCTCCTGCCCCTCGATATCCTTGCCTCACTGGCCCCCACGCCGGCCCTGCGCCGCACAGCGGTGGAATGGGGAAGACAGCAGGCCGAATCCCTCGCACACAATGCCGACGCACAAATGAATGCGTTCGCAGGGGATCTGCGGGGACGTCTGGCGCTCATGGGGCTCGGCCGCATGGAGGTGGAAATCCGGGGCCATGCACTCCTGTTCCGCCTGGCTGCACCGGACGCCCCCATGACGGGCATCCTGCGGTCTCTTGTCGAAGGATTTTTAAGCGGATATCTGCAGTCCCTGAAACGCGACGCCGCCTTCGAAGTCATCAGCATTGAACAGAGCGACAATGAAACCCTGTTCTTCGCGGGCAATCCAAGCGCCTGCAGCAACCTGCAATCATGGATTGACGGCGGCAGCGCACCCATGGCGGCCATTGAGCGGCTGAACCGGGAAGGAGCGGAACGATGAGCGCACAAGTGGCCAGACTCGAAGAACTCCTCGCGCGGGTCCAGCGGAACCGGCTGCGTCTGGCGGAAGAAACAACCGAAGCGCCGGTGGAAATGCCGGAGACCGCGGCATACGAAGAGGCCGACATTGACACCGCGGCGGAATCGGACACGGCATCCATCGCTCCGACACCTCCGGCGGAAAGCGAACGGCAGACCCTGGTGGTGACCGAGGCGGAGCTGATCCGGCAGACCCTGGTGGTGACCGAGGCGGAGCAGATTCGGCAGACCCTGGTGGCGGACGTCATTCCCCTGGAACCGGACGTGGAAGACGACGAACCGGCCCCCATGGACGACATCGTCCCGGAACCGGAGCCCATTCCCCTGACGGTATCGGCCCGCGTGTCGTCCGCACCCCCTCCCGCGCCGCCATTCGTCGCTGCGGAATCCCGTGTGTTCGCGCCGGAAATTACCGCCACCGGGCCGGTGGTACAGGTGCGGCAACCCCTCGAAGAGACTTCGTGGACGCTGTCCGCTGTACTGGATCGGGCCTGGCAGCTCGGAGGCAGATGACACCATGACCCGCAGGCCCGCTTTCCTGTTCATCATCCCGTGCGCATTGGTGCTGTCGAGTGCCCTCTCCTGCGGTGGCGCCCGGACCGGAAATGCTCCCGTGGAACTCCGCCCCCTCGAAGAAAACAAGGCGCTCGACATCGCCGGCAGCGTCCTCGCTGAAAAAGGATACCAGGTTTATCTGAACCAGACGGTGACGCTGTCAAACGGCACCACCTTTTCCTGCGATCTCCGGGTCGCCGGGAAAGGCATCGCCATCGAATATATCACCGCCGTGGATGCGTCACAAACGGGCCCCATCCCGCCTCCCGCGGAAGGTTCCCGCCTGCACGTGATTCCGGCGACAATCCTGCCGCCCCCCGAGCAACTGCAGGTGGACCCGGCCACCCCGGCCGAAAACGCATACATCTTCATTCTGAACGAAGACAACTATCCGTATCATTTCAACCCCACTCCCGAGACCCGCTCGGAAGTCACGTACCTGGAAGTGGAGAACCGCCTTCGACGGGATCTCAAGGATTTCCTTGCCTGGTACGAGAACCTGCCGGAATAGGACCCGGTCTGCATGCTGCTGGTGGCCGACGCCGGAAACACCAACACCGTACTCGGTCTGTATGACGGCGGGAGACTGCTGTCCCGCTGGGCCGTTCAGACCACCCGCGAGCGCACCACCGACGAATGGGGCCTGATTTTCAAGGCCTTCTTCGAAATGGCCGGCCATGACCAGCGGGCGGTCACCGGCGTTTCCATGTGCTCCGTGGTGCCGCCGGCCGTCCATGCGCTGAAGCACGGCGCCCGCAAATACCTGCATCAGGAGCCGCTCATCGTGGGCCCGGGCATCCGCACCGGACTCCAGCTCCGCTACGACAATCCAAAGGAAATCGGAGCAGACCGCATCGTGAACGCGGTGGCGGCCCGGGAAAAATATCCGGGCGCGTGCATCATCATCGACTTCGGCACCGCCACCACCTTTGACTGCCTCTCCAGCCGGGGCGAATACCTGGGCGGCATCATCTGCCCGGGCATCGGCATTTCCCTCGACGCGCTGGTCACGCGCACCGCCAAACTGCCCAAGGTGGAAATCGCCCGCCCGCCGGACGTCATCGGTAAAACCACGGAGCACGCCATGCAGTCCGGCATCTTCTTCGGGTATGCCGCCATGGTGGACGGACTGGTGCAGAAACTGGCGCCGGAAATGGAAGCGAACCTCACCACCATCGCCACCGGCGGCCTGTGCGCGGTGCTGGCAGGAGAGGCAACATCCATTGTGCACCTGGAACCGGACCTGACCCTGGAAGGGCTGCGCATCCTCTACGAAAAAAACCGGAAACCGGATGGAATCGCACCCCGCTCCGTCTAACCGGGATGAAGGTTCGAGGGTAACCGGATGCTGACCTCTCCCCACATGACCGACGTCCGACCGCGGTGGATCCTGCTCCTGGCCGCCGTCTGTCTCTTCTGTGCCATGGCCGGCGACGCCCAGGCCCGCAGGCCGCGGAAGGAACACGTGGTGCAGCAGGGCGAGTCCATCGCGCGCATCGCCGATCAGTACGGGGTTTCCCAGCGGGACCTGCGGGAACTGAACCGTCTGAAACCGGGCCAGCCGCTGTCCGTGGGCCGCACCCTGCTGATTCCCAACGTGCTGCGGATTCCCGGAACAACATATGTGGTCAAGGATGGCGACACACTGGCATCCATTGCCGCCAGATTCCATTGCACGGTAAAAAATCTGGCCCACGCCAACAAACTGGGCGCCACCGATGCCCTGACCGTGGGCCGCACCCTGGTCATCCCCGACGGGGAAACAGGAAGTACCGCCATCCGGGTCAAGGGCCGCACCATCGTTCCTGTTTCATTTGTCCGGGTCCGCACCGGCGATCGCGAAAAGCTGCAACTCTACTCAAAAGCGGGCGAACTGAACCGCCAGGCCGTTGCGCGACTCTCGTGGCTGGCCCGGGACAAAGTCGGTGACAAGGTCTACCGGCTGAACTACCGGCTCATCGCCCTCATCCAGCAGATCAGCGAAAAATTCCCGGGCAGTCCCATCGAAATCATCTCCGGCTACCGGGCCCAGGCGGACGGTCAGGAATCCCAGCACGCCTTCGGACGGGCCATGGACCTGCGCATTCCCGGCGTACCGGGTCGGCAGATTTTCCAATTCTGCCGGAGCCTCGACAACGCCGGTTGCGGATACTATCCGAAAAGCGGATTCGTCCATGTGGACGCCCGGGAAAAGCCCGCGTTCTGGATCGACAACTCCCCTTGAACAAGACCTGCCGGGTCAGTCTTCGCGCCGGGACATGGGCTGGATGGACACGGACACGATACCGTCCGTTACCCGCACATCGTGATGGCGCAGGTGGGGAGAGCCCGGTGTCAGGGATTCTCCGGTGACAATGTTGTATTTCCAGAAATGCCGCGGACAGGTGACGATATGCCCGTCGACCTTTCCCTCCCCCAGGTTGGCACCGTGGTGCTTGCACGACATCTCCAGCGCATAGATGCGGCCCTCCCGGGCAAAAACAGATACCCATCTCGCCAGAATCCGGCGGTTGATGGCGCCCTTTGCTTCCAACTCCGCCAGCGTGCCCATGCGGACGAAGGCACTGCTGTCCGCGCCGTCGTCTCTCCCACCGGTTTCACCGGGGTACCCGGTGCCTGTTTCATCTTCTATCATTACCCGCATCTGGTATAGTCCGCCGCGTTCGTTGTCAACCGGACAGGAGATTCGAATGCAGGAATTCTTCAAGCGAATCGCAGACGCAAAGTGGTTTCAGAACACCATCACCATCGTCATCGTGCTCGCCGGCATCCTCGTGGGAATGGAAACCTACCCGGCCTTTGCCGCCCGGCATGCCCTTGCAATTCACGTGCTCGACCAGATCATCATCTGGATTTTCGTTGTGGAAATGGCCATCAAGATGGCTGCCCACGGCCACCATTTCTACCGCTATTTCAAAGACCCCTGGAACGTCTTCGATTTTATTATCGTGGCCGCGTGCTTCCTGCCCGTGGATGCCCAGTATGTAATGGTGCTGCGCCTCGCCAGGCTGCTGCGGGTGCTGAAGCTGGTACGCGCCCTGCCCAGCCTGCAGGTGCTGGTGTCGGCGCTGCTCAAATCCATCCCGTCCATGGGATATGTGTCCCTGCTTCTCATCCTCCTGTTCTATGTCTACGCGGTGGCCGCCACGTTCCTCTTCGGCCGGAGCGATCCGGTTCACTTTGCGACTCTCACCACATCCATGCTGTCCCTGTTCGGCGTTGTCACCATGGAGGGCTGGGTGGATCTGATGAACATCAATCGCTTCGGATGCGATCAGTACGGATATGACGGCATGGCGCACCTGTGCACGGCCCCCGAGGCGTTTCCATGGGCCGCGCCGTTCCTGTTCATTTCCCTCATCCTGATCGGCACCATGGTCATCCTCAATCTGTTCATCGGCGTCATCATGAACGGCATGGACGCCGCAAGGGAAGAAAACCAGCTGGAAAGCCGGGCCCGCTCGTCCCTGGCGGGAGGAGGACGATCCATTGCCGACGACATTGACGACATCGATGGTCGCCTCGACGAATTGAAACAGCAGCTCTCCCTGCTGAAACACCGCATCCGCGTGGATCACACTGATTCAACGAGCGGGGGACCCCGTTCATGAGCGTGGAACAGGACAGGGAAACCCGCCGACGCAGGACGTTTGCCATCATCAGCCATCCGGACGCCGGAAAGACCACCCTAACGGAAAAACTGCTGCTGTACGGAGGCGCCATCGCCACCGCCGGCGCCGTAAAATCCCGCAAGGCCGACCGGTCGGCCCGCAGCGATTTCATGGAAATGGAACAGCAGCGCGGCATTTCCGTGTCCACGGCAGTCATGAGCTTCGAATACAACAATGTTGCCATGAACCTGCTGGACACACCGGGCCACAACGACTTTTCGGAAGACACCTACCGCACGCTGACAGCCGTGGATGCGGTGCTCATGGTCATCGATTCCACCAAGGGCGTGGAATCCCAGACGAAGAAGCTGCTGGAAGTATGCCGCTTGAAACGCACCCCGGTCATCACCATGATGAACAAGCTCGACCTCGAAGGCATGGAGCCCCTCGATCTGGTGGACAACCTGGAAAAGGAACTGGGAATGGCGTGCGTTCCCATGACCTGGCCCATCGGCAAGGGTCGCGAGTTCAAGGGCGTCTTTGACCTGCGGCGCAACGAAGTGCACTTTTACACGTCCAGCCTTCATCACAAAAAAAACGACGTCGAAACCATCGATCTGCACAGCGAGCGCGCCGCTCAGTTGCTGGGCGCAAACGAGGTGTCCCGCCTTCGTGAAGACGTCCACATGCTGCAGGAATTGACCCCTGCGATGGACCAGTCACGGTTCAACGGCGGACAGATCACGCCGGTGTTCTTCGGCAGTGCCCTCAACAATTTCGGCGTGGACTCGGTGCTGAACATGATTTGCGACATCGCACCGCCACCCGGCCCGCGGGAGACAACCACGCGGATCATCGAACCCGACGAAGAAAATTTTACGGGATTCGTTTTCAAGATTCAGGCCAACATGGATCGCAACCACCGGGATCGGATGGCCTTCATCCGCATCTGCTCGGGCGTGTTCACCAGGGGAATGACCCTTCATCACGTGCGCACCGGGAAGGACACCATCATCCGCAACGCGATCACGTTTCTGGCGCGCAACCGCAACCTGGTGGAGACGGCGTATCCCGGCGACATCATCGGCATTCCCAACCACGGCACCATCCGCATTGGAGATACCTTTACGCAAGGGGAGAAGCTGCAGATTACCGGCATTCCCAGCTTTGCGCCGGAGCTGTTCCGCCGCGCGAGACTCAAAGATCCCCTGAAGGCCAAAGCTCTGTCCAAGGGACTCGAACAGGTCTGCGAAGAAGGCGCCGCCCAGCTCTTCCGCCCCATCTCCGGCTCCGACTACATCATCGGCGCCCTCGGCGAGCTGCAGTTTCAGGTCATCGCTTCGCGTCTCGAAAACGAATACCGCGTAAACGCCGACTTCGAAACCATTCCCCGCAACGTCTGCCGCTGGATCATCGGCGACGACGCCACAAAAAAACAAATCATCGATCGGTACGCTTACGACCTCTTCATGGACGGCAGCGGCAACCTGTGCATCCTGGCGGACAACCTGTTCCGCTGCAACCAGATCGCCGACAAATTCCCCGAAGTAACCCTCGCCAGGACCATGGAACAGCTTTAGCGGACGCGGAAATTCTCAGGCGGGAATTTTCGGGAAGTCTTTAATGGCGTTGAGGGACTTCGCCATGTCAGCGGTGGACAGCTCGTGGTTGGTGAGCTGGCCCGCCAGATATTTCTGATATCCCAGCAGGTCCATCAGGCCATGGCCGGACAGTCCGAAGAGAATGACCTTTTCTTTGCCTTCTTCCTTTGCCTGTCTGGCAGCCCGGATGGCGGAGGCCACCGCGTGGCTCGTTTCGGGCGCAACGATGATGCCCTCAGTGCGCGCAAAGGTGATGGCCGCTTCGTAGCATTCGAGCTGCTGGATGGATTCGGGCCGCACCAGTCCCTCGACGATCGCGCGGGACACCAGGGGCGCCATGCCGTGATAGCGGAGGCCACCGGCGTGGATGGGCGGCGGAATGAATGCGTGTCCCAGCGTATGCATGGCCAGGAGCGGGGTCATGCGGGCGAGATCTCCATGGTCATAGGCATAGGGCGCTTTGGTCATGGTGGGACAGGATGCCGGCTCCACGGGAATGATCTCGATATCGGCGCCATGAATCTTGTCGTTCACAAACGGGAACGCGAGACCGGCAAAATTGCTGCCGCCGCCGGCGCAGGCGATGACCACGTCCACTTTCTTCTCACCGGCCTTCTCCAGCTGCTTCTTCGCTTCGAGGCCGATGATGGTCTGGTGGAGCATCACGTGGTTGAGCACGCTGCCCAGGCTGTAACGGGTCTGGCCCGTCGCGTCGGTCACCGCCGCTTCAATCGCCTCGCTGATAGCGATGCCGAGGCTGCCCGGCGTATCCGGAAACTGCGCGAGAACATCCCGCCCCGCCTGGGTTTCCGTGCTGGGACTCGCGATGCAGGTACCGCCCCAGGTTTCCATCATCACCTTGCGAAACGGCTTCTGATCAAAACTGATGCGGACCATGAACACCTTGCACTCGAGTCCCAGGAGTGAACAGGCAAAGGACAGGGCGCTGCCCCACTGGCCGGCACCGGTTTCCGTGGTCAGTTTCTTGATGCCGAACTGCTTGTTGTACCAGGCCTGGGGAACGGCAGTGTTGGGTTTGTGGCTGCCCGCGGGAGACACGCTCTCGTTCTTGTAATAGATTTTTGCCGGTGTACCGAGGGCCTTTTCCAGATGTACCGCGCGGTGCAGCGGAGAGGGACGCCAACGATACAGGATTTCAAGAATTTCCTGCGGAATGTCGATCCAGCGCTCGCTGCTGACTTCCTGCTCGATGAGGTTCATCGGGAATACGGGGGCCAGCGCCTCGGGTCCGATGGGATTGCCGTCCGGGCCCAGAGGCGGCAGGGGCGGATGGGGCAGATCAGCGGCCAGATTGTACCACTGACGCGGAATTTCATCCTCGTTCAACAACACTTTGTACGCCATGACGAATCTCCTTCATATATCCGGTTAATTTGCGCGTCCTGTACTGGTTTGGACGGGCAAGGGTAATGGCGACCATCGGGGATTGTCAAGGGAAGTTCTGGCGTTGCAGGGGGCTAAAAAATCGCGGGAGAGCGGTCGGTCGGACTACTGGGTGTCGCTGTCCGAATCGCTGGCCGAATCTGAATCAGAATCAGAAGAGCTGTCGCTGTCCGAGTCCGAAGCGCTGTCCGAAGCGCTGTCCGAAGCGGTGTCCGAATCGCTCTCCGAGTCGGCCGTATCTGTGTCGTCGGTCGCCGTGTCCACCGTGTCCGAATCTTCGGGGACCGTGTCCACGGGCGCTTCCGTGCCGTCAAAGAAATACGCCGTGTGATCCCAGACATCTCCGCCGTAGAATCCGAGGTGATCCAGCCACACGTCAAACGGCTGCGACCCGGTGGCCGGGGCAACCACCTTGAACTGGATGTTGATGAACCGGTTGGGATCGAGGGCTGCCTGGATGCCCCAACCCGTCTGCTTGAACTCGCTCCACTTGGCCCAGTATTCCCGCCAGGTGCCGTCCAGCTTGAAGGCCACCTTGTGGAAATCGTAGCATTTCTCGCCGGCATCCTCGTCGCAGAGCCCGCCGTCCGTGAGGGGAGCGCACTCGGGCATGTTCAGGGACACTTCGATGTCCGCATTGCCCTTTGCCCAGAAAGTGATGCCCTCGGCTCCCGTGTCGCCCAGCGCCCGGGGGAACTTGCCGCCCTCGCTGGACATGTCCTCGTCGTCGGAGAAATAGATGCCGAAGCCGACGCCCTCTCCAGCGGTCAGGCCGGTCATGAAGAAGGACCGGGTGCTGTCCGCCCGCCACCGGGACGCTTCCGGCACTTCCTTGATACCGGTGGTCACGTCGCAGGATGCGGGCTTGGCCAGAAACGAACTGGTTGTCGGGCAGACAGAAATGCCGGCAGCAACCTGCTCCTCCGTGCAGCACTGGGCTTCCGGATACGCTGCCACGATTTCCGCATTGCAGGTCGTGCAGCGGGGATCCTGGGCCGGGAACGGATTCATGTCATCAATCGTCTGTGCCGGATCCTCATAGGTGTAAAAGTAGCCGGCGACCGACGTCTGACCCAGGGCGTCCACCGTGTGGTGGCCTTCCGCATTGCGGTTGCTGATGCGTTCGAACTCGGTCAGCAGGTAGGTGATCTCATACTCACCCGTGGGCTCCGTGGCATAGACTTTCTCTTCTTTGGACCCCGCGCAACCGCTCAGGGCCGCTGTCAGGAGCATTGCCACCGTAAAAACCAGAAATCCTCTTTTGTTCATGATGCACACCTCAATCTATCGTTTGGTCCGTCAGTTCGGTGACGGCACTGTAACACCCTGGTTCGTTCCCGCACAATCATCAAATATGCGGTCATCTGCCCGATTTCAAAGACATTGTAGACAGAACCGGAACGGCCGGCTCAGGGATTGCCGGGGCCGGACGAAAAGGTATATTCCGTTGATAAAAAAGGTCCATCAACCCCATCAATCGATGACAATGCGCTGGTAGGAGAGATCGGCGCCGACCAGGTGGAGGTGGAGTTCCCGGCTTTCCCGATCGCCGGTCATCCATCCGGCCTGCCCGTCGTAGGTGAACGCATCGTCTCCCCGGTGGAGGTGGGCGTCTTCCGTCAGCAGCGTCGCCGGCGCGATGACGTCGCCGTTCTCGTCGATGACCATGCCGTACACGCCGTAGAAATCGCCCTGCCATTCGCTCCAGCCCCACTGGTTCTCCACTTCTTCACTGCGCCAGTGCTCCCAGAGCACCACGTACTGGTTGTTTCCGATGGGCACCAGTTTGGGTCTCACCGCGTGTTCAAAGGACTCATCAGTGTAGGCGGTGAGCCAGCGGAGACGGTTGGTACGGTCGGTTCCGGAAGAGTTGACGGACTGGGTATCCGGCAGGGTGGTGTCCATGGCCGTTCCCGCATCCGTCAGGCGGGCGATGGCCAGATTGCTGGCGCCGTTCACCTGGGCATCCCCCGCAGTGGCCGTGTTTTCAGTGGCAAAGAGTCCAATGTAGCGCAGCGTCGCGTGCCCTTCGATGAGGGCGATGTCGCCCAGCTGGGTCCACGTGCGGTTCTGTCCGAGGGCCCCTTTGATGTACATCAGTGGAAAATCGTCGTGATTGCGTCCCACGACCACCTGACGAGGGTAGGCGTCTCCGAGGAACATCTGCACAATGCCCTCGCCGTCGTACAGCAGGCGCTGGTCAAAGGAATGGCTGCACCAGATGGAGCCCGTGCGTTCGATGGCACCGGTCGCCGCGTCGAGCCAGGTCTGGGCCACCATCTGATGGCGCGTGCCTTCGATCTCCCAGTCCGGATCGCCGTTGATGCCGTGGACCACCGCAATTTCTCCGCCGCCCACGGCGAGGCGGGCACTGGAGGCGGTCATGGGGTTGATCAGCTTGCCGGCGCCGTCATCGAATTCGTGGCGGGCGATGTCCAGATCGATGTTGAACAGGACGGTTCCGTCCGCATCCACCTTGATGACCCGCACCACGTCCGTGCGGTATTCGTCAAGTCCCGGGTACTCCGTGTTGACCGCGTCGTCCTCCGCCGCGCCGGTGGCGTAGTAGCGGTTGCCGTCCGCATCGTTGTCGAGGCCCATGATGCGATCGAGCATGGGCAGGTCCGTGAGCGCCTCCGTCACCTTCCATCCGTCACCGGAGGGGCGCATGTGAAGCAGCACCGCGTGGTAGACGCCTTCCGTGGTGTAGTCCTGAGCCAGAACGTCGAGGGCTTCGCCGTTGACGGCAACGACGATTTCCGGCGTTTTACCGTAGGAGATGTCCCAGGTGCCGGGAAACGTCTGATCCGCTTCGTCGGCGTCAAACGGGGTCAGCACGGTGGAAACCGGAATGTCCGGGTCCGTGTCGGCATCGCTGTCCGAGTCGCTGTCCGAGTCGCCATCGCTATCGCTGTCGGCGTCGCTGTCGCTGTCGGCGTCCGAGTCGCCATCGACATCGCTGTCGGCGTCCGTGTCGGCATCGCTGTCGCTGTCTCCGTCCGAGTCGGCATCGCTGTCGCCATCGCTGTCCGTGTCCCCGTCCGAATCGGCGTCACTGCTGCCACTGTCTTCGTCGTTGCATCCCGCGGCGGCCAGAACCAGCAGGAGCCCGAGGGCGATCCGTGCAGACCATTTACAGAAGAGCGAATTCATGAAAACCTCCCTTGTGAATTTTGACCGTATTGTAACTGTCGGACCACGGAATGTACAGTGAAACTGAAATCCGCCCGGACGACATCACTCGTCGTCCACAGGCAGAAACCGCTCTTCAATCTGGCGGGTGTTTTTCGCGCCGAGCTTCCGGATTTTTTCAAACCGGCCAATGACGTTGCCCCGTCCCGACTGCAGGCGCTTCATCGCTTCGTCATATGCGTCCCCGGTCTGATCGATCGATTTGCGGATGGCGGCCATGCTGTCCAGGAATCCGGCAAACTTGTCGTAGAGGCTGCCCGCCTCTTCGGCGATGCGCTGCGCGTTGGTTCCGATATCCTGCTGCCGCCACACATGGGCAACCGTGCGAAGGACCGCCATGAGCGTGGTGGGACCCGCCAGGATGATGCGCTTTTCCAGGGCCGATTCGTAGAGGCCGCTGTCCGGGCGGACGGCTTCGATGAAGGACAGCTCGATGGGCATGAAGAGGATCACGTACTCCGGGTTGTGGGGCAGGCCGTGGAGCTGTTCATAGGATTTTTCGCCGAGCCCCCGGATATGCGCTGCCACGGAGGCGATGAAGTCGCGCCGGGCATTTTCCCGCTGATCATCCGCCGCATTGACAAAGGCGGTCCAGGACTGCAGGGACATCTTCGCATCCACAATGAGGCAGCGGTGTTCCGGCAGATGCACGATGAAGTCCGGCTGCTGTCGCCTGCCCTCTTCGGTGCGCAGCTCCAGCCCTTTTCCCTGCTCGGTGAACCCAGTTCCTTCCTGCAGGCCGGAGGCTTCGAAGAGACGGCGCAGGATCAGTTCGCCGAAGTTGCCCACCATTTTGTTGTCGCCCCGCAGGGCCGTCGTCAACCGGCGGGTTTCTTCCGTGATGGTGTTGTTCAGGGATGACAGAAGTTCGATCTGGTTTTTCAGCGCCGCCGTCCGCTCAATGTCTTCCTTGTTGGTGGCATCCACCCGATCCTGAAACTCCCGGATGCGCTCCTTCAGCGGATTGACCAGCGCCGTCAGCTGTTCGCTGTTCTGCTCCCGCAGCCGGCCGCCCGCCTGCTCCAGGTAGCGGTTGCTCAGATTTTCAAACGTCCGGACCATCTGCTGCTGTTGCTGCTCTGCCTGCGCCGCCCCCGCGCGGGCGAACTCCAGGTCCTTCTGCGTGGCCAGCAGCGACTTTTCCAGCGCCACTTTTGCAGAAACCTGTTCGTCCACTGCGATCCGTCCCCGGTGGCGTCCCAGCAGAAATCCGATGAGCGCCCCGACGAGTCCCCCGAAGATAAAGCCGAGTATGTCCATGTCCGCTCCTTGTCTGTTTTCAACTGTTGACACGATGAAACACCATTGACCAGACAAAATCTGTCGCGGCCGTCCGACAGGCAGGAGAAAGTGCTCTTTTTTTTGCTGTGTGGTATGCACTCCGCCATGGATTCGCAGGTGCTCATCGCCATGGGATTGACCCTGTTCGCCGGGCTGGCCACGGTGCTGGGCGCCCTGGCGGTCTTTGTCCGACGGCCGGACATGACCGTGCTCTCCTTCGGGCTCGGCTTTTCCAGCGGCGTAATGGTGTACGTATCGATGGTGGAGCTGCTGCCCTCCGGACAGTCCCTCATGGCAACCTGCTTCGGCGACGGCGGAGGGCGATGGCTGGGGACTCTCTTCTTCTTTCTGGGCATTGCGGTGTCCGCCATCATCGATCGACTGGTGCCGGAGCCGGCCAACCCCCACCAGGCCATTTCCTCCAGCGACATGGCCCTCGCCCGCTGCGGGGACAAACAATCTCCCTGTGTGCAGGACGGTCGCGTCCTGGCCCGGGTGGGGCTCCTCTCCGCCCTGGCCATCGGCATCCACAACTTTCCTGAAGGCATGGCCACCTTCGCCTCGGCCCTCACGGACACGTCCCTCGGCGGCTCCATTGCCATCGCGGTGGCCATCCACAACATTCCCGAGGGAATTGCCGTGGCCGTGCCCATCTATTTTGCCACGGGCAGTCGTCGGCGCGCGGTCAATTACGCCCTGCTGTCGGGCCTCGCGGAACCCTTTGGCGCCCTCCTCGTCTACCTGCTGCTGCTGCCCTTTTTATCGGACGCCCTGGTGGGGGGCATGCTGTCCGCGGTGGGCGGCATCATGGTCTTCATCTCCTTTGACGAGCTGCTCCCCACGGCCCGGGAATACGGCAAGGGTCACACGGCCATCGTCGGCGTGGTGGCCGGCATGGCGGTCATGGCCGTCAGTCTCCTGCTGCTGTGATTGGACAGAATGAGGGAAGAATCAGAGTTGTTCGATGTCTTCGATGGACAGGCCGGTGATTTCGGAGATTTCTGCTGCGTCCATGTCTTCTGCGCGGCGGTCCGGTGAAACAGAAAAACAGCTTCCGTTTTCACGGATGGGGTCCCCCGCCCGGGATGGATTTGAAGGAGGGCTGACCAGTCGCAAGTTCAGGAGCATGACAAAGACATCGCTCGCCACCGCATCGCCACCGGTGGTGGAACCGCATGTAGACCCGTCCCGCTGATTATCGTATAAGGCAAAAATTGCACCGCGCCCGTCGGGGCGCCTGTTGAAGGAGAGCACCATGGTTGATGAATCCGTACTTCGCGAAGGCCTGACCCGCACCCTGGACGATCCGCTGCTGGACGGCTTCGGCCCTGCCCAGAAGGGCAAGGTCCGCAACTCGTATGTCAGGGATGGAAAGCGCTACATCGTCACGAGCGACCGCATCAGCGCCTTTGACCGCGTGCTCGGCACCATTCCCTTCAAGGGACAGGTGCTGAACCGGATGGCGGCCTTCTGGTTTGAAAAGACAAAGGACATCGTGCCCAACCACCTCGTCGCCACACCGGATCCGGCGGTGATGGTGGTGCTCGACTGCGCACCCATGCCCGTCGAGATGGTGGTGCGCGCCTACATCACGGGCTCCACCTCCACCTCCATCTGGACCCACTACGCAAAGGGCGTGCGGAACTTCTGCGGCAATCCTCTGCCCGACGGCCTGCGCATCCACCAGAAGCTGGAAAAACCCATCCTCACGCCGTCCACCAAAGCCGAAAAAGGCGACCACGACGTGTCGGTTTCGAGGGACGAACTGCTGGCCATGGGGCGGATTTCCGAGGCGGACTTCGACACCATGGCAAAAATGAGTTTCGACCTGTTCCACGCGGGCGCCGCCCACTGCGCGAAGCAGGGGCTCATCCTCGTGGACACCAAGTACGAGTTCGGCCGCACAAAGGACGGCCGCATCGTCGTCATCGACGAAATCCACACGGCGGACTCGTCGCGCTTCTGGCAGGCGGATTCCTACGAGGCGCATTTCGCGGCCGGAGAAACGCCCCGGGGTCTGGACAAGGAATATGTCCGCATGTGGCTGAAGACCGAGCGCAACTTCACGGGAGACGGGCCGATTCCGGCCATTCCCGACGAGGTGAAGGTGGAAGCGGCGCGCCGCTACATCGCCGCCGCCGAGCAGATCACCGGCGAACCCTTTGTCCCGGACACGTCCGCGGATCCCATGGCCCGCATCCACCGCAACCTGAACGCCGGACGCTGACATGCGTCCCCGCGCCCCCGAAAACTACGTTCCCCTCATCCGCGCGGCAGACATCGATGATCGGGTGGCCCAGCTCGGACGGGACATCACGCGGGACTTTGCCGACCGTCCGCTGACGGCCCTCGTCGTACTGAAGGGCAGCTTTATCTTCGCGGCCGATCTCATCCGCCACATCGCCCTGCCCCTGCACGTGGAGTTCATCGGACTGCGCTCCTACGGCGACCGCACATCCACCAGCGGCGTGGTGGAAATCACCATGGACCTGAAGCATCCCGTGGAGGGACAGCACATCCTCATCATCGAAGACATTGTGGATTCGGGGCTCACCATCGACTACCTGCGCAAGAACCTGGAAACCCGCAGTCCCTCCAGCGTGTCCCTCGCGGCCCTTCTGCACAAGCCGACGGCCGCCCGGGTGCCCGTCACCATTGACTACCGCGGCTTCGAAATCGCCGATCGCTTTGTGGTGGGCTACGGCCTCGACCACGCGGGGCTTTACCGCAACCTGCCCGACATCGGATATCTCGACCCGCCCCCCGCGTAACGCCCTTTCATTCCGCCATCGACTTCCCCATCGGCTTTGGGTACGATTAATCCATTCATTCAACGTTAACGGGAGTCACACAAAATGCCTGCAGTCTATTTTTACCGGTTTTCAATATTGGTCCTGTCGTTGCTCACCAGCGCCTGCTACCGCGCCAGTTCCGGGCTGGAATCCGACACAGAGCAAGCACCACACGGCGATGCCGACTCTGACAGCGATTCCGACTCCGACAGCGATTCCGACATCGACATCGACAGCGATTCCGACAGTGACGGCGACTCCGACAGCGACGGCGACTCCGACAGCGATTCCGATTCCGACAGCGACTCCGATTCGGACAGCGACTCAGACTCTGACAGCGATTCCGACAGCGACTCAGACTCTGACAGCGATTCCGACAGCGACAGCGATGCCGACGACGACTGCTATCCCGGAGACTGCCTCGTCGAGAATCAGGACGACATGGCCGCGTGCCAACCCTACACCTGCATCGAAGGCGATCTGATCATCACCGCTGAACACCTGAAAGAACTGCAGTTTCCCCACCTCGTCGACATTAAGGGGCGTCTCTTCGTATACGACACCAAAGAGCTGACAGACCTGTCCGGCCTGCCGAACCTGCGCAACGTCCATCAGGACGTCAGCATCCGCAACAATGCCGTCCTGAAAACCCTCACCGGACTGGAAAACCTGTCGGTCGTGAAGAACTACCTGACCATCTCCAACAATCCCCGGCTGGCGCACATCGATGCACTCCAGAACCTGCAGATCGTGGGCAAGAGTATATCCATCCGGGACAACCCCCTGCTGAGCAACCTCGAAGGGCTCCAGAACGCCATCGGCCCCATCGATTCCATCTGGATCGAACGAAACCTCAGTCTGACAAACCTGAACGGCATCCATCAGTTGCGGGTCACACAATCCCTGACGATTCAGGACAACCCCTCGCTGACCGGAATCGGAAGCTTCACGAAGGTGACCTCCCTCTCCCAGAGTCTCGACATCTCGATGAACCCGGCCATCGTCGATCTGGCGGGGCTCGAAAACCTCACGTCCGTGGGTGTCTCAGTGACCATTTATGGGAATACGCATCTGGAAAACGTTGACGCCCTGAGCCATCTGACGTCCATCGGCGCCATGGGCCCGGCCGGACTCCGCGTGCAGGACAACCCCCTGCTGGCAGACCTGACGGGATTTCAGCACCTCACCAGTTTTTTCGGCACGCTGACCATCGACAACAACGATTCCCTGACCAGTCTCGACGGTTTTCAGGGAATTACCGCCATTAACGGCAATCTGACGATTTCCGACAATGATGCCCTGGTCCATCTCACCGCACTCGGGCACCTGACCACTGTCGGCGAAGACATCGCGATTCGCGACAACAGTGCGCTGGCCGACCTCGACGGTCTTCAGGGAATCATCATGATCTCGAAAAATCTGGAAATCTCCGGCAATGACCAGCTCCTGACCCTGCATGGTCTGGAACCCCTCACCGGCGTCCTCGGACAGGTCAACGTCACCGCCAATCCACTCCTGCCCTACTGCCTGCTCTGCGATCTGTGGAGTCAAATCAAAAGCTTCACCTACTCGTTGAACACGAACTTCTGGCAGAACGCCACCGATTCCTGCGGTTCCGCTGCGCACGTCGATCCCTTCCGCGCATTCGACTTGATATGCCCCTGAATCGCCCTTTCAAATTGAAAAAAGCGCGGGAATGTGACAAGAACGGAGCACCTCATTTACAAGGAGACGCCGGCAATGGACACGAACGATAAAATCCGGATCTGCAAAGTGGTTTCCCACGCCATCCTGTCCGACCTGCAGGTGACCGACGCGGAGCGGGCCTTCATCAACGACCTGATGGCAAAATACGGCCTCTCGGACGAACAGAAAAAAGAAGTGATGGCCCGGAACTTCGACGAAGACCCGGCCGAGCTGGTGGCGGGCATCTCCGGATTCGACAACACAAACGCCCTGGTGGTGGAGCTGATCATGGCGGTGGCCGCGGACGGCGAACTCTCAAAGACCGAACGGCAGATCCTCGACCGGGTCGCCACGGCCATCGGCGTGGATCCGGCGGACATGGACATGCTGGTAAAAAACGCCCTCATGTAAGGGGCGCACAGCCTTCCCGCGCCTGCCCCTCATCCACATTAAGTATTTGTAAATCAACCGGAATACCGCTAAGATCGCGTCGATATTTTCAATCCATGGAAAGGGACTGCTGCTGATGCGCACGAAGGTAACAATCGGATCTGCAATACTCCTCGCCCTCTGCCTCCTTATTTCGCCGATGACGTCCGTCGCCGACGAAGACAACCTCCTGCGGAGCAATCAGGGCATGGTCCAGTCCCTCTTCGATCCCGCCGTGGACACCAAGGGCCACATTACCATGGACGGCTCGCCGGTGCTGCCCCACCTGGCCTTCTCCCTGGGCCTGCTGCTGGATTTCGGTTTCCATTCGTGGATTTCGGTGGAACAGACCGGACAGGGCACCGACGACTTCGACCCGTACAACCACGTCATCCTCGACCGGATGATCAGCGCCCGCTTCCAGGCCAACTTCGGCCTGTGGGACCGGGTGGCCGTGGGCCTGCAGATTCCCATCATGGTGCCCTTCGGCGAATTCTACGAACTCGATCCCGAAGGCTTCCAGGTACAGTCCTACTGGTCCAACAAGGGCACCTTCGGCGACATCGGCCTGCACATCAAAGCCCAGGCATTCCGGTCCGACTGGCACCCGGTGGGCCTCGCGTTCATCGCCCAGTACCTCATTCCCTCGGGAAAATCCGAGCTGCTCACCGGCGAACCCGGCGGCGGCGCGTTCGTCTTCAAGGCCATCGTCGATTCGGAGCCCGCCATCTGGTACCGGGTGGGCCTGAACTTCGGCATCCGCCTGCCCCTGGACGGAGACAAGGCATCGCAGGACAACTACCTGAACTGGAACGAAACCAACACCCTGCTCTTCCACTACGGCCCGGCCATCTATTTCGGCCTCGGCCAGAGCTTCAACATCTGGCCCGGCCTCATGGACCTGGTGCTGGAGTTCTACGGCAACCAGATGATCAACCAGATGGGGAACCTGAGCTACCTCTCCATGGAAGCCCTGGGCGCCTTCAAATTCTACATCGAGGAAAGCTCCTACCTGATGGCCGGATACGCCCACGGCATTCCCATCGCCGATACGGAATCGGGTTACTCCCTGCAGAACATGGAGCACCGGATGTTCCTGGGCTTCTGGTACGAGCCGTCCATGGATCTGCGCGTGCGGGACGATGAACTTGATCGGGACGGCGACGGCATCTTCGACAAGGACGACGCCTGCCCGGACGACCCCGAAGACCTGAACGGCATCGACGATCAGGACGGCTGCCCCGAGCACGACATGGACGGCGACGGCATCAAGGACGAAGTGGACAAGTGCCCCATCGTACCCGAGGACAAGGACGGCGATCGGGATGAGGACGGCTGCCCCGAAGAAAAAGAATACGTGGGCTCGGCCAGCGCCGGTCCCTCGGCCACGGCGGACCGGGACATGGACCGCATCGTGGACATCAACGACAGCTGTCCCGACGAACCGGAGACCTACAACGGGTCTGAGGACGAAGACGGATGCCCGGACCAGGGCAACGTGGTGGTGACCAACAGCTCCCTCATGATCCTGAAGAAGGTGTACTTTGAGTACAACTCCGACAAGATCATGGAGATTTCGTTCAACATCCTCAACGAGGTGGCGGCCACCATCAACAACAACCCCCAGATCACGAAGATCCAGATTCAGGGACACGCCGACGAGCGGGGCAATGACCGGTATAACCTGAAGCTGACCCAGCGGCGGGCCGCGGCGGTCTACCGCTATCTGGCGGACAAGGGCGTGGATCGCGGCAAGATGGCCCACGAGGGTTATGGCGAGTACTGCCCGGTCATCGAGGAGAGCACGGAAGCCGCGTGGGAAGAAAACCGGCGGGTGGAGTTCAAGGTCATCGAAATCAACGGAAACCCCACGGGCGTGCAGCTCGGCTGTCCGAATGCCGAAAAGAACGGCATTCGATAAACCTTTCCCGATAATTTTCGTACATCCCGCTGATTTATTCCGTCCATCTTACAGGAACATGGTAACCTTCTTTTCAAGCCCGCGGATGCTGACCCGCGGCCGATTAAAAAAGGACGTTTCCATGAGAACAGTGAATCTGGCCTTTCCGGCACTCCCCTTGTCTATCCTTGCCCTGCTGACCGCGTGTTCGGCCGAAACCGCCGGACCGCCCCAGTTGGATGGAGACACGGACAGCGACACGGACACCGACTCCGACACGGACTCCGACACGGACACCGATTCCGACACCGACACGGACAGCGACACCGACGGTGACAGCGATACCGACACCGACACAGACTCCGACACGGACACCGACACGGACACCGACACGGACTCCGACACAGACTCCGACACAGATACAGACACGGATCCGGGAAGCGCATGCGACGGTGCCAATGACTGCTGGGGAACCTGTTACAGTTGCGCCATCGCCGAGGGCGGACCCTGCTGGGAAGCCGAACAGGCCTGCGCCAATGACACCGGCTGCGCCGCATTCATCGCGTGCACCTGGCCCGCCTGCGACAGCGCGCCGGACTGGACGACCTGTTACAACGACTGTGTGGCCGCCTCCACTCCCGAGGCGGTGGCCCTGGCCCGGGCAGTGGATCTCTGCGTGGTGTGCGATGCCTGCGCCCTGGACTGCGCCGGCCAGGGCGACTGCACCGGTTATGACACGGAAACCGTCGACACCGAAACCGTCGACACCGAAA
>JAKQNG010000311.1 GCA_029565915.1 Deltaproteobacteria bacterium
CTCGCTGCCCAGCAGGGCCCGGGCCTGCACGTACGGCATGTCGCCCTGCCCCAGATGGACCCCGTCCGCGCCCGATTCCGCTGCGATGACCGGGTCGTCATTGATGATGAACGCCACGCTGGAGGGAATGACAGCCCGCAACCGGTCCGCCGTGCGCCGGACCTCATCCCCCGGGGCATCCTTCATCCGCAGCTGGATGATCCGCAGGCCCGCATCCACCATCACCGCCGCCAGTCGCTCATAACCCACCGTCGGATGGGTCAGGATGCCGTACAGTCCCATGTGGTGCAGCGAAGGCTTCATGATATCCGTTGATGCATCGTCCCTTGAATAGTGCACGCCCGTGCACTTTTCAAGCAACCCTTGAAATCATTGGGAAATTTGTCATGTCCGGAGATGAAACTCTTATCGGCACAAAATATATCAACCATGACGCCACCAACCCGGCAATCGTTCATCGGGGTTGTCGGGCGCCAGCATACCCGAAATCGATCCTCTTGTCGAAGAACCGAAAAACATCACTCCCAGCGATTCCGGCGAAGTAATCAGCGCCGCGCGGGCCCTGAAAGTGCACATTAAGTTGCACTAAATAAAACTTTATGTATATTTATTTCATGCAACCCACGCGCACGATCACGCGATTCCTGAGAATGGAGCCGTCGGCCCGGGAAAGGATTTTCGCCGCAGCGGATTTGCGCGCGCTCGTACCCGGAATCGGCGACGGCGCCTTCCGCTCGGTGCTCGCGCGTCTCGAAAAAAGCGGCGAGCTCCTCCGTGTCTGCCGCGGCATCTACCTGCTGCCCGGCGCGCTCTTTGCGGCAGATGAAATCCTTCTGCGCACCGCCTGCCGCCTGCGACCCCATCACTTCAACTACATCAGCCTTGAGACCGCGCTGAGCGATGCGGGCATCCTTTCGCAGGTGCCGCTGTCGCGACTGACCCTGATGTCCACGGGGCGTTCGAACGTGATTTCCTGTGGCGACCGAGGCGTCATCGAATTTGTCCATACGCGCAGGAGTCCGGCGAGCCTCGCCACAGATGTCGTGTACGATCCGTCGGTGCGGTGTTTCCGCGCCACGGTTTCCCGGGCCCTTGCCGACATGCGCCGGGCGCGCCGGAACACCGGCCTCGTCGATGAGGCGACGCACAATGTGGAGGAGTAGCCCATGAACCTGTTCGATCAACTGGTGAACCAGGCGCTGCTGTCGCAGGCGGCGCTCGGCACTGTGCGGCCGGCCGTCGAAAAAGAGCTGTTGCATCACGACATCCTGAGGGAGCTGAGTCGTGCGGGACTCCTGGCGGGGTTGACGTTCATCGGCGGCACCTGTCTGCGGGCCTGCTATGGTGCCGTCAGACTCAGCGAGGATCTCGACTTCACCGGGGGAGCGGAATTTGATCCCGCGGCGTTCGGGTCGCTTCCCCGGGTCCTCGAAGAAACGCTGGCGGAGCGGTACGGACTGCCGGTGAGTGTCAGCGCACCGGTTCGCCAGTCGGGCAATGTGGCCACCTGGAAAATGCGGCTCGTCACCCGACCGACGCAGCCCGATCTGCCGCAGCAACGGATACACATTGATGTCTGCGCAGTGAACAGCCACTCCGCCGTGCCGGTCCTTCTGCGCAACCACTACGGTGTGGACATGGGAACGGACGCCCTCGTCATCCGCGCGCAATCGCGCGAAGAAATCCTCGCCGACAAATGGCTGGCGCTCGCCCTGCGGCCCAACCGGGTTCAATACCGCGATGTGTGGGACATCCTGTGGCTCCTGCGGCAACGACAAAGGCTCGAACCAGCCCTGCTGCACGCGAAAATCGAAGATCGCGGGTTGGCCCTGTCGGCATTTTTCGTTTCACTCGATGCGCGGCTTGCAGATCTGGCGGGTAAAAAGCACGCCGCCGACTTTCGAAAAGAAATGGAGCGATTCCTGCCGCCATCGGCCCTGCGCGAACTGCCGTGGGCAGACGACTACTGGAGTGCCGTGATGAACCGCCTGCGCGACGAACGCGCGACCTTTTATTAAGGCCGATCAGCCCCTGCATTGACATCACCGCATTCGAATCCTAAACTGGTCTTCATCTGGTCTGACATCGGAGGCACGCCATGGAATCGATCGGGGCCTATGAAGCCAAAACCCATCTGTCGCAGCTGCTCGAACGCGTGGGTCGCGGAGAGCGCATCACCATCACCCGGCACGGTGTACCGGTGGCCGTCCTGGTGCCGCCGGCCCGGGAGCACCTGGAGAACCCGGCCGACATCATCGAACGCTTGAAGTCATTCCGTGCAAGCCACACCCTGGGCAACCTGTCTCTGCGGGACCTGATCGAGGAGGGCCGCCGGTAGATGGGCCGCTTTGTCCTCGATACCTCCGTGGCGATGTCGTGGTGCTTTGCCGACGAAACCAGCCCCTGCGGCGAACGGGCCCTGGACGAGCTGACCCGGTTTGAGGCGCTGGTGCCCGCCATCTGGCCCCTCGAAGTGGCCAATGTCCTTCTGATGGCGGAGCGCCGGGGCCGCATGGACGAAGCCGGAAGCCGCCAGTTCACCCGCCTGCTCGGTGCATTGCCGATCTTCGTGGTGGGACAGACCGCCGACATCCTGTTCGGCGATGTCATCGACTGTGCGCGGCGCATGGGGTTGTCGAGCTATGACGCATCCTTCCTGGAACTGGCCCTCCGCCGGGAACTGCCCCTGGCCACGCAGGATCGGCGCCTCACGGCCGCTGCCCAAAAACTGGGCGTCCCCCTGTTCTGATTCCCGGAAGGATTCCGGCGGTCAGTGGCGCTGCCAGGTGAGCTGTGCGGAATACCACGGGGTGCCACTGGCAGAGAGTTCTTCCACAACGTCGCCGATGCTGACGCCGGCCGTCTCCAGTTCTTCGCCGAGGAAGGCGCCGCTTTCCCGGGTGGGGTTGCCCGACCGGGGCTGAAATCCAGCCCTCCTGAAAAATAAATGGAACGTTTTTGGCGGCCTGTGAAATGGCCGGATATCAATTCCACCAACAAGGAGAGAGCCATGCGCATTTACGCCACGATAATTCTGTTCCTGTCACTGGGATTGCTGTTCGTCTGTTGCTCGGACTCAAGTTCCGGCGACGGCAACGGCGACAGTGACAGTGACAGTGACGGGGACATTGACGGGGAGGGAACGGACGACCTGGAGGATATTCCACCGGAACCGGACTGGGACAATATTTCTGTGGAGATCGAAGGGGATTGGGACCCGGATTCCACGATGGGGCCGCAGACCCCCAACGAGTACACCCCCGACGACACCAACTCCGACAGCGTCTCCACCGACCAGATCGGGCGGCTCATCCTCAACAGCGAAGGACTTGCGGGCAACCCCCTGTGGGTCTCCAATTCCGAAGAGGGAACGGTCTCCATGGTGGACACCACGGCGCTTGTGGAAGTGGCGCGCTACCACTCGGGGAACTCGGACGCTGCCGATCCGTCCCGCACGAGCGTGGACCTGGCCGGAGATGTGTTTGTGGGCAACCGGAACAAGCCCTCCAGCGTGACCAAGATTGCCGGGAGTCCGGACAGGTGCGTGGACCGGAACGGCAACGGCACCATTGAGACATCCTCGGGGCCCACCGACGTGTATCCCCGCGCCGGGGCCGATGACCCTTACGTGCCGGAGGGGCAGTCCACCGACGAGTGCGTGGTGTGGACCCATCTGTTTGACGAAGATGATCTCCCGTGCGAAGGGCCGAGGGGCGTGGCATCCACCGCGGAAACCGGGCAGGACTTTGAGTACAACGGCCACGTGTGGATTGGATGCCGGGACAGCAATACCATCTTCAAATTGAATGGCAACACCGGCGAAACCATCGTCGCGTACGGCCCGTTCGACGGCGAGAACGGCAGCCTCAATGTTTCGCCCTACGGGTTTGTGCTCGACAAAGACGGCCGGATCTGGATTTCCGGGCGGGGCGGCTCCGGGTTGGACGGGGTGTACTGGATGGATACCGCCACCGGCGAGATGACCGCGGCCCTCGGCCCCAACGGGGAAGGGCCCGTGGAACCCTACGGGATTGCCATCGACGACAACGGCTACATCTGGATTGCCACCAAGAACGACGGCAGCGTGTGGCGGTACCAGCCGGGACCTGCGCCCTCCATGGCGGGCGGCACATGGGATTCGCTGGTGGTGTCCGACAGCTTCCGGGGCATTGCCGTGGACGTGGACGGGTTCGTGTGGGCGATTGACACCTCGGGCAACTCCGAAATCTACCTGGTGGATCCGGACCGGTTCCCGGCAGAGGATGCCTGGTCCGGGCCGTACTTCCTCGGAAGCAGCGATGTGGCCGCAGAAAAAGGGACCGGCGCGGCGATTGATTTTTCAGGCCACGTATGGGGCATCTCCGGCAGCGGGTGTATCACCGATGCGGGGGACATGGGGTGCGCCAGCCGGCTGGTGGTGACGCGGAACGACGATGGGACCATCGAGGTGGCAGAGCAGGCAGACATCGTGCCGGTGGGGAAAGGGCCCTACGTGTACTCCGACATGATCGGGTACAACCTGCGCAACTATGCCACCAAGGAAGGGTGGTACCGACAGGTTTTCGATGTGTGCAACAACTCCTCCACCAGATGGCGGGAGATTGCCTTCAACGCCGACACCCCCGAGGGAACGCACTTCATCATCCGCGCCAGGACCGCGGACCAGAAGGCGGACCTGCGGACGGCGGACTGGTACACGGTGGTGCGCGTGCCCACCGATGCATCCCCGGTGGCGCTCCCGACGGACCTCCCGGAGGGGCACTTCATCGAGCTGGAGGTGCGCCTGTACACCCAGCGGACCCACTACACTCCGGCAGTGGGCCAGATCGGCTTCTCGTACGACTGCACATATGAGGTGGACGTATCCGTCGAGTAGCCCTTCAGCCGACCGGCACGTTTTCAAAAGAACAACTCAGCAGAACAATGGCCGCGGAGATGGCCTCGAAAGAGGCCCAGAAGTCGTGGTCGCAGAAGTCGGACCAGGTGCCGTCGGTGAGTTCGGCCAGCTCCCGGTACACGGTCCCCTCCCTGGCGGCGAACGTGCAGCAGGGGGAGAGGGGGTCCGCCTCGCAGGCGATTCTTTTGTCCTGAGACGCGCTGATGGTGTGAAAGTGGAAATCGGTCAAAGGAGGGGTGGCGTCGGCCATCCAGCCGATGAAATCCGCCGCCGTGTCGTCGGCATTGTCATCCGAGATGAGCAGGAAGTGCACATCGGCCCCTTCCCGGAGCCGGGCGCGCCACTGGCCATGGGTATCCGCGATCACCGAAAGGGCGTCGCGACTCTCGATGACGGCGGGCACATGGACATAGAGGGGCGGATTGGAGTCGTCGGGGCACGCCCCGCTCCCTTCCGGTGCGGGCAGGCAGATGCCGTTCTTCTCCCTTTCTTCCGTTCCCGGAAACGGCGAGGTGATGAGGGTGATCCGGGCATCCACGCCGGCCCGGCGCAGGCCGGAGAGAAATTCGGGCAGGTGTTCCTGTACAAGGGCGGCCTCGTCGTCCATCCCGCCGGAGTTGTCCATGGCGATGACGATGTCGGCCGGGGTCGGCGGGGCTCCTTCGGCGGCGCCGGTGGTGCACAGGGAAGCGAGGTCGGTGCTGCCGGTATCCCCCTCCCCTTCGCCGAGGTCATCCACGAACACATCGGAGGCGCACCCCACGGTGGCGATGAGCGCCAGGGCGGCAAGGGGGATTGTGCGGGTGCATTCCATGGAAGAACCATACCAGCCCCAATCAACCGAATGTGTTTAAATTGCGTCTTTCGCATTCAGGGATTCGAGCAGCTCTCCGGCCCTTTTCCCTTCGGGGGTGCCGGCGAACTCGGCGCACACCCGGGTGAGCACGCGCTGGGCATCCTGTGTCCTGCCGATGGCCAGCCAGGCGGTGCCGAGACGCACCATGGCCTCGCCCCGCATCCCCTTGTCGTTGCCCGCCAGGTATTGCTCCAGGAGTGCCGCAGCGCCCTGGTGGTCCCCCATCCGGTCTGCGAGGATGGCCGCCGCCCGGAACCTGGCCCTGCCCGCCTGCGCGCCCGGAGCCAGGTCGATGACCTTCCGGTAGGCATCCACCGCCTGGGGCCATCGCTGTTGCTTCCGCTCGCAATCCGCCAGCAGGGACCAGGCGTCCGTGTCTCCCTGCGTCCTGTGCAGGTGTGCCCTCAGCCCACGGCTCGCCTCGTCGAAACGCCCCGCCAGCGCCAGCGATCGCCAGTGCTGGAGGTCGGCTGCCTCCGCGCGATGACTCCGGCTCCCTGTGTCCTTTGCAGCAGCGGTGCCCGGGCCCGGCGCTGGAAGGAGGGACTGGACGCCGGGTTCGGATGCCTGAAGGTCCGGAATGGCGGTCCGGTTCGTCAGCTCCCTGGACAGCAGCGCCAATGCCCTTTTCCTGTCCGTCCCGGTGGCCGCGGCCATTTCCATGGTGCCATCCAGTCCGATGGCGAGCCGGTCTCCCGGCACGAGCCGTCTGGTATCCCCGACAGTGGCCACCTCCACCGCCCCGTGGAAGACCGCCACCGCAAGGGCACCGTCATCGGCCCGCTCGACGGTGAATCGGGTGCCCACCACCCGTACTTCCACATCGCCGCTGGTCACCACAAAGGACTCTCCCGCCCTCCTCGGGGAGACCGCGCACGCCACGGTCCCGCGCCGCAGGGCCAGTCGAATGCGGGAAGGGTCCGCCTGTTCCACCCGCAGATTCCCGCCCCCGTCCAGGCCGACGATGTCTTTTCCGATGGCGAGCACGCTCCGCCCCTTTTCCGGGGCGCGCATGTGGTATCCCTGTGCGGTCACGGTGACGGTCTCCCGGTGCCCATCGGCAAAAATGATGTGTCGGGCGAATACCGGTTTTGCCGGTGTGTCACGTTTCCGGGTTTCTGCGGGGCGAAGGACGGCAACGGCCAGCAGCGCCAGGATCGCCACGGCGGTGGCGCCCACCAGCACCGGGCGGTAACCGCGCCACCAGGTGGTGTCCGCATGGGTGTGCCTGACCCGCGCAAGGAGGATGCGCGCCCCTCTGTCGCCGCCCGACCCGAGGACTGTTGATTTCGCTGCCTCCACATCGCGGATGCCGGACTGGATCCGGCGCCACAAATCCACCTCCGCGCGGCAGGCGGGGCACTCTTTCAGGTGCGCCTCAAACTCCCTCGACATGCGGCCGCTGTGGTGCCAGTGCTCCGGATTGGTGTAAAAATCACATCCGCTCATTGGACCTCCCCGGGCAGTGCCTGCTGCCATACCTCCCGGTTCACATTTCGAAGTATCGCCTCTCGACTCCGGAACAGTCGCGTGCGGACTGTCTTTTCGCTGATGTTCAGGATGCGGGCAATCTCATCCCCGTTGAATCCCTCCACCGTGTGCAGCAGGAGCACTTCGCGCTGCTTCTTTGGGAGTCGCGCGAGAATCTGGTCAATGGCTTCGCGCATGGCGAGCTGTTGCGAAGGGGCTTCCGATCGGGTCTGTCCGGGGTGCAGCTGCTCCCCGGAGGCGCCCTGGAGGAGTTTGCGGCGCAGCCAGGTGTCCCGTCGCCAGCTGCGGGACTTGCGCACCGCGATGCTGTACAGGAACGCCTTGAATCGGCCCGAGGCATCGTACTTTTTTGCTTTGTCGAGCAGCAGCATGAATACCTCCTGGGTGACCTCCTCCATCTCCGCATCCGGAATTTCCGGGGCGAACCGTCGGATTGCCCCCCGGACCATGTTGTCGTGCCTCAGATAGAGTTCGCCCAGCGCATCCACCTCTCCGCGCGCAAGGAGGCCCATCAGCCCGTCATCGTCGGGCTGCACCGGTTCCACTCCGGCTGTCCTTGCCAGGTTCAGCATTCCTCGCAGGTTCCCGCAGGCCACATCCGCTCACAATCATTGTCGCTGGAGGCCGCGCCTTGTAACAGGTCATATCGCGAGCCCGGCAAAACGTTCCCACTTTTCTAAAAATAGAACAAAAACCCCACCCGCGTGCTCCAGTCGAGGAACGGCGCAGCGAGGACAAAATCGCGGTTGGACAGCTGACGGAAACGCTTCCGGACAGGGCTTCCACCGACGCCGGCGTCAAGGGTCAGATGGACCGCTTCCTGCAGCCGGATGCCCATGGCCAGCCCGAGGGCGCCGTGCACGTTGAACCAGGTGAAGGTCTCGACGCTGCCCTCCCCGAGGAGGAACTCCGCCCGGGAGAGAGGCGCTGCGATGGTGGCCATGGGGCCGATGGAAATACGCCTGACGGTCCAGCTGGCGCCAATGTCGATGGCAGGGCGAATGGACCATCCGGTAATGGCGCCACTGTCGGAGGTGTGCTTCGGGCCGGAGAGGAAGGCGGTGGAGAGCCGGAGGAAGAGGACCCTGTGGAACCGCAGGTGCAGGGCGATGCCGCCGCCCGGCTGCACCGAAGGGCCAATCGCGCCAATGATGCCACCGCGCGCCTGAAAGAAGGGGAGGAGCCCCACGCGGTGGTGTTCTTCGGGCTTCGGGCGCAACTTCTCTGTTACCCCATCCACCACGTCATCCACCGCAGAGGGCCTGGCCACGTCGTCAAACATGTAGGCCTGCGCCAGCAGCTCCTGGGCCGAGAAGGCGAGCTCCGATGCGGCCGATGGGGTGTCGTCGGCTTCAATGATACGGACCAGGGCGCGGCCGGTGGACAGGGCCACCAGGTGCAGGAAAACGGAGTCCAAAGAGGGATGCTCCAGCCAGACGGAGGCCACGGCGTTGTGATCCCGGGTGTGTTGCGCCATGATCTGAAGCTGGGTGGACAGAGGGACCGAAGAGAACGAAGGCTCGGTCATCGGCATGGGGCGAATCGAAAATCCGTCCAGGGCGAGTCCCAGCTCCTCGACAAATTGCTTCTCCCTTTGAATGTCAGCGGGGGCGGAAGCCACCAGAAACAGCAGCACCGTTGGTTTTTGCGAGTGGGGGGACGATGCGTCTCCGCTTGCCGCGGGGCAACAGAGCAGTCCGGCGCACAGAAGGAGGGCACCGGCCACGACGCGCGCTTTCCAGCTGTCCATTATGAGTGTGCTTCTGACGGAAAAACGCCCTTCCCCACTTCCCGCCCCGGAGCCCGTCGCCACACCTCGCACCGGAAACCCTTCCTGCATGAACCGAGCGTAGTCCATCCGCTTCCCATTTTGCACAATAATCTTGTTCATCCTTTTTCCACGGCCGTAAAGTCATCGGGGGGCAGGCAACCGGGTGTCCGCATTACAACGCCAGGTTTCGCAGGAGCATGGTCGCCTGTCGGCGGAGCTTTCCGGGATCGGATTCACTGCCCATCCGCATGGCCAGTTGTCGCGACAAGTGCGGATATGCCCATGTCGAAACCAGATCGTAAAGAGGCGCAACAGACAACTCGTCTGGTGACAAAGGGCCAGAGACGGCCCGCCCTCGGCTTCGTATTTCTGCGACGCCGGAAACCCGAAGGCCTGACACATGTCCTCCTGGTGCACCCGCTCCACCAGACCTTCCTCAATGAACTGCCCCGACAGATCCGGCCGGCAGCGAAGCTGGACAGCGAAGTGCTGCGTTGCAGCGACCGCCCGCGCAGATGCGCGGGAAAAGTGGCGCAATCGGCCACCTGCGGGTGCATTGTGCCCTCAAAAAAATCCGGATGTGGCCTTCCGGCTGTTGCGATAGAATGGTGTCACTGGACCGTTGCGCAAGGTCGCGTGACATCACAGAAAGGCCGGGGGGATGACTGAATTTCAAAAGAAGCTCACAACAACGCTGCTGATGCTGGTGCTGGCGGCCGGGACATCCGGCGGTTCGTGCAGCGGCAACGACGATGACGATGACGGCGGCCATGCCGGAGAATGGGATCCTGCCGATGAGACCGTGACAGCGGACGACGCGGAAGAAACGTTCATGGCGATGTGCGCCATCGGCTGCCCGGCATGGAGCCAGTGCGAATCCGCCTACTACGATGACTATTACTACTATGACGATGAGGCGCCGCCCCAGACCACCGAGGAGTGCATCGCGGAGTGCGAAAGGGAATGGACCGAAGACTATGACGAGTATCTGTCATCGGGCGAATACGACGGGCTGCTCTCCTGTCTGGTGGGCGAATTCGCGTGGGAGATCTGCTACGCGCAGGCGCTCCTCGACAACGGCTGTGACTTCGACGCCGCGGAAGTTTCCTGCAGGGACATAGATGAGCAGGTGGAAACCTGTTTCGACGGATACTACGACGATTACGATTACGACGACTATTACGACGACGATTACTACATCAACGAACCGGACCTCTACTGAACCCGCCCCGCCGCTGCGCTTTCCCGGACGGATATCTACTTCGGCCGGCACTTCAGGCCGTTGAACGTAGTCGCTGCATATTCTTCCCTCTCGGCGACGGGGAGGTCGGGCCAGTTGAGAAGGTAATAGCGGTTCCAGAGTTCCCTCGCTTCGTCGCAGCGACCGGCTCTGACCAGGCAGTCCGCAGCCCGCGCCAGGATGTCGGGGCCGCCGGGTTCCGGCGACTGGTCCGTGCGCGGCACCATCAGGTCCTCGTTGGCCTTCACCTCCGCGATGCACGTCTCCGCGCTGGAGGGACGGCGGGCCGCCGCGTGGGCGATGGTGACAATGGCCCGCGTGGCCCTCTCCTCCGGCGTCGTCCCGGTGGAGGACGGACATTTTGCATCCGCCGTGCTCTCCACCTGCCGCGCGATGTTCTCGTCGCTCAGTTCCTTGTTGTGGTCAGTGACGATGAGAAACTCCCGGAAGAGTGCCTTTCCCTTTTCGCAGTCACCCGAAATCATGTGGCAGTACGCTTTGACAAACAGCCAGCCGTGGTTCGCCGCCCCTTCCGCATCCATGGCGTCCGCCTGCGTAAAATCCTTGAGGCAGCCGGCGCCGTCGCCCAGCCGCTCCTTGTCGCGGGCCGAATTGCGCAGGGCATTGGCCAGTTCCGCCGGGGTCTCCTCCGGAGGCGCCATGGCCACAGGTGCGCCCGGAGCTGCCGCATCCGGATAGGACGGGCCTGCCTGATTCAGCGGGCGCAACACCACCCGGATGGGCGTGCGGCACGAAATCTGCTGGTGGGTGTCCGTGCAGTCGTCCAGCTTTCCACCGGTCTTCAGGCTCCCCTGCTCGTGGCTGCTCTTCGCCCCGGCACCCGCTTCCTTGAACGACGCCCCCAGCTTCGCCTTCGCTTCGGACTGAACGTCCAGCGAAAACGCCCCCAGATGGTACTGGTACACAAAATGGGTGGCTTCCACGCAGGCCGGATTGCCCGCCAGGTCGCCTTCGCCCACGGACGAGCGGGTGGCCGACGCCACGCCGGACACGTAGTAGGTCAAATCGAGGGCTTCGCCCCGCCGGACGTTGCCGCCGAAGGACGCCGCGCCCAGGGGCAGGTTCGCATACAGCTCATCCTCGTTGCGCACTTCCACGTGCTCGCTGGCGCCGCTGGTGAAGATGGGCGGCCGGTAAAGGCCGTAGCGGCCGGGTACCGCGTCGTCCGCGCAGCCATCCAGCACCGTCAGGGAACACCCTTCGTAGCGGACGAACACCAGATTGCGGGCCGCCAGCGCCTCGAACTGGGCGCGATCCGTGGCGTCCCATTCCACGAGGAAGGGCTTGAGCTGCTGTTTTGCCGCATCTGTGCAGCGGGCCTCTCCCACCGCCGTTGCGGCCAGCAGGTCCGTCTGTCCGTGGACCCGCCCCGTGGCACAGGCGGAGCCGGAGAAGCAAAGACCCAGAAAAAGCAACGCGCCCAAGCACCGGCACCGACTATTCCGTTTCATTCCGTTCTTCTTTCGCATCGGGGGTTTCAAACTCGAAGCCGTGGACCTTTTTTGTTTCGTCCGGGGTGCGGATCACTTTGATGATGCACCAGATGAACAGGGTGGTCACCGCGCCCACGGAGATGAGCATGTTGATCCAGCCGCCGGTGGTCATGGGTTTCCTCCATTGCGCGGGGCGCTGTCGACGCCGAACCAGCGCTTCTTTGCCAGGTGGGAAATGATGGTGAAAAAGGCAATGGTGACCAGGATGACCGCCACGGCACCCCGGGCCACGTCGCTGGGTTCTCGTCCGGCGCCGCCCACCAGATCGGTGATGTAGGTGGAGGGCGAGAAGACCGGTGCACTAAAATTACCGTTCCAGCCGAAGACATTAAAGGCCAGCCACAGGACAAAGATGGACATCAGGAACAGAGGACACAGCCAGCGCATGATGGGCCCGAAAATTCGGGGAATCCGGATGGCGGCGCCCTTGTGGGCTTCGGCAAAGCCCCGCTCCAGGCCCATGACCCACGAAAACAGCACGATGAGGATGGTGCCCTGGATGAAGATGAAGCAGGTGCCCACCCAGAAGTCCATGGTGTCCAGGGCCTTGAGATCCGCGCTGTAGTACCAGACGAAAAGGGATCCCAGTGCCGTGAGGGCGCCGAGGATGGTCACCGACATGCGGCGGCCGATGCCCATGGCTTCTTCGAGAAACGCGATGCCCGGCTGCAGCATGGACAGGGAGCTGGTGATGGCCGCCAGGAAGAGCAGAAAGAAAAAGAGCGCCCCGAACAGGTGGCCGAAGGCCATGTGGGAAAACACCTGCGGCAGCACCGTGAACCCCAGGCCGAACGTCCCCTGCCCCGCGATGCCCGCAGCCCCGAGGAACACAAAGCCCGCCGGAATGCTCATCAGGCCGCCCAGTCCCACTTCGCAGAATTCGTTGGCGGCGGTGGCCGTGAGGCCGCTCAGCACCACGTCGTCCTTTTCCCGGAGGTAACTGGCGTAGGTGATGATCACGCCGAACCCGACAGACAGGGAAAAGAAGATCTGGCCCGCCGCTTCCAGCCAGAGCTGGGGGTTGCGCAACTGGGTGCCGATGTCGCCGGGATTCCACATATAGCCCAGTCCGTTGATCACGTTCTGCTCGGGCAGGGACGGATCCGGCGTTCCCAGGGTCAGCACGCGGACCACGATGACGATGGCGATGGCGATGAGGGCCGGCATGGCCCACTTGCAGAACCACTCAATGCCCTTTGAGAGCCCCCGGTAGATGAGAACGAAATTCAGGACATAGACGATGAGGACGAACAGCCCGACGTGCTCCGGATCCATACCCAGGGCAAATCCGTCCTTCGTGGCGCCGACGAATTCGCGGAAATGCAGGCCGTAGTCGATGCCCGCGTCGCCCAGCCTGCCCGTGGCAAACTGCACGGCGTAGCCGAGGCACCACGATTCGATGTAAACATAATACATATAGATCCCCACGGGGATCAGCACGCCGAGGACGCCCAGGTAGCGGCCCCAGGGCTTTGCGATGATGTGGCCGATGATGGCGGGACTGGAGTGGAATCCCCGGTTGCCGCCCCAGCGTCCCAGCGTCCACTCGGCCCAGCAGATGGAGACGCCGATGATCACCAGCGAAATGAAATAGGCGATCATGAAGGCGCCGCCGCCGTAGGCCGCCGCCTTGCCGGGAAAGCGCAGAAAATTACCCAGCCCCACCGCGCTGCCCGCCACAGCCATGATCACGCCGAGGCGCGAGCCCCATGTCTCGGGCGCCCGCGGGGCAAAGGAGGGAGAACCGCTCGGTTTCACGTCTGTTTTCGCATCTGTCATGACGGCCGGCAGATTAGCGCGAACCGCGCACAAATGGCACTTTTTTCTGCCCTGCAGCAACCGGTGGGACCCGAAAAGACAGGGCGATTATCCACTCGCACCCGGGCTCGGAAGCGGATCGCTTTTTCACAGTGTCGCAACAACAACACATCCCCGCGCTCCGGTCCCGCGCGAAAATGCGTTGGAAATCGGGTGGTGCAGAATTTGCACCCGTTCTTCGCGGAGGGCGGCAATGCACCGAACCGTTGCAACAGGGATGATCGCGATGCTGCTGCTTGGATGCAGCGGCAAAGGAGATCAGGTGGCCATGTGGGTGGCCACGGGCGCCGTGCTGACCGCCGTCCATGCGATCCAGAAGGAACGGCGTCACAACCACGGTGAAACGGAGCAACCCTGCACGATGTTCTGCGGTCCCGGGGAAGTACCCTGCGGAGACACGTGCTTTCCCTCCGGCACCCTGTGTTATGACGCACCGGCGGGCGCCTGTTACGGCGGGGACCCGACGGCGGAGGGCGTCGAAATGCACACACCGAACGGCAGCACCAACGATGGCCGGACCGTTTACATCCCCCTCATCAATCCGCTCCATTCTCGTTGACGCCATGGCGCGGTGTGAAACCGCACATTTTTCTGCCCTGCAGACGCCGCGGAAGGTATGCTGCCGTCCATGAATACCATGCACATGTATCTGTCCCTTTTCGTTGCCGTCTGTCTCACTGCCTGCCAGGGCGGTGGCGATGACCTGCCCGTCGGCGACAGCGATCCAACCGCGTCGGCCGACGTCGCCTTCGGCGATGCCCGCGAAGGCCAGTATCACCTGGGACCTGTCGACTTCGCCGAAACCGGCTGGCACAACGCCTGCGCCCCCTCCGGCGGCTACCGTCGGGACATCATGGCGGCCACGGGACTCGGCGGCGAATACCTGGCCGGCGTGAGCAATGCCTTCAGCGATAACGGCGGCGTGTGCGACGCCTGCATCCTCATCGCTGCCGACACCGGAAAAACCATTGTGGCCCGGGTGGTGACCTACGGCGTCGAAAACGAGGACGGCGACATTGATGTCAGCCCTTCCGTGTATGACTACCTCAACGAAGACGAGTATCCCCGGGCCATGCACTGGGAGTTCTGCACCTGTCCTCCGACGGGCCCTCTCTACTACGAGTGGCAGACCGAAGCCAACCCCTGGTGGACGAGTCTGTGGGTCCGCAATCCCGGTGTCCCCATTGCGCGGGTAGAAGTGCGCAGCGCCAATCATCCCGACTTTTTTGAACTGCGCCGCGAAACGGACGGTACCCTCAACGACGACGGCGGATTCGGCGAGGGAACCTTCACCCTGCGCATCGTCGCCATCGACGGACAGGTCATCGAAGAAACCTTCGACGGCTTCACCCCCGGCGCGCTGGTGGCGTCAGCCTTTCAGTTCGAGTAGGCTGTGGAAAATCTAACTTCCGTCCGCTGCCTTCGGTAATCAGCGGGAAAGTCGTTCGATGTCTTCGATGGACAGATCGGTGATGTCGGAAATGTCCGAGGCATCCATGCCACGGGCCTTCAACACCGTGGCAATCTGAAGCTTGTTCTGGTACGCACCGAGGGAGATACCTTCCGCACGCCCTTCTTCACGCCCTTCTTCACGCCCTTCTTCACGCACGTCCTTCTTCAGCCAGTGCGCCAGCGCCGCCACCACCTCTCCAGTATGGGCGGGATCCCGGCTGTTTTCCAGCGCGAAGATCTGAATGGCTCCTGCACGCGTTGGCGCAGAAATTCGGCCATGAATTCGCCGGTGGAATACAGAATGCGGTACGCCTCGTCGTATTTCGTCATGACCCCTCCGGACAGTCGGGGCAAAGAATGACCGACCGTCACCCCTCTTTCGGCCGCTGCGGGTCAAATTGTGCCAAAAAATTTCCGCCCCTTCACTTTTTCAAATTCGCGAATGATTCCGGCTTCCCCGGGTGGGGTGCACGACGGGGTGACACGACGGGGTGGCGGACGACACATCCACATGCCCGAGCGGATCCGACATTTTTCACAGATCGTTTTCATCCCGGATGGTATGGTTGCGGCATCTGAAAAAATGAGGTTCGAAAAATGGGTATGATTGTGTGCTGCCGACGTGGTCTGTCTCTGCTTCCCATGGTGCTCTTCTGCCTGACGGTTGTCGGTGGTTGTGAAAAACAACCGGAAGGTTCTTACGACAATCCTGCAGAAGCAGCAGAAGTAAAAGTCGAAGGAAGAACATCCATTCCGGAGTCTTCAGCACCATCGGCAGATGCACAGGAAAGCCTTCCACCACCCGCTGCGCCCCATCCCGCGGCAGGATCCGGATTAGCGGAGTTCACTTTCGACATCTACAAGCGACTGGTGAAGAATGGCAATGTCTGCGCTTCTCCCTTCAGCACAGCAATGTCACTGGCGGCGTTGCATCCGGGCACCACGGAAGAATTGCAGAAAAAGCTGGAAGAGGTTCTTCGCTTCACTCCGGGCGACACCAGCCCTTATGAAACGCTGAGCAATCTCCACGATGCTTTCAATGTTGAACTCACTGGGAAGGACAGATTCAGTCTTTCCGTGAACGCGTCCCTCTGGATGCAAACCGGGTTCAAGATCAAGAAGGACTATCTGCGCATCCTGTCAGGACAGTTTCACACCGATCAGTATCGGACGAACTTCATCGAAGACGCGAAAGGATCTGCCAGAGAAATCAATGACTGGGTTTCAAAAAAAACCAGAGAAAAGATTCAGAACGTCGTCGACTCCGAGAGCTTTTCAAAGCCGACCCGGATGATCTCTGTGGATACCGCATACATGTTTGCGCTCTGGAAGTATCCGTTTCCGGAACGGTCTACCAGGGAGAAGCCGTTCTGGATTGATGGAATCCGGGCGGTGGATGTGCAGATGATGCACACAAACACGGGTGCGACGGCGGTTCGATACTTTGAAAACGAGCAGATGCAGTTGATGGAACTGCCATACAGAAGTGGCGCAACGCTGGACATTTCCATGTTTGTACTTCTGCCGAGGTCGTACACAGGCATTGAGGAGCTGGAAAAGAAAATTGACCACGGCGTTTTTTCAAGATGGGTGAGGGACGCAAAACAAACAGATATTGAGGTCTTCTTTCCCAGATTCCAGTTCACATCCCTGATCGAATACGAAGAGGCATTGCATGAACTTGGACTTGAAAGACTGTTCCGGGCGGACGAGATGGCGCTCACGGGCATTTCCGACTCCCCTCTATGGGTAAATGAGATCACACAGCTCAGTTTCATTGACGTGAACGAGAAGAGTACCGAAGTCGCCATTGCGACACTTGGGCTTCTATCAGGTGCCGGGATGCAGCCGGTGTGGAAGCCCGTGTTCAACGCTGACCATCCGTTTCTGTTCATCATATATGAAAAGAAATCAGACACGGTTCTGTTCATCGGCAGAGTTGCCAATCCCAATCCTGGAGGTGCAACCTTCGAAAAGCCAGTTCCCACTCCGAGAAGTGAAAAATTCACATGTCCATCTGAAAAAGAGATGCACGCCATCGTATATGCGCACAGAAATGAGCTGGAGAGATGCCATGCGCGGTATTCGGCGAACGAGTCGAAAAAAGATGGAGAAATCGTCGTAAAAGTAATTTGTGAAAACGGCAGCGTGGACTTTTCGGCAGTGGCGTCATCCACCTTTCAACAGAGCGAGCTGGATGATTGTGTAGTTGCACCGTTTGACGAGTGGGACTACTCATTTCTGAAGGCCTATTCCTCGCTGATCATCACCTATCCTGTTTCATTTGACAGGAAAGGAAGGCTGAAAAAGAAAAGCCCGAATCCACATCCCGTTTTCTACCATCCGCATTCGCTGGAAATGCGGGAGTGCTATTCAAAAGAATTCAGAGACAGTCACCCCCTGTCACAGAAGCTGACCAGAAATCAGGTTGTCGACACCATGCGCACCATTACGGATGAAGTTTCCAACTGTGGCCGGTCGAACCGATCACTTATCGTCAGGGTTGTGATTTCGCCGGATGGCCGGGTTGAGAGTGCGGAAGCAGTCAATGAGCTTGCCGGGACAGAAACGGGCGACTGCGCGGCACGGCTGGTGAAGAAACTCCGATTCCCGGCCACTGGCGGAGAAACAACCTTATCCTATCCATTCAAGCTTCAACCCCTGTAGTATATTTGCTTTCACGGGTCGGGTGCCCGACCGGATGCCGACCGGGATGCCCGACCGGGCATGCCGGCCTTTCAGTTCGAGTAGGCGGACCGCATCAACCGGTGCGATCCGGGGGAGGATCGATAATCTGTTCTCCGGTTTCCTTGTCGTAGCGGACCGGAAACGGCGCAAGCCAGGTAGCGACAAAGGATGGAATCGCGCAAATCATCACCAGGATGAAAAACGTCACGTAGCCCACGTGTTCCTGCACCCAGCCGCTCGGAAGTCCGCCGACGGTATAGCCCAGATTCATGAGCCCCGTGCCGAAGGCGTAATGCGCCGTGCGGAAGGGCCCGGGGGCCACCTGCTGCATCAGATACAGCATGAGCCCCACCTCGCCGAACCCCATGCCGAACTTGTCGAGCATGACGAGAAAATAGATTTCACCCACACCCGTGGGCATGGCGTGGCTCATGTACACATACACTGCCCCCGGCACATTGAGGGCGGCGCACAAAAGCAGCAGCGTCCAGCGGTTCAGTGAATACCTGGCGCAGAAGAACCCCGCCAGCAGCGTGCCGCCCAGCATAGCCGCGGTTCCCCACAGGCCGTCGATACTTCCCTTGAACACATTGTCCAGGCCCAGACCGCCGACGCTGCGCGGGTCGAGCAGGAACAGCGGACCGATCCGGTCGATGAGCCCCTGGCTGATTTTGTACAGGATGATGAACGCCACGATGCGGATGACCTGTTCCTTGCGAAAAAAGCTGACAAACGACTCCTTGAAGGTCCGGACGGCCTGATGGAAGGAGGTGGGTCGATCCACGCTGCGCACGTCCACGGGCAGGAACTTCGTATGCCACAGGCCCAGCAGCAGCATGATGGCGCCGCAGACCAGCATGACGATGAGCCAGGAATGGGCCCAGCTCATCCCGCTGCGGTGGAGGTATCCCGACAGCATGACCATGGACCCGGTCATGACGGTCTTGGCCAGCAGCCAGAAGAATCCCTGCACCCCGACCCACGTGGACTGCTCCCTGCTGTTCATCACCGAGATGTACAGACCGTCCGCCGCGATGTCCTGGGTGGCGGAAAAGAACGCCACAATCCACATGAAGGCCAGTGTCACCGGCATGAAGGACGGCAGGGGCACCGCCAGGGCGACACAACCGAGCAGGACCGCCATGCCGAACTCCATGGCCAGCACCCATTCGCGCTTGATGCGGAACATCTCCACGACGGGCGACCACAGGGGTTTCACGGTCCACGCCAGCACCAGCAGCGACGTGTGGAACGCGATGGCCGTATTGGACACACCCATGTTCTTGTACATGTTCGCCAGCAGGAAATTGACGACGTTGTAGGGAAGTCCCTCGGCAAAATACAGGGTCGGCACGAAGAAGGCGGGATGCATCCGCTTCCTCACGGAAGGCTGTCCGGTCATGGAAAACCTCTCAGCCGCCCAGTTTTGTTGCGATGAGCTGCTTCACCAGTGAGGCGTCCACGGTATCCTTGTGGCTCTTCATGATCCAGCCCATGACCTTGCCGGTCAGCTTTGCGCTGTCGGCACCCGTGGCGGCAATGGCCTCGTCCACCAGGCGGGCGGTTTCTTCCGCCGACATCTTCTTTGGCAGGAACGGGGAGAGGTAGTCGATTTCAAACTGCAGCTCCGCCACCTGGGTGGGCCCCGCGTTGAGGCTCACGTATTCGTCGAGGGCCTTCTGCTGCTGCTTCACATACTTTGCAATGACCGACAGCCAGAACGCATCACCCGTATCTCCCGAAAAACCGGGCTCCACCTTCTCCTTCATGGCCGCGGCCTTCACCATGCGGATGCACGACAGTTCCTGCGCCCGCTTTTCCTTCATCGCTTCCTTCATTCGATCCATCAACTGTTGTTCAATGCTCATCTGGGTTTCTCCATCGTGCCGGTGGTTCCTGCGCCGGAACAGTGGTGGGGGCCGTCTGTCGGTGAGGCAGTGTATTAGAAAGTAAACGAAGACTCAACACAGGACTCGATGGCGGTGTTTTCTTCTTCGGTGCATTCCGGTGCGTCCGGAATACAGACGCCGATCGCCTCACCGATATCGTCGGTCACCAGGGCAAACGCGGCGCCGTATCCCGACATCATCAACCCCAGCTCGCACAGCTCCGCGGAGGTGCCCGAACAGGCTTCCTCATAGGCGCACAGGTCATCGATGACCGCCTCGCCGGCCTCGGTCACCGGCAGCTCCGCCGCCCCTTCCAGCGTGCACAGCCCGATGGCCTGCTCCGTGGCCGCCGAATCCTCCCAGGTCGCGCAGTCCTGCGATTCGATGCAATCGGCAAACGCCTCGATGCCATCAGCACCGACGGTCTGGCCCACCATGGTGCACACGGCCGCTGCATCTCCCAGATCCTCAATGGAAAAACCGCATTCCGCCAGCAGATGCTGTCCCAGCTCCCCGCAGACGATCACCGGATCCGCATCGCTGTCGGTGTCGGAATCGCTGTCCCCGTCCGCGTCACTGTCCCCATCGGCGTCTCCATCCGTATCGCTGTCGGTATCGCTGTCCGTATCCGTATCGGTGTCCCCATCCGCATCGCTGTCGCCATCACTGCCCGATTCGTCACTGCCGCAGGACGCTGCCAGTCCGCTGACGGCCAGCAGAAATGAAACTGTCATGGAAAGAATTGACCGGACCATTTTTCCTCCTCAGAATGTATGGTTGAAATCCCGTGTCCCATCATATCCATTCTTCAAAGACGCAGCGATAAAAACGTTGACAGCCCCGGACTTTTTCGTAGACTGCACCGTCCGATCCGGTGGAATGCCCGGACAACGAGGAGCGACGACAATGAACAGCACGTGTGGCCTTATTGGCAAAAAGCTTGGAATGACTCAGGTTTTCAACCCCGACGGTTCGCGGGTTCCCGTCACGGCAATCGAAGTGGGCCCTTGCACGGTGGTGCAGAAACGCACTGTAGAAAAAGACGGCTACGTGGCCCTTCAGCTCGGATTCGCCGAAAAGAAGGAACACCGGGCCAACCGCGCCGAACTCGGTCATTTCAAAAAGGCGGAGGTCACGCCCAAACAGCACCTGCTGGAATTCCGCTGCAGTCAGGAAGATGCGGACAAGTACCAGGTCGGCCAGGAAATCCGGGTGGACATGTTCACCAACGGTGATCGGATCGACATCCGGGGCACCAGCAAGGGAAAAGGTTTCGCAGGCCTCATCAAGACTTACGGGTTCGGCGGCGCCAAGGCGTCCCACGGCGCCCACGAATTCTACCGCCATGCGGGCTCCATCGGTATGCATCAGGATCCGGGCCGGGTCTTCAAGGGAACCCGCATGACCGGCCGCCACAGCCACCGGACCGTCACGGTCCAGAGCATGGAAGTGGTCCGCGTCTTTTCCCAGGACAACATCCTGTTCATCCGCGGCACCATCCCCGGAAGCCGGAACAGCATCGTCCAGCTGCGGCACACCGACAGGGGCTGAGTCCCGTCGTGGGCGGAAACCGCCGCGGACAGGACCATTTCGGCAAGCGCGCGAAGCGCGAAAACTACCCCGCCCGCTCCATTTACAAACTGCAGGAAATCGATCAACGGGTACGCCTGCTGCGACCGGGCATGACCGTCCTCGATCTCGGCGCGGCCCCCGGTTCCTGGAGCCTCTACGCCGCCGAACGGGTGACCCGCAGCGGAAAAGTCGTGGCGGTAGACCGCACGCCCATTGACATCGCCATGCCCGGCAACGTGCAGGTCATCACCGGAAACGCCCTTGAAATCAACCCCGCCGACCTGCTCGCCCGGATTGACCGACCCGGGTTCGACGCGGTCATTTCGGACATGGCACCGCGCACCAGCGGCCACCGCTTCGTCGATCAGGCCCGTTCCTTCGAGCTGTTCATCCGCGCACTGGAGTTTGCCGCTTCCGTCTGTGCAACGGGCGGTTCCTTCGTGGGAAAGATCTTCATCGGCGAAGACTTCGAAACGGCCCGCCGGCGCGTCCGCGAACTGTTTGCAGAAGAGCGGATCATCCGCCCCCGCAGCATCCGGACGGAGAGCTACGAAACCTATCTGGTCGGACTCCGGCGCCTCCCTGCCCCGCCATCCGCGCCGGGCACAGAAAACACCCCGACCGCCTGACGTTTTCTCCATTCCGTCTCTTCTGTAAATCGACGGGAGGGGATATACTGGTGCGGTCCTTCGACGGGACGGATGCACAACAACCAGACACACCGGGAGTCAACCATGAAAGCCATTGCATCTTCACTGATCATCGTCGCCACCATGGCCGCCTGTGCGCCGGAAGTGAAAATCGTCAGCGTGGAGCCGTCCACCGCCAATTTCACTGACCGCGGCCAGCAAACAAAAATCGTTGCGAAAACACTGGACCTCACCGGCGAAGAAATTGCCGGCGTTCCCATCAGCTTCCGCTCGGACAACACGGCGGTGGTCGAAGTGTCGTCCGATGGATATGCCAGGCCTGTGGCCAGCGGCAGCGCGATGATCGTCGCCAGTACGGACACGGGCAAGCAGGGACAGGTGTTTGTCAAAGTCTGCCTGCCGGAAAAAATCGCATGCGTGCCCCAGGATGTACTGAACCTGCGGGTCGGCACGGCGTCGCCCCTGAAATGCGAATTGAAGAACTGCCGGGACGAAACGGTCCAGGGCACTCTCGAATACATCGAGGACAGCAAGGACATGGTGTTCAAGGACGGGGACAACACGTTCGTCGGCAAGGTGGTGGGGAACACGAAGGTGACAGTCAAGGGCGGCGGCCTCGAAAAGGTGGTGTCCGTGGTCATCGGCGAACAGATCTTCGCCCCGGGCATGGGTCCCGGCAGTGGCGGCGGTGGCGGCGGCGGAATGAGCAATGAGGAACAGCGCAACAAGGATCCCTACGACGAGGGCGGCGGCGGCCAGTTCAACCACATTCTGAAAAACATGAAGATGTGAGCCTGCAAACAAAGTCTTGTTGACTAGATCAAGAGTCAATTGGTACCGTTACCGTCAATTATTGGTCATTTGTCATTTTTCCAGGAGACCCCCATGCGTCGATTACCGACGAAACTGATTCCGCTCATTGCCATCTGCGCGGCGCTGCTGCTTCAG
>JAKQNG010000338.1 GCA_029565915.1 Deltaproteobacteria bacterium
TGTCTGGACACCATCTTGCGGCCGCACGTGGTTTCGGATGACGCGGAAATTGCGCTCATCCGCACGCTGATCGAAGCGGGATGCCGGGATCGCCTGCTGATGGGACTGGATGTGACCCGGGCCAGAATGCGCAGCTATGGCGGTTCGGTGGGGCTTGCGGACTTGCGGCGGGTCTTCCTGCCGCTGCTGCGCGGACAGGGGATTGGCGACGAAACCATCGTGGCCATGACCGTGGCGAACCCGGCCCGCGCACTGGCGTGGGTTCCCTGCGGGGAAGCGGCTGCCGAAACCTGATTCAGGCACATTCACACCACTTCCAAAACACATCCACATCACATTCACATCACCTCCATGCCGCATTTGAAACGAACGGAGAGGAGACACAGGGCATGCAGCAGCTGAAACCGGCTGAACAGCCGACCTTTTATTTCATCGGGGTCACCACGGGCCAATCGTCCATCATGCGGGTGTTTCCGGAATGGGCGCGGGAGCTCGGCCTGACGGATGCCGTCATCCAGGGCATTGACATCGACATCCATGCCGATCCCGCTGTGTATCGCGAAGTGGTGCGGTTCATCCGGGACGACGCCCTGTCGTTGGGCGCGCTGGTCACCACGCACAAAATTGATCTGTATCAGGCCTGCAAGGACATGTTCGACCATCTGGACCCATACGCGGTCGCGTTTGGCGAACTGTCCGCCATCTCCAAGAGGGAGGGTCGGCTCGAGGGATATGCCAAGGATCCCATCTCCAGCGGGCTGGCGCTGGACGCGTTTGTCCCCGCCGGCTGGTGGCGGGATCATGGCGGACAGGTCCTGCTGCTTGGGGCGGGCGGCAGCGCCATTGCCATCGGGGCCTATCTGATGCGACAGGACTGGGGCGACAACCGGCCTTCCGGGATTGTGACCGCCAACCGCAGCCAGCCCAGGCTGGATGAGATTCGGCGCATTTTTGACACCCTGGATACGGGGGTGCCCGTATCGTACCACCTCACGCCGAACGCCGCCGACAACGATGTCCTGCTGGCCGGTCTCAAACCGTATTCCCTGGTGGTCAACGCCACCGGGCTTGGCAAGGACAGACCGGGGTCTCCCCTGACAGACGCCTGTAAGTTCCCCAAAAACGGACTGGTGTGGGAACTCAACTACCGTGGGGACCTGCGGTTCATGCACCAGGCGCTGGCACAGCGGGAAACCCGTTCCCTGCTGGTTGAGGATGGCTGGAAGTATTTCATACACGGATGGACGCAGGTCATTGCCGAGGTGTTCCATATTGAGATCACCCCGGAGGCATTCGCGGCGTGTGAGACCATCGCGAACAGGATGCGGTAAGGAGTGAGGATGGACATTCAAAAAAAGACAGACTGGCAGTTCCCGTTTTCCCTGCCCTTTTCGCTGGAAACGGGCTTGTGCGAAGGCGCTTCTCCCACCGTCCGCCATCTGTCCGCCATGGCGGGCATGTATGCGGACGAGGACGCGTTCGCGCGGATGCCCAACAAGGAGACGACCCCCGTCTATGCGTTTTATGAGCTCGATGCGCCGCGGCATGCGGGAGATTTGGCGTTCGGTACCAGCATCACCTATCCGGGGCGGGTGGGAGACGAGTATTTCATGACCAAGGGCCATTTCCATACCGTGCTGGAAACCGCGGAGGTCTACTGGTGCGTGCGTGGCGAAGGATTTCTGCTGATGGAGAGCCCGGAGGGGGATGTGCGGCTCGAGCGGCTCGTGCCGGGCGCCGCCGTGTATGTTCCCAAACGGTATGCCCACCGCAGCATCAACACGGGGTCTGACCCCATGGTGACCTTTTTCGTGTTTCGCGCCGATGCCGGACATGATTACGGCACCATTGAGCAGAAGGGATTTCGCAAGCTGGTGGTGGCCCGGGAGGGGAACCCGGTGATGATCGACAATCCCAAATGGAGGGAAACGGTGACATGAAAATTCTGGTGACCCCCACGTCGTTTCCCCGAACCGAAGCCTCGTCCGCGTACAGGCGTCTGACAGCGTTCAGCGATGAGATTGTCTGGAATCCGCATCGGCGACCGCTGACGCCGGAGGAAATCCGTCCCCTGCTGTCCGGTGTGACGGGGTGGATTGCCGGGCTGGACACCATTGACGGCCCGCTGTTGCGGGACGCGCCGCCGGAGCTTGCAGTGATTTCCCGCTACGGCGTCGGTGTGGA
>JAKQNG010000342.1 GCA_029565915.1 Deltaproteobacteria bacterium
TGCGGCAGCCGGTTCCGCCACAACACCTCGGTCCACCACGGCAGCGCCCTCAAGGCCTACCTGTACGAAGACAACGTGGCCGTGTACACCCACTGCGAATTTCTGGGCAACGAGAACACGTCGGACGGCAGCTCCGGCAACGGCTACGGCGCCCTCTACCACCACGGCGCGCCCATGGAGCTGGCCAATTCCAGCTTCATCGACAACCTGACGGGCACCAGCGCCGCGGGGCTCTACCTGGACGCGGAAGGCACGGCGACAGTGACCAACTGCACGTTTGCGGGAAACCGCTCCCTCGGGGACGGCAGCTTCGGCGGCGCCATCTTCCACACGGAGGACAGCGCGGGCACGTATCGCAACTGCACTTTTGCCGGCAACCGGGCGTCCACGGGCAGCGCTATCTACCGGAGCGGCGCGCCCCTTTCCATCCACAATTCCATTTTTGCCGACAACCGGGCATCCGAGGACGATAACACGCCCACCGCCTGTTTCATGACCCACGACGGCGACAACAACCTGCAGTGGGCCGCGGGCTTTGAAGCCGACGACCAGACCCTCTGCGCGACGGGCACCACCTTTGTCGACCCCCTGCTGTCGTCCGCGCAGGACAACGGCGGTGTCGTGTCCACCTGCGCCATCGACCCCCTGTCTCCCGCTGTGGGCATGGGCGTCGACTGTCCCGACGACGACGGACGGGGCTTTGCGCGGGACGACGACTGCGATGCAGGGGCCTTTGAAGCGGGAGCGCTGGAAGCGCGGACTATTTCGCGCAGGTGACCGCGGGCGTCTTTTCAGGTGCCCACCAGTTGCCGGACATGACCACCATGGACATGAGCTTGATGGAGTCTTCGTAATAGCCGTCCGGCGGTGCGGCAACAATGGTCTTCCAGAGGGCGTTGAGCCAGGCCTGGTTTTCGCGGTCCACCATGGCGGAGACGCCGAAGGGCGCGATGAAGGCCATGGTCTGGTAGCTGCTGCCTCCCACGGGTGCGCCGTCCATCCGGTAGCCGGCCGCGATGTTCAACGGGTCGCCGCCGGTTTTTGCCATCATCCACCGGTTCAAACGCTGCAGGACGCCGTGCATGCGCGAATCGCCGTGCAGCAGGTAGTCCGTACCCAGTCGCCAGGGTGTGCGACAGGCGTTGTAGAAATAGTTGCCGTCGTTGGGTCCTTCCAGGAATCCAGCGGGGGCCGGCGCCGGGTTGGAAAGGGGATTCACCACGAAGTCGGGCAGCAGGCCGGTCTTCGGTGACGTTTCCTTCTGCAGTGCTTCGATAATGTCGTACAGGCTGTTTACAAGCACGCGCCACTGTACATCGGATGTGGCGGCGTAAAAGCTGCGGAACTGCGCGATGATGAAATCGGACGTGCGGGTGGAAAAGCGATAGCGGTCTTCGGCGCCGGGGCCGGCCCAGTCCCCGAGCAGTGTGTAACGCGCACTCTCATTCAATTCCCGGCTGCGGATGGCGTCGATGACCCGCTCTGCCTCTTTGCGATAGTCGATGGCGCCGCAGCTGCCCCACTGGCGGTCTGCCAGCAGCAGGGCATAGGCGATGTCGATGTCGCCGTCCGTGGCCGCGTCTTCGCCCCGGTCGTCGTGACAGCACTTTGTCTGGTACCAGGCCATCAGGTTTTCGTCGTAGTTGCTCGGGTGTTCGCGGAAGTAATAGTACATGCCGTCGAAATGGCGTTTCGCATCGGCGTCGTGACCGGCAAACAGGGCGGCGAGAATCATACCGTAGCCGTGGGCCTCAGAAACCGTGCCGCCATCGAAGCCCTTGGTGGGCCGCACGAACCAGCGGTCGGCGCCGCAGCCCTGACGCAGGTAGTTCTGTTTCCACAAATCGTAGAACGCGCGGGTGGCGTCGTCCATCTGGTCAGGGGAAACGCCGGCGGGAAAGATGGTGCCGTCCACATAGCCGTGGGGCTTTTGTCCAAAGGGAATGCGCGGTGCCACATCTGCACCGGAAATCCGCTCACCCGTGTAACGGGGCGAGACGGGATTGTCTGCGCATTTTGTTTTTTCTTTGTCCACTTTCATAAATCCTCCGGGGGGTGCGATGCACGATGGACAAGTCAGTGAAACTGCAAAGAGGATGCTGCAGATGCCGCGGCAGAGGGTTGGTCGTCGGTTCATGGAAGTTCCTTTCTTCCGGGCAGCAAAATCGGGAAACCCTTGCCAGAAAAGGACTTTCGCGATTGATGCCGGATGGGGGTCTGTTGCGATGAGGGTAAAAAAAGGCCTCCTACCCTAATCAAGTCAGCCATGTCAAACAGGGATAGGAGGCTCCGTGAATACACCGATGTATTCACTTGACAATCAGTATTGCACCGCAGTTTCTTTTTTTCAATTTCTTTTGCGCTGCAAAAAAAAAATCTGCGCGATGCACTACTCAATTACATCGACCATGACCCGCTTGTTCATCTTTGCGGCGGCCGCATTCACGATGGTGCGGATGGCCTGCACGTTGCGACCGTGCTTTCCGATGATGCTGCCGAGGCATGGCTTGGACACGCTGAGTTCAATGACGACGGAGCGGTCCCCATCCACTTCTCGAACGGTCACACTGTCCGGTTCGTCCACAAGCGCCTTCGCAATCACAATTACCAGTTCTTTCAGTTCCATGTTCCGCCTCCTGTTTCCGAGCGTCGCGGTGCATCCGCGTTCGTATCTGCACTGACAGCAGTTCACTCACCGTTTGAAAATCATCTATGAGCACAGTGTAGCAGATTTCAGAAGGGTGACGACTTGAAAAATCGGACGCGGGTGGAGAGGGCGTCAAAGAGGGCCCGGGAAGTGGTGTCCACCTCGATGTCGAATGTCATCACAGGAATCCCTTTTGCCCCGTAGCGTTCGATGAGGGGTTCTGTGCGCTGGTGAAATGTGCGCAGCTTCTGCGCCATGAGGTCCAGGTCGTCGTCGGTGCGTCCCGTCCGGTCGCCGCCGCTGTTCTGTCGGATGCGCTCCGCCACGGTCTGCGCGCTGCAGCGCAGGAAACAGACCATCCGCACATCGAAGCTGCGCTCCACATCCGCGGCCTGCCCGTCATGTCGCGGCAGGCCGTTCAGTATGACGATGTCGGCGGGGTTGTCGCGGTTGAAACGGTCGATGATTTTCTGCGCGAGGAAAAATGTTTCGTTTTCGAGGAGGGCGCCGGAGGCAAGAACCGAAGAGAGAAAACTGACATCGTCGTCACTCATTGTTCCGTTGTCTTCCCGGTTGACGACGGCACGCAGGCGTTCGCCGAAATCAAAGTGCGCGCAGGTGCGTCCCGCGAGTCCGTTCTGCACCAGCAGATGACCCAGAGGTGACTTGCCGGCCCCCGTGGGGCCCAGCAGGAGAAGGGCCGGCCGTGTGAACGGGTTACTCACGGCGCAGGGTCAGCAGGGAGATTTCGCCGGTGGTGCCAAGGCGCATGGGCGGTCCCCAGAGTCCGGTGCCCTGATTCACGTACACGATGGTGCGCGCCCCGAATCGGCAGAATCCCCGGTTGCAGGGCTGATCGAGGGCAACGAGCATGCTGAAGGGCCAGATCTGGCCGCCGTGGGTGTGTCCGCTGAGCATGAGGCCCACGTCATGGGCAGCGGCCTCGGCAGCGAGTTTCGGTTGATGGGACAGCAGCACCACTTCCTGCCCGGGGCTTCGTTCTTTCAACGCGCCGGCCACATCCGGTCCCCGGTCCTGCGTCATGCGCGCCGCCTGCACATCGTTCACCCCGGCGAGGAGGAAGGTGTCCTCTCCCCGGCCGATGGCCGCGCTGTCGTTGGCGAGGACGCGGATGCCCATGGCAGTGAGGTGGCGCACCCAGCGGGGTTCGTCGCTGTAGTATTCGTGGTTGCCCGTGGAGAAGAATACGCCGTGGGGTGCGCGCAGTTTCCGAAGGGGTTCCACCTCGTCGCGGAGCCGGTCCACGGTGCCGTCCACGAGATCGCCGGTGATGACGATGACGTCGGGCTTGAGGTCGTTCACCTGCTGCACGATGTGCCGCAGCTCTCTGCCCGTCACCGTGAGGCCCACGTGGATGTCGGATATCTGCGCGATGGTGAAGCCCGACAGGGCAGCGGGAAACTTTGACAGGGCAACGGTGTGGCGGATGACCTGCGCCGGACGGGCCGCCTGTACAACGGCGGCAATGGTGAGCACCGCGACGACTCCCGTCACGCCGATGGCGGCAATGCGTTCCATGAAGAGGCGTCGGGCGTCATCCGGCGGCGTGATGAGGTGCAGCCGGGTGCCGAGGAAGAAAATTCCCCGGGCCGCGTCCAGCAGCAGCAGCGCGAAGAGAAACAGCATCATGGCGCCCAGCCACACCATGCCCGGCCAGGCGAGGACGGACATGATTCGCGGGTCGGCGCTGTGCCCGAAGATCATGGTCAGCGGGATGGAGAGGCCGGCGGCCGCGAGCAGGGCGGTGGCAACGGGTTTCCAGGGCGTTCCCTGAAGAGGGGTGTGGATGAGGCGATACCAGATGTACCAGTGAAACGCGGAGAGTACGGCGGAGAAGAACAGCAGAAACAGCAGCATCTGAATCGGTCGGCTCATGGCATCCTTCTGCGGCCCGCCGATGGGGCGTCCGCGGCGAAAACGAAATGTAATCAGTCTTTGTTCCGCGACAAGCGGAATCTGCTACAGTGCGCCCATGGGTTTTCGAATTCGAGAAGAACAGACGCGCGTTGCCCGCTTTCTCCATCTGGAGAGCGGAGACGGCGCGGCCGTTGTGCTGTCCCCTTCCCACGGCGGAACGGTGGTGCAGGTGACCCTGCAGGGGTCGGGCGCTCCTGTGGCGCTGCTGGCGCCGGATGCCCCCGAAGACTTCGCGCGCAACCCCTTGTTCCGCGGTCGCCTGCTGTTTCCCTGGAACGACCGGATTCCCCTGGCGCGCTATGCCTTCCGCGGCGTGGAACACCGACTGGTTGCCAATGCGCCGGACGGCAGCGCCATTCACGGGCTCATCCACGACCGGCCCCTCGCGGTGACGGATTTGCGCGCTGACGGGGAGATGGCCGCCGTCACCCTGCGGGCCTCCCTGAGCGGAGACGATCCGGGGTACCCGTTCCGGGTTTCGCTGGTGGTCGCATATGAACTGCGCGCCGGGGAATTCACCACGACCTTCCGCGTGACCAACGACGGCGACTGCGATGCGCCCTTTGCCCTCGGCTGGCATCCCTATTTTGCCGCGTCCGTCGGCGCGACCCTGCAGGGAGCCTTCGGGCGATTCGTCGAGGTGGACAGTGCGCTCCTGCCCACGGGTCGGGTGCCGGACGTCAGGGGAGGTCCGTTTGATTTTTCAGATGGTGCGCCCTTCGGACCCGGACTCGATATCGGCTTGTCCGCGCCGGCGGATGGCTGTGTACGGCTCCACACCGGTCGATGCACCGTAACCATCCGGCAGGACGTATCGCTCTTTCCGTTTACCCAGCTCTACGTTTCTGACGACGGTCAATCCATTGCCATCGAGCCGATTACCGCGGCGACCAACAGCTTCAACCGTCCGGAGCTGGGATTGCAGGTGCTGGCGCCGGGGGAACAGAAGGGCGGCAGCGTCCGTATCTCTTTGTGACGGAACGGTTTCAGGGAATGGAATACTGCTTGAGGATGGGCCAGGCAATGGTGGCGTTGCCGGCATCCGAGGCGCTGCCGGTGCAGTTATTGAGGTCGGCCCACTTTTCGAATGTATCCACCGCACCGAGGAAGGTGAACCCACCTGGATCGCGATGGTCTGGTCCTTCGGTGTTGCCGTCAGTCCGTCGCAGTTCTGCTCTTCCGTGTCGGTGTCAGAATCGGTGTCAGTGTCACTGTCCGAATCGGTGCTTTTTTTCGCGATGCGCCATCGGGAAAACATGCAGACAGAAAGACCTGCCCCGAATAAACTGAACGGCGGAGCACACAATCATGCACATTGTCTGTACCAACTGCGGCGCCGAGGTTCCCATCGATCACCAGACGGTCCGGGTGCCCTGTGCGCACTGCGGCGCGTTTCTCTTTGCCCAGCTGACCGAGGGCATCCTGCAGGTCATGCTGTCGCCCCGCATCGGCGAAGGACAGCTGGAAACGGCTCTGACCGGCTGGCTGTCGCGTATGGAAATCCGCGAACGCCCGGTGATGCGCGAAACGGCTCTCCAGTACCGCCCCTACTGGCGACTGCAGATGAAGCGTACGGGCGGACGGGTGCTGATTGCGGCAGACCAGCCCTCCGCCGCGGAACTGGCTCACCTGCCCGAGCCCGCCGATGCAGCGCGCAGCGCCGTGTCTCCAACCCAGGACAGCGAACTGGCGGAGCCGGAATGCCTGCTGGAAGCAGCGGTGGCCCGGGCCGCTGCCCTGGGCATTCCCGTGGAAGAGTCCGGTGGCGAGCGGGCCCTCGTGTACCTGCCCGTGTGGCGCGTGGTCATCGAACTGCGCAAGGTGGCGCACACCGTGTTCGTGGAAGCGGTGACCGGCATCGTCTGCAGCGACCGGCCGCCGGCCATGACCCGCCGGGAAAAGAGCCGCACCCTGGGACTGGTGGCACTGGTGGCGTTTCTCCTGTTTTTTGCGCAGGCCTACCGGTTGCCCGCCGCCTGGCTGCCGGTGACGTTCCTGCTGACGGGCGTAGCCGTCTATGCGGGAGTGCTGCACCTGCTGCGGCAGAAGGGCTGGTGACGGAGTGAGCGCCATCAGCCACGTGCAGTGTCCGGCCTGCGGAGGCGCCGTCGGCTTCACCTCCGTGGAGCGGATTGTCAGCTGTCCATGGTGCCGTGCCCGCCTGCTGGTGGAGAGCGATGCGTTTGTGCCCGAATTCTGTGTGCCCGCCGTTCTGGATGGCATTGCCGCCCGGCGCCGGCTGCAGGATTTTTTGCGCAACAGGGCCCTTCCCGAAGGACTCCTGCGTCATGCCCGATTCGAAGACGCCACCCTCTGTCTGATTCCCTACCACGAGATCCGGGCGCGGCGACTGGGGACCATCGAGATGACCGTGGAGAGTGTGCGCACCGTGAGCCGCACCACCATCCCCGACGAAAACGCCCTTTCATCCATGGAATGGGAAGAAGAAAAAATCCGCACGGCCAGAAGGGAAACCCGCGTGGTCACCGGTGACGTGCACCTCATTGAACCCGCGGTGGTCATGGAGGATGCGGGGCTGCGGGAGGCGGGAATTTTTACCCTGCTGAAGGGCGACCGGCCGGACCTGCCGGTGTTCAACCGCAACGGGCGGGACGTGAAAGGACTGATCTTTGCGCCGACTGTGGATTTCAATAAAGCCATCGCCAATCTGAACCTGAAGGGGTTCGCGGCCACCGTGGTGGACGACACGCAGTACGTGGAAACCCGCATCCGCCGGATCTTCTATCCCTTCTGGCGATTGCGCTACCGCTACGCCGGCCGGTCCTTCGATGCAACGGTGGACGGGGTCACCGGCGAGGTGCTGTTTGCCCGGGCGCCGGAAGGGGACCGGCGGCGCGTCCAGTGGCTGGTGGCCGGCGTCATGTTCTTCGGCCTGTTCATGGGCCGGATGATGAAGGACGCAGATCTCTTCGGTCATCTGAGGGCCGCTTCCGGCCACGTCATCGATCCCACCATCACGGTGTCATCGGCGCTGTTTCTGCTGGGGCTGTTTCTCGCATCCACGGCCCTCGTGGCCGTCGCCGTGTGGAACCAGTTCCGGTATCCGGGCGACGTGGTGAAGGCGGAAGGTTCCCTGCAGGTGGAAAAGACCGGCAGCCTCTTCGGCGGCCGCACGCGGGCCCCATTGTTTTCGTGGAAGGAATTTTTTCAGAAGATGAAAGAGGAGGGGCGCCCGTGAGTGTCATTTCTGTGATGGAGCTCATCTGTCCCGATTGCCGCTCACCCCTGTCGGGATTGTCCACGGACCGGATCTTTACCTGCGCCGACTGCGGCAGCGCCATCCTGCTGCACGAGGGCCGCTCCGAGGTGTTTCCCCTGCACATGGCGGTGGCGCATCCGACGTCCGGACAGATGGTGTGGCTTCCCTTCTGGCGCATGGCAGTTGCCATTTCTGTCGCGGATCCGGACGGCGTGGACGTGACCGCGCGCAGTGTCGTGGCACAGGTGACCCACGTGTGGGTCTGTGCATTCTTCGAGCACCGGCCCGCCTGTTTCGGCAATCCCGGTTTTGACCTGACCGCCCGTCGGGCGGCCCCCGATTTCCTGACGCCACTGCCCCGGGGACTGTCCCTGTGCGGCGGCGCGCGGACCGCGGACCAGGCGTCGCGCTATGCGCGGGTCTTCATCACCGATATGCTCGACCGTCAGAAGGACGTCACCGGCTACGACATCCGCGTGACCGTCGGCCCCATGGAATACTGGGGCATTCCCTTTGCTTTTGACAAAGAAAACCGGCGCCTGACCGATCTCACGGGCGGCAAATCCTACAGTGCCTCGATTCTGGAAATTCTTCCGTGGGAGTGAACCGTTCCACGGCTTTTTTGCACCGGCACCACTCTCTGCTACATTTATTGACAACGGATTGAACCACTGGAAAGCGCGTACCATGTCATTGCACATACGGGTTGTTCTGCTGGTGAACCTGCTCATGCTGTCCGCGGGCGGCGTTGCGACAGCCCAGCAGCAGGCCCTGCTGGACGGCTGGTTCTCGTGGAACACCTGGCGTCCTTCGTCCACGCCGGGAGAAGGCATGATTCTCGAACGTGCCGATGTGCTGCCCCACCTGCGCCTCGGCAGCGCGATTGCCCTGCAGGGAGATCGAAGGCCACTGGAAGTGCAGCGCCGGGACGGCGACGGCTGGACCCGGGCACAGGACATCGTCCGCAGTCCCTTCCTGTTTCACCTGTCGTCCCATCTGGGCCTGTTCAAATACGCCCAGCTCGGAATCCACCTGCCCCTTTATGCCGACAACGGCACCGGTCGCGAAAAGACCGGCGGGGCTGGCGACCTGCGCATCGTTGCGAAGGGCGCCCATCGCTTCACGGTGGGCAGCGTGGAGCTGGGCGCAGGCATCCAGATGGCGGTGAGTGCACCCACCGGCAATCCGTTCTATTTCACCGGAGAGCCCGGGGCCACGGTGGAAGCCCTCGCGCTGGCGGATGCGGACTTCGGCCGGGTGCGGCCCTTTGCAAACATCGGCGTCCTCGGACGCAAAAAAGAAACCCGCTATGGCCTGACGACCGGGTCGGACCTGCTGCTGGCCCTGGGCGCGGACGTGCGTCCCGTGGCATCGAACGAGCGGTTCCTGGTGACGGGCGCGGTCCGGGCGTCCATTCCGGCGGGGCATTTTGCGGTCAACGCCATGCCGGTGGAGCTGCACGCGGGGGCCTCCTACCGTTTCCGCACGGACATCTTCCTCGGCGCCGCCTTCGGCACCGGATTGTCGCCGGGCATCGGTGCGCCGCCGTTCCGTTTTATGCTGGAGGTGGGGTTTGTGGCGCCCACGTTTGCGCGGCAGAGCGCAGCGCAACAGTCGGCGGCAAAGGCCGCGGACCGCGACAGGGACAGCATTCCCGACGCGGACGACCTGTGCCTCGACGACGCGGAGGACTACGACGGCTTCAAAGACGACGACGGCTGTCCCGAGCCGGACAACGACGGGGACGGCGTGAGCGATGTGCGGGACCGGTGTCCCCTGGAACCCGGCAATGCGGGCGAGACCACGGATGGCTGTCCCACGGACGACCCGGACGGGGACCGGGTGCCCGCCGCTTCGGACCTGTGCCCCACTGCGAAGGAAGACCTGGACGGTTTCAATGACCACGACGGTTGTCCCGATGACGACAACGACGGGGACGGGGTGAGCGATGCGCAGGACCGGTGTCCTTTCCATCCGGAGCTGCGGGCGGAAATCGCGGCAGACGCAGCGGCGAATGACGAAGCTGCAACGAGTGAAGCGACGGGGTCGGCGCCGGCACCCCGGGACGGTTGCCCGGACACGTTCACCATCGAAGAAGGACGGGTCGTTCCAAAGGTGCCGGTGGCGTTTGTTCCCTTCAAGGTGCTGCTGCAGGGCGATGCGTCCCTGTTCTTCGACGAGCTGGTGCGCATGCTGCTCTTCCGGCGCGACTGGAAAGGGGTGCGCATCACCGTGTACTACGTGTTTCCCCAGCACCTGACCATTGCGGAGAACCGCACGCTGCTGCTGGCGCAGGAGCTGACGTCCCGTAAGGTGCCGACCGCGCGGGTGGGCACCCGCACCATCCAGTTGCCGAAACAGCCGCGGTGGAACGCCGTGCCCAACGACGGGACCATCGAAATCGACATCATCCCATTGGAGGAACCCTGATGAAACCGCTGTACCTGTTGCTGCTGCTCGTTCTGTCCGCGCCGGTCTGCGCCCAGACGGACACCGAAGACCCGGACACGGGTGACCCGGACACGGTGGATGCAGGCGATTCCGACAGCGGCCTCAATGACGACGAACGCATCGGCGGCGGCATGGCCTGTGGCATCGCGGTTCCGGGACATTCCCGGATATCCCTGCTGTCATTTCTGGCGGGGCACCCAGGAAGCTGACGGTTCCCACCCCCGGAAGGACAGGAAAACCGCTGGACAGTTGCTCTCGGGGCTGGCTATGCTGCAGCCGTTCAACACACTGCTTGCCTGGAGGCACCAATGCGACCCATATGTTTATTGAGTCTTTGTATGGCTTTTGTGCTGCTGCCCCTGTATGTCGCGGCAGACACGGACGCTGCCCGCCGGGAATTCAACACTGCCCGCAAATTTTTTGACGAAGGGCGCTATGACACGGCCGTGGAGGGTTTTCGACGCGCCTTTGACGCGGACCCCAACTGGAAACTCCAGTACAACATTGCCCAGTGTGAAGCGGCGCTCAAGCGATACGGGCTGGCCATTGAGGCATTTGAACGCTACCTCGCCGCAGGCGGAGATGAGATTCCGGAAACCCGTTACACGGAAGTGATGGAGGAGATGCGGCGGCTGAGGGAGATGATTGGAACGATATATGTGCAGGGCAGCCGCGACGCGGAGGTGATCGTCGACGGCATCGTCCGGGGCCGCCTGCCCCTTCCGGGTGGGGTCCGTGTGACCGCCGGACTGGATCACGTCATTGAGGTGCGCGTGGCAGGGGCGCTTGTTCTTCAGGAAAAGGTCTTTGTTGGAAGTGGTCAGACCATTCAGCTGCAGGCCGCGTCCGTGCAGACGGCGCAATCGTCGGATTCACAGTCCGCGGTGACGCCTGTGGATGGGTCGTCTTCAACCGCTTCGATTCCTCTGGTCGCTGAAGAACAGTCATCGGGTACGAAGCGGGATGCCACGGACGAATCAATGGACCATGTGGCCTCCGAAGACGGCCGTCCTCTGCGAACCGCGGGGTGGGTGCTGGCGGGTACGGGGGCGACAGTGCTCTTGACAGGAGCGATTATCGGCGGTGTGGCGCTGTCAAAAAACAGAGACCTTGTGGATGCCTGCGGTGACGATCCCTGCCCGGACCGTCGGGACGAGGCATCGACCCGGGATCATCTGGCCGTGGCATCTACGGTGTTGCTGCCCGTAGGAGGCGTGGTGGCTGTCGCCGGTATGGTGTTGCTGGCCGTCGGGGCCCGGCGCGAAAAACAACGGAGTGTTGTGATGACACCGGTGGCCGCCCCGGGAACGGTGGCGATGGTCGCCGAATGGAGGTTCTGACATGAAAGCATTACTGGCTGCGTTGCTGATGGCGATGGGAGCGTTGTCCTGCACCGCTCTGATGGATGACATCGACACTTCTTCGGAAGACACAGAGACGGCAGACACAGAAACGGCAGACACCGAAACAGTGGACACGGAAACGACAGACACGGAAACGGCAGACACCGAAACGGTGGACACGGAAACGGCAGACACGGAAACGGCAGACACGGAAACGGAACCTCTTGGGGACGCCGTGTATGTATCTGCAGTCGGGAGCGCCATCAATGACGGCCTGAGCCCCGACTCCCCGGTGGACACCCTCGCCCTGGGAATCTTCGTCGCGGTGGCCAATGCGCGGGATCGGGTCCTCGTCGCCGCCGGTGACTACAATATCGACTCATCCGTGGAGATGGCGAACGGCGTTGACGTGCTGGGCGGGTATGCGACGGATTTCTCCACCCGCAATCCGGCGGTGCATGTTTCGGCGATTACCGATGTCCGGTACAATCCCGGATTCGACCTGTGGGCGGTGGTGTTTCCGTCTTCGCTGACGGTCACCACGGTGATCGAAGGGTTCACCATCCGCAGCGGACAGGCCTATTGGGGAGAGAGCGCGGGCAACATGACATGTGCCGTGGAGGTAGAGAGCTCCTTCGCCGTGGTGAGGGGCAACCGACTGCTGGGCGCGTTGACAGGGTATAATCGCTGTGGTGTCTACGTAGTCAATGCATCGCCCCTCCTTGAGGGCAACGTGGTTACGCTGCGCGAGGAAGGGGCCAGCTCAAACCGGGGCTTCACAGTGTCCGGAAATTCCTCGCCCATCATCCGGAACAACGCGGTCACGGCCCTCCACGCCAATTACAATGCCGCCATCATGATTGGTTGGGAAACCAACGAGAGTCCGGTTCCAGTCATCCAGAACAACACGCTGTATTCGGGCGGAAGCCCCGATTCGGACTGCTACGATTTCGGGATTGCAATTCGTAACAGGACATTCCCAATCATTGAGAACAACATTCTCGTCATGAAGAACAACGAGCGCAACCTCGGCTGGGCCATCGAAGAACGCAATGATGCGAACCCGACGTCCATCCGTAACAACGCGTTCTACAACTGGCCTCACCTGTATAGTGATGTCGCCACTTCCACCTACCACAGCAACATTAACAACGCCGCAACGACCACCGGTGGTGCGGCAGATTCGGTTTCGGGAAACGTGGTCGATGATCCGCTGCTCGTAGACATGGACAACGACGACCTTCATCTGCAGCTATTGTCACCGCTGGACATCCGGGGTGGCGGCCGCGATCTGTCGGCGGATTTCCTCAACGACCTGGGCGGGTTCGTGCGGACCTCGTCAACTCCCGAAGGGGCGACGAATCCCGGCGCGGCAGGCTGGTCCATGGGTGCCTACGAAATCGATTGATCCCCGCCCTGTGTCCGTTTCCCACCCGGGGCATCTCATTCGGGGTACGCGGAATCATTGAAGAATTCGACTGTCGGGTCAGTGGCGGACGATCTGGCCGCTGATGAGGTAGATGACGTCCTCGGCGATGTTGGTGGTCTGGTCGGCGATGCGTTCGAAGGCCCGGCACATGCCCATGGCGTGCATGACAAACTCCACCTCCTCGGGTTCGTCCAGAATCTGACGTCGCGCCGCGTCGTACATGGACCGGTTCAGGTCGTCGACCGCGTCGTCCGCTTCCCGCACCCGGACGGCCTTTTCTTCATCCAGCTCCACCAGGGAATCCAGACTGTCCTTCAGCATCCGGCGAGTGAGGGAGGCCATGCGCGAGAAATCGAAGGGCAGCCGGCACTGGGGTTTGTCTGCAAAAAAGAGTGCGTGTTCGGCAATGCTGCCCGACAGGTCGTCAATTCGCTCCAGATCGTTGTTCACCTTGAGCGTGGTGATGATGAAACGCAGGTCCCGTGCCACGGGCTGGTAAAGCGCCAGGATCTTGAGGCACTCCTCTTCCAGTTCCACCTCCAGCAGGTCCACCTCGTTATCCGCCTCGATGACCTGGCGCGCCAGGGCGCCGTCCCGGTTTTCCACAGCGGCCACCGCACCGTCGTAGTTTTCTTCCACCTTGCCACCCAGAAAGAGCAGCCGTTCCTTCAATCGATCGATTTCCTTCGAAATCAGTGCGTTCATGGTCATGTCTGTCGCTCCATTCGCGGGCCTCGTCAGCCGAACCGGCCGGTGATGTAGTCCTCGGTCTGCTTGTTCTTCGGATTGGTGAAGAACTCCGTCGTATTGTTCACTTCAACAATATAGCCCTTGAAAAAAAATGCGGTGATATCCGAGATGCGGGCCGCCTGCTGCATGTTGTGGGTGACGATGGCCACCGTGTACTTTCCCTTGAAGGACGCCATCAACTCCTCGATGCGGGCCGTGGCCACCGGATCGATGGCCGACGTGGGTTCATCCATCAGCAGCACCTCCGGCTCCACGGCGATGGCGCGGGCGATGCAGAGCCGCTGCTGCTGGCCTCCCGACAGGGCCATCCCCGGCTGACGCAGCTTGTCCTTCACCTCGTCGAAGAGGGCCGCATCCCGCAGGGCCTGCTCCACCCGCTCCCCCAGTTCGCTGCGGGATACCCGGTAGTGCATCCGCAGTCCGTAGGCCACGTTGTCAAAGACGCTCATGGGAAACGGCGTGGGCTTCTGAAAGAT
>JAKQNG010000012.1 GCA_029565915.1 Deltaproteobacteria bacterium
TCCACGTAGTAGTTGCCGGCACGGTACGCGGCAGATGCCAGCCAGTACGCGGCCAGGAATTCCTTCAGCTCCGCTTCGAACCGCGCGGCGAGCACCGGACACGAGCAGTGACACAGGGGCATCTTCGTGCGCTCTTTGGGATTTCGCGGACGGCTGCGCGGGTCCACCTTCTCCAACTTCTCCGGCGGCATCACGCTGCGGCCTTCCAGTTCCCGCTCCGCGCGGAATTTGTCCTCCAAGATCCGCACCTCCCGACGGATATACCGCTGGCGCTCGGTGAGGCTCATGTGCTCCATGCCCGGCAGCGCCGCGTATTCAATGCGACCGTGCCTCACAAACGCGCTCAGCGGCTTCGCATTCTTGCGGTGCTTCTGTTTGTTCCACGCGGTGCGGTCATACCAGGTGAATACGATATCCTTGCCCGCGGCGAGTTGCGCGTAACTCGAAAAGCCCTTCCAGTGCGAGACCTTGTCGACCAGCCCGTCCTTCACCACGTTGGTCATGGCGTAAAAGAACTGCTGCTGCACGCTCATATCATCAAGGCAGTCGATGGAGCGCGACGGCGTGGAATAGACAGCGCCTTCCCGGCCGAGGATGTCGTTCAGGCCCTCGGCGATGAGCCGGTGGAAGGTCTGCTTGAAGTGGATGACATTGTTGCGGTGCTCGCGGGATTCCGAGATGGGCGCGATGCCGTTCTGCTCGTGGTTGATGTTGAATTCGAGCCAGTAGATGTTGACCGGATTCTTTTCGCCGGCGCGGATGGCGGAGGCGCCGATGAGGTTGCAGACGCGGGGGTCGGGCCGGAAGAGAAACTGGCGGTCAACGGTGCGCTGCGTGCTGGCAATGACGTGGTCGGAACGGATCCATCGTGGACGCATACCCATGGGGCACCTCCTCGATGTGTATTTCGGCCGTTTGGCGGAAATTGTGCCAAAAAAATGATCCCGGAATGAAAAAACATCACTCCCAGCGATATGGGTTCAGGGGGCGGCGATTTCGCGGGCGCGGCGGGCGTGAGGGCCGTCCGGATAGTCCCGCAGATAGGTGGCGGCCGTTCGGCGGGCTTCTGCCGCATTGCCAGCGCGGCTGTGGGCCTCCATGAGTCGGCCGGTGGCCTCCCTGGCCAGAGTTTCTCCCTTGCGTTCGTGCAGGTAGGTTTCGAACCATCGGACGGCCTCATCGTACCGGCCATTCTGGTCGAAGGCCATCCGGCCCAGATAGAAGGCTGCGGTGGCTGCGTGTCCGGTTCCGGGAAATCTGGTCCGCAGGGTTTCGTACATGGAATCCGCCAGGTCGAGCCGATGACACTGCCGCGCAGCGGTTCCAATGGTCAGCAGCTGCTGCGCTTCCACCGACCGGGCCAGTCGCTGTACACCGAATTTTTCGGCGTCGGCCACAATGGATGCGCAATCGTCGCCGTTGTCCCGAACGGCCCATTCCGTTTGATGCCGGGTCTTCCGTCTGGTCCTGTCATCGCTGGATTTCCGGGCTTCCGCTGTTTCATTCGGTCCTTCGTTGTCGGACGTCACCTTCTTCAGCTCCAGGCGCTCGTCAATCAGGCTGGCCGAAAGGACCCGTCCGCTGCGGACCACCTGTCCCTCTTCCATGAGAGGACCGGTGACGACCACCTCACCGTCGTGCAGTTGAAGGGTGAATCGCTGGTAGTCGGCGTCCCACGCCACGTTGAACCGCGTGCCGGTCACCCGCACCCGATAGGGCCCGGCGAGGACGCTCCACTCCACGCCGTCCCGGTGAATCACGTGAATATCCGCACTTCCCGATTCCAGGATCACGCGGCCGCCCTGCGCCATGTCAAAGCCGACCCGTCCCTTGGACGCCTGTTCGAAGCGGAGTGCCGAGCCGTCTTCGAAAGTCATCGTGCGGCTTTCATCCCGCGGGGCCTGCACCCATTTCTGTGCGTCGGGCACTTCCGGAGAAGACGCGGATGTCATCGCCAGGTGAATGAGCACTGCCCCCACAACGGCCGCTGCGGCCATGACCGGAACCAGCACCCGCGGCGATGTCATCCGATGCCGGCGCTGGACGTTCATCTGCGCAACCCCGGCAACGAAGGCCTCCCGGGCCGCTTCCGTCGCCAGCAGTGGCCGTGCCAGTTCGTCCTCCACCCGTGCCGCCTCCTGTGCGATTTGTCTCAGGTCATTCATCGGTTCCTCCATTTCCCCCCGGCGTCAAGTCGCATCCGCACGAGGGGTTCCGTCGCGGCCAGCGCCTTGAAGCGGGTTTCGCACCTGGCGAGGCGCCTCTTCGCGGTCCGCAGGGACAGCCCGCAGGCATCCGCCAGATCGGCGATTTCCATGCCGTCCATGTACCGCAGCGAAAATACAATTCGTTCGTCCACGGGCATCCGGTCCATGATGCGCCGGACCTGTCCGTAGAGTTCCACCGACTCGTCGGACGATTCGACGGGCGCGGACCACGCGGGCTCGGGTATCTGATCGTCGCCCACGATGCGCAGCCAGCTGCGCCGTTTGCGGCTCCGGATGCACTTGCGCGCCGTGAAAACCGCAATGCGCGTCATCCAGCCCCCGAGGCGATCCGGATCCCGCAGGGAGTGGATGGAGCGGAGCGCCTGATAGAAGACTTCATTGACCAGATCGGGAATTTCGTCGTCCGCGCCCATGATGCGGATGACCACCCGCTGCACGTGGGCCACATGGCGATCAAACAGGGCCGTGGCTGCACCCGGATGTCCCTTGCGAAGGGCGGCCACCAGCGCACCGTCGTCGCCGGCAAACAGCATCGGTCGCACGTTCAGGTTATGGTCCGGAATGGCAACTCCCCTTCGCGATGTGGAACGCGTGTCCATCGCCCTTCAAGTGTCCGACCGATGGATAACAGGTGCCATGAAAAAGTGTCGGACAGGCGGAATTTGTGTGTGGGTCCGTTCAGATGCACGGAATCGGCTCCACGGCGACCACCACATCGTCCACATACAGCAGGGCGCTCACCTGCCCTCCTTCGGTCCAACCGATACCGGTTTCGAATTCGCTCACACCACCGTTGATAATGGCGTCTTCGCTGGCCGTGGTGCTCACCACCAGCAGGTCGTTGATCCAGACCATGGTGGCGCCGGAGGTGGTGGAGATGGAATAGCTGCCCCGCAGGCAGAACCATTCGTCTTCCGGCACCAGCCCCGGTGCCGATTCGAACCGCGCAAAATTGCCGTGCTGGTAAATGTTCACGCCCAGGTCGCCGGAGATATTGACATCCACGCCGCGGTTTTCTTCGTCGGGCGGTTCGCCGGCGGAGGAGAGGTTGAGGATTTTGATGTTCCCCGTTGCCATGCCGGCGGGAAGGAATACCAGCACGCGGAAATACACGGTTCCTGTGTCAATGGCTTGAAACGTGCTGCGCAGGGAAGCAATGGCGTTTTCGGCAACGGTTTCCGCGCGCAGGGAGGTCTGTCCCCGGTACACCACGTCCGTGTCCAGCGCCACCGTGCCGTTCAGTTCCGTTGTGGCGCCATCTAGCGGAACTTCGAAATCCAGGCACACCAGCGGGTCGATGTCCGCCGGCGCGCAGGAGGCGCTGTCCGTTCCGTCGGTGTCGGTCGATCCGTCGGTCTGCGGATCTTCATCGTCCGTCGCCTCCCCGCCGGGAACGAGGATGACACTGCGGCAGGCGGCGTGGACGATGGCGACCGACAGGACAGCGAAGAAGATGAGTACCGGCTTCATGGCGGGATTGTAGCGGTTTCAGGGCAGCGCTGCCAGTCGCTTGCGCGCTTCGTTGGCCACCGGTGTACGGCCGAAGGTGGCGATGATATCTTCGAGCCGGCGGCGGGCGTCGGCGGTGCGGCCCGTTGCGGCGAGGGCGTCCGAAAGACGCAGGGCGGCTTCGGCCCGGTTGGGCGCGTCGGCAGGGGCGTGGGCCAGGTAGGTTTCGAAATAGCCGATGGCCAGGGCGTGGTGGCGCAGGTGCCTGCCGGCGATGTCACCCGCCAGATAGCATGCCGTGGACCGGTTTTCGGCACTGCCCTTTTCGATGACGGCCTCATACACCTGCAGGGCTTCTTCGTATTTTGACTGCCGGCGCAGGCTGTTGCCCCGCAGCATGAGTACCTCCCCGTCCCCGGGGTGCCGCGCCAGCCAGTCCCGCATCTGCGCATCTGCGAGGTCCGCCTGCCCGTTGAGGATCAGGGCGCGCCAGGCGTCCATGTCCTTTACAACCGGAAGAACTGCTTTGCCCCGCGCCGCCCCGGGGGAGGGCCCGTCAACTCCGGCAGGAAGGCCGGCGAACAGCGACCGGTCGTTTTCAATGCTGTCCGCCACCGCGCCGATGCCGTCCCTTACGGTGACGGACTGACCGGCGCCGAGCGTAACCATGCCGTTCGAGCGGGCCACCTGCACCGAGCCCTTTTCGACGGCGACCCGCACGGCGCCATTCTCCAGCTGCACCGCGAAGCGCGTCCCTGTGACGGTGACGGTGACGGGCCCCGCGGCCACGGTAAACGACCCTTCGCCGTTCCGCGGTCGAACGTCGCAGACCACTGTGCCGCGATCCAGCCGCAGGGATACTGTGCCCGTGGACAGGTGAAGCGCTGTTGCCGCGCTGCCCGGAGTGAAGTGCAGGCGATCGCCGCTCTCCAGGGAGATGGTGGTGGACCGGTCTGCGGCCTCCCACGTGGGCGCCTCGCCGGCGGGTGCGGGCGCCGGGGCCGGCATTGGGGGAGAAAGAACAGCGGTACGGGTGCGCACATCGATTGGTGCCGTTTCATCGGCGGACCGGAAAAAACCCACACCGGCGGCAAAAAGGAGGCCCGCCGCCAGGGCCAGCCCGATGATTGTCTGTCGCCGCCGGAGGATGATTCGCGCGGCGGTGTCCTGCATCCTCTGCTGAAGGGCGTCGCGAAACTGCGACGCGTCATCCATCGTGGGCACCGGGAGGGTCTCGTGGTCGGTCACCCATCCGGCAAACTGTTGCTTTACGTTGTCCCATTGCGCCACCGCCGTGCGGCAGTTGTCGCACTGTGACAGGTGGACCTCGAATGCGTCGTGATCCTGCTCTTCGAGGGTGCTCGCCAGATAGTCGTCCAGATGCCGGCAGTCGGTCATGGGGCGTCTCCCTTCAGTTGCGCCATCAGCGCGCGCCTCGCCCGGTGAAGCCTCGTCCACACCGTGTTCAGCTCAATGCCCAGAATGTCGGCGATCTCCTCGCCCCGAAAGCCTTCCACCGCGTGCAGCACCATCACCTCGAAGTATTCGCGGGGCAGAGCGGCAAACGCGTTCGTCAGATCCCGCCGGTGTTCCGGGAAGGCTCCGGGCGCATCCTGAACCGGTGGGGCGGCGTGCTGCACCCCGGCGGTGCGCGCATCGAGGAGCCGTCGTCGCCGCCAGTCCATCCGGTGTTTTCCGGCCGCCTTGTGCACCGCGATGCCGTACAGCCAGGGCTTCAGGCGCCGGCCCGCCGCATACCCTTCCGCGGACTGCACCAGCGCAATGAACGTGTCCTGAGTGAGCTCTTCCACGTCCGCGTTGTTCATCCGGGGAACCGTCCGCCGGATGGCCGCCTGCACCATGTTTCCATATCGCATGTACAACGCCTCCAGTGCCCTCATGTCGCCGCCCTTCAGGCGCGCCATCAGCTCTTCGTCCGAAGGAGACGGGTTACTTCCATGCGGTATGTCCGTTTCTGCACACACAACCCGTTCATCCTAGCCGCCGATCGTTTCCCGTCGCAAGCGGTTCCATGAACTGTTCGCCCGGCCGGGCGAAAACCTTTCCGGAAAAGAGAGTTATGCCTCAGTTGAAATCGGCGATGAGGGCGAGGCGCAGATGCCAGTCGACGACGGGGGATGCGAACAGGGTGCGTCCGTCGATGGCGCTCTCGAATGCCTTGCTGCGCACGGAAATGCCGGGGCCCGTGTCCAGTGCGAACCGCAGGTGGCGAGATGCGCGCAGCGCAACGGTGAATGAGGGCAGGAAGCGGAGGTTCCAGAAGTCGTGGCGCACCGTGGGACCACCGTCCGAAATGGACACCCGCTGCCAGGGAATCTGGACCAGCAGGGTGGCGCCCACGGCCATCGCGCGAATGGCATGCAGGTATCCCGCACCGAGTCCCGGGCGCACGCCGAAGGTGGACAGGCGGCTGCCGTCGGTGGACGGGGATGGCACGCCGAACAGCTCCAGCCGGACCAGCAGGTGAAGGCCGCTCCTCATGGCCAGCCCGACACTCAGGTCACCGCCGAGCTGGAACGGTGGCCCGTCCTGACCGGCCAGGCCGACCGCGCCGTTCAGTCCCGCGCCGAGAAACGGACGCAGGGGTGAAGGTGGCGGGTCCGTCGAGGGCGGAGGCGGTGGCGGGGAAGGGGAAGGGGAGGGCGCAGGGATCGGCGACAGGTAGATGTCGCTGACGATCTGCCGTGCGGCAATGGCCAGCTCGTCGGCGGTGCCGTTGCCTTCCACGGCGTCCACGGACCGGGATACGGCGCGTCCGGGGGCCACGGACACCACCTGCAGCGACACCCGCCGCTCGTTCAGCCGGTCGAGCCAGAGGACCACGTCGGCGCCCCGGGCCGCGGCCAGGGGGCGGATCTCGTCGATGCGCGCGGGATGGGAGGCGGCGGCAAAGCGGAACGGCGTTTCCACCACCAGCCGGTGGGTTTCCAGTTCCAGTTCCAGGGCGGTGGCAAATTCCTGGTCCAGGGCCGGGGTGTCCGCGGTGCCCTGCAGGAACAGCAGCACCGGTCGCTCGTCCGCCGCCCGGGCGCAGATCGCCAGGGCCGGCAGCAGAAGGGCCGGAATCAGTAAAATGCAGTGGGGAAGGGGCGTGCGCATGGGAGTTGTGTCAAAATAGAGCATCACCAGTCAAATCTCAAAAAGATTTTCGGTAAGGAAAACCCGGGGCCGGGCGAATAGTCTCCAACAGGTGCAACCGGGCCGCCTTTTAAAAACAGGCGCGGTGTCATTCAAAGGAGCAATTTCGATGAAATACGCAATCTGGTTAGGGATCGTCATCGGTTTCTGTGGGGTGCCGGCCTGTGGCAACGACAGCGGCGCCGCCGGGGATGCGGACGGGGACACGGATGGGGACACGGACGGCGACACGGATGCCGACACCGACAGTGATGGGGACACGGACGGCGACACGGACAGCGATGCGGACGGGGATTCTGACACGGACGGCGACACGGATGCGGACACCGACACCGACACCGACACCGAACCGGAGGTGACCGTTTCCATCCACATCGAGGCGGAATGCGCCCACGGCAGCGATGCGGGCGACTGCGGCGGCACCTTTTCCGGAGTCTTTGAAGGCACCCAGCTCGATACGGGCGACACGACTGTGGGCTGGTTCGATAACGGTGACCACATTGCGTTTTTCGACGTGGACTTTTCGGGTGTGGACACCATTCTCCTGCGGCATGCCAAAGGCAGCGAAGGAGGTGCGGTGGAGCTGCGCCTGGACGGCGTGGACGGCACGCTGATTGCGACATTTACGCCGGGCTCCACAGGAGCGTGGGATGCGTGGGACGATGCGGCCCTGTTCATCGAACCGGTGACCGGCGTGCACGACCTGTACCTCGTGGGTGCGGGCGGCGCCGACGGAATTGTCAACCTGGACTGGCTCGAACTCGGGAGCTGTACGCCCCGGTGCGACGGCCGGGTATGCGGATCGGACAGTTGCGGCGGCACCTGCGGGTCCTGTGAGGGCGAGCTGGTCTGCACCACGGCCGGGCAGTGCGTCGAAGACACGGGCGACCTCTGTGCGGTTCCGGCCCCTTTGTCCGGGGCCGGCGTGGTGACCATCGCGGAGGACGGCGGGGCCTTTACGCTGCTGCGGGACGGGGAACCCTATTACATCAAAGGCGTGGGCGGTCAGAATAACCTGGCCATGGCCGCGGCGGCAGGGGCCAATTCCACCCGCACGTGGGGATCGGAAAACGCCGGCAATGTGCTCAACGACGCGCAGGAACTGGGGATGACCGTGCTGCTGGGCATCTGGCTCAGCCACAACGCGGGCGATTTTGCCAACGACGGGTACAAGAACGGCATCCGGGACGAGGTGCAGGGATTGCTCGACGACTACGCGGACCATCCGGCCCTCCTCATGTGGGCGCTCGGCAATGAGATCAACCTGGGCGCGGACACGCAGGCGGCCTGGGAGTTTGTGCAGGAACTGGCGGAGATGATCCACACGCAGGACCCCAATCACCCCACGGTGACGGTCATCGCCGGGGCCAACGGAACGGTGATGGACCACATTGTTGAGTGGGCATCGGATATCGACGTGATTGGCATCAACAATTACGGCGGCATCATGGGCACCGCCAGCGCCGTCGAAGGGTCGAACTACAGCGGCCCGTACATGGTGACCGAGTGGGGGCCGAACGGTCACTGGGAAGTGGGCGGAACCTCGTGGGGACGACCCATCGAGCAGACGAGCGCCTCCAAGAAAGACTCCTACGCGGCGCGCTACGACTACATTACTTCGCAGGCCGATCGCTGCTTCGGTTCCTACGTGTTTCTGTGGGGCCAGAAACAGGAGCGCACGCCCACGTGGTACGGCATGTTCCTTGAGAACCGGGCTGCGTCGGGCCTTTCCGGTGAATCCTGTCCCACCGTGGACGCCATGCAGGAGGGCTGGTGCGGCATCGCGCCGGCCAATCGCGCGCCGGAGGTGACCGCGCTGACCGTGGGCGGCGATGAAGCTGCCGACAATGTGACCCTCGGGCCGGGCGCCGCGGTGACCGTGTCGGTGACCGCCTCAGACCCGGACGGCGACGCGCTTACGTATGTCTGGGAGGTGCTCGAAGAACCGACGGTGCTGGGCGAAGGAGGATCTTCTGAACCGCGTCCGGATGCCGTGGCCGGGGCGATTGCGGGCACCGGCAACACCGTGACGATGACCGCGCCGGGGGCGGGAGAATACCGCGTCTTCGTTTATGTGCTCGATGGCAACGGTCACGCGGGGACGGCCAATGTGCCGTTCCTGGTGCAGTAAGATGACGGTCGCAATGATCAACAGGTGCTGCGTCTGCCTGGCGGCCATCATTCTGTGCGCCGGTCTGTGGGCGTGCAGTGAGGAAGGGTCCGGCACTGCCGATGGCGACAGCGACGGCGACACGGACAGCGACAGCGATGGCGACACGGACGGCGACACGGACGGGGATGCGGATGTGCCGCCCTGCGAATCCGCCGGTGACGGTCTCACCTCACTGGTTTTCGTCAACCGCTGCGACGCTTCGCTGTCCGTCCGCGGCAGCGACATGGCAGATCTCGAGATTCCACCCGGCGGCCGCGTGTGCCACACTGCCGGCAGCGATGTGGCGGAGATTCCATCGATCCGGTTCTGGGGGTTCATCGGGACGGATCCCGGAGGCGGGCGGCATACGCTGGCAGAGATGACGCTGAACACCGATTTCAACGACTTCGACTGGTACAACCTCAGCCACGTGGACGCCCACAACCTGCCCATGGCCATCGTGCCCCTCGGGATGGCCGACTGTCCCTCCCTCACCTGCGGTGACAACCTGCTGGCCGACTGCCCCGAAGAAGGCCGGTACGAGGTGGACGGCGAAGTCGTGTCCTGCGTGAGTCCCGACCGGGACGATCCGGACAATCCAGTGGCGCGCTATTTTGAGGAGTCCTGTGACGACGCCTATTCGTGGTCCGGCGACGACGCGGAGTCCATGGCCGCCTGTGCCGGTGAAGACTACGAAATCGTGTTCTGTCCCGCGGCGGATGCGGGCCCTTACCCCGTGGTCCCTTCGCCCGTCACCGACGGCGGCACGATGACCTTCACCAACATCGGCGCAAGCGGGTGGTGGCCGCGGCGCCTCGACCTGCCCAACGGCGATCCCGCGTGCAACTTCAAGGACGGCACCGATACCTGGGGCGGGGTCTGCTGCATGGAGATGCACTACACCGACAGCACCCGGCTGTCGCCTTTTGACGAGGAGATGACGCTGATCCTGAAGGCGCTGGACGTGAAGCAGCTCGCCGTTTACCAGCCGGCGGGCGACGCCGCAGCCGCGGACTGGACAAGGGTGTCGCTCTTCGATCGGCGGCGACCGGCCGCGGAGAACTTCACCTTTACAAAAAGCGGTGACGACAGTGCGGTCTTTGACGGGGATCTGACCCGTGACGACTGTGTCTGGTACGCCATGCAGGACGCGGACTTCCCCTGCGCGGACTGGGAAGAATACTATTGTCCCGACGACCCGGGCATCAACCATCGGGGCTGGTCCGGTTCCAAGCTGATCGCGTTTCTGGGTTCCATGGACTTTGACGATGCCGGTGTCAACGCCTGTGGCAGTGACGATCCCGGCCATCCGGGGCCGTGGGTGGCGTTCGTGGCCTCCGAGCTGGTCCGGGACGGTGCCCGCAAGTGGAACGGGCTGTGCAACTGCTATTCAAAGACCGCCTCCGTGGGCGACGGATGCGGCGAGATCAATGTGTTTGAAGTGGTGATGGACAACAACGAATGGAGCAACCGGGAGTTCATCAGCACCGGCGTCCGGTCGTTCCAGAACGGCCATGTGGGGGGCAGCGTGTGCGGCGAGGGCTGTCAGCGGGACGACTTCGCGGCGACCGCGGACGTGGTGGATGCCTGCGCCATGACCGCGTACGATGAAGGGCCGGTGCTGGAATCCGGCGGTGCCACGGACGGCTGTCCCGTGTGGCGCAGACCGGAAGGAGACCGGTTTTTCCTGATCGCGCTGGATGAAGAAACGCGCAGCATCCAGGTGGCCATCATCCATCCCGCAAGCATTCCCGATGCGGCCGCATCCCTGCTGCCCGCGTTCCCCGCGGCGCTGGAGCGGTCACAGATCGACGCGCTGATGGCCATGCGCCTGCCGCAGTAAGGAGCAATTTTCATGACATGGTTCAATCGTTGTCCCCGGACGGGCCGGATCACCGGTATTCATCGCGCATCCATGGCACCCTGGGCGTTCATCCTTGCGGGATTGGCTGCCTGTATCTGGTATCTGCTGCGGGTCTTTCCCAGACCCGCCCGGGCCGCCTATCCCTGCATGACGAATACGGCGCCCCTGCGCATCGCGTTTCTCGCGTGGATCGCGGGTGTCCTCGTTTCCGCACTGGCGCTGGTGAAGGCCCGCCGTGCGTTCGCGCAGTCCCGATGGCTGGTGTTCAGCGCGTCCGTGCTGGCAGCGGGTCTCTGCATCATCGTGTTCATCGGTGTGGAATCCCGGGATGCCGGCGCCGCGTTTATTCCCATGGAGCCCGCAGGCCAGGTGGCCAACAACCCCATCGGCGAAGCGCGGGGAATCTTTCCGGGCCGGGTGGTCTGGGTCCACGAACCGGAAGCGGCGGCCTTTGACGGGGGCGGCAACTGGTGGGACGACGGAAACAATGATCAGGCGGCGGCGGACGGCATGGTTGTGGACATGGTCCGGGTGCTGTCGGGCATGGACGCGGTCTCGTCGGGATGGGACCGGATCTTCAAGTCCTTCAATGCATTCCACGACCGGGGTTCTGCCGGATATGCTGCCGGGGAAAGAATTGCCATCAAGGTCAACCAGAACAACACCAGCAGCCACAATGACACAGACCAGATCAACGCGAATCCCTTTCTGGTTCTCGCGCTGCTCAGGTCCCTCGTCGAGGACGCGGAAGTGCCGCAGGACATGATCACCGTGTACGATGCGAGCCGCTTCATCACCAACAACATCTATGACAAGTGCCACGCCGTTTATCCCGACGTGATCTTTGTCGACCACTCCGGCGGCGACGGACGGGTGCAGTCCCAGTACGCGGCAGGTGCTATCGACTATTCCGTGAACAACGGCGCACTGGCCACGGGCCTCGCCACCTGCGTGACGGAGGCCACCTACCTCATCAACATGGCAATCCTGAAGGGCCACGTGGGCCAGGGCATCACGTTCTGCGCCAAGAACATGTACGGCATGACGAGCATCGATTCCAACTGGCAGAACAATGCGCATAACAATTTCGATCCGGATGCCAACGGCAATCCCCGGTACATGACCTTCACGGACTGGATGGCCCACGGGGACATGGGCGAAAAAACGCTGTTGTGGATGCTGGATGCCATCTATCCCACGGAAGGGCTGGCCGGTGTTCCCGCGGATCGATGGAACATGGCGCCGTTCAACGGGCACTGGCCCGCCAGCATTCTTGCGTCTCAGGATGGCGTCGCAGTGGATTCGGTGGGCCTCGACTTCTTCCGCATGCGGTGGCCCGGCGCGCCGGACATGGAATACGCGGACCAGTACCTGCACGAGGCGGCCCTCGCTGACGCGCCGCCATCGGGAACCGTGTACGATCCGGACGGGGATGGTCCGGCGGACAGCCTGGGCGCCCATGAACACTGGAACAATGAGACGGATCGCCAGTATTCCCGCAATCTCGGCACCGGCGACGGCATCGAGCTCGTGTATGTCGGCCCGGAGGGATATGCCGATCTGGATGTGGACACGGACACCGACACGGACGTGGATGCGGATACGGATGCAGATGCAGACAGCGACGTGGATGGCGACAGCGATGCGGATGGGGACAGCGATGCGGATGGCGACAGCGACGTGGATGGGGATGCGGACGGCGACAGCGATTCCGAACAGTTGTCCGGCGGCGGTCTGGTGGACGAGGGCTGCCACTGCGCCGTCACCGGCAGAAAATCGGCATCACTCCTGCGGCTGATTGGTTCACTCTTCTGATCTGTTTGTTCGTCGGAGCTTCAGAGTATCGCCGGAGGCGGTCTACGGCAGGTTTTCCAGATCGTACTGGTCTCTGGGGCGTCCGCTGGCAGATTTGATTTTCTTCAGCCACTCCAGATTCACGATGCGGACATCGTCAAGAGTACAGGCCGTGTTCATGAGCTCCTCAACAGGTGTCTGCGGAAACCCCGGAACGAAATCGAAGATATCCAGATAGCCCATTGACGTCACCAGCATCATCAGATGGTTGGACCGGATGAAATCGGCAGAGACGGGAAACTCCTTTTCAATGCCGGTTTCGGGATTGATCTGATTGCCGATCCAGCAGGCATTGATTTGTAAAAGCGCATCGAGAAGCCGCTTCTCCGATTCATCTGTACGCAGGAACAGGATGTCGAAATCCTCGGTGGCACGGATGAAGCCATGGAAATTGACCGCATGACCGCCGATGACGACAAAGGGGACACCTTGCTTCTGAAGGTGCGTAAAAACCGGAATCATGTGGAGGACTCCGGGACGTCGATGCGCCGCTTCTGGTGGTTTCTCCGGTGAAAGTGGTGCAGCCCTTCCGGGGAGATCATGGCCGTCGCCGCTTCCTGCAGAAGGAGGTGGAGCGCCATGCGTTCTTTGGGCGACATGGCCAGACTGGTTCTGCGCCGCCGGCGGGCCATGGCATCCTGTGGAAGGGAAGTGGTCATGGGGGCAATACTATCACGCTTCGCGGAAGAAGGAAGTGTGTCGATGCCGGGATGATGAGCCGGGCAAGATATCGTCGGACAGATTACATTTTCCGCTTTTATCAGAGTGACAGGTCAGGCGGGAATGAGGTCAGGAGGGAGAGGGGAGGGAATCAGCCGCCGCAGGAACCGGCCGGGGCGTCGCTCTTGCGCTCGTCAGACAGGGGCTTCTCGCAGCCCTTCAGGCCAGGGTTGGCCTGGCAGAAATTGTCCTGAATCGCCTTGGGGGTGACGCCGGAGAACTTGGTCTTGCCGTTGACCACCCACGTGGGGCTGGCGCTGATGTCCAGACTCTTGGCAATCTTGATGTCCTCGGCGAGGAGGGCCTTGCCTTCTTCGCCCGTGGCGCATTTTTCGATCACGTCCGCCTTGATGGGCCCGGTGGCGCATTTCTTCCAGTCGGGGTTGCGGTAGTCGGCGGCGCGGCACCACACATATTTCAGGTAATCGTTGTTCTTCGGATACTTCTTGGCGGCGCATGCCCAGCGGATGTCTTCTTCCACTTCGGCCGGGCCGTGCATGGAGTTGATCTGGTCACCCGCCATGTCGGCGATGAAGTGAACCTGGAAGTTCATGTCCGTCTTGAATGCGTCGAGCACTTCGCCCATGGCGTTCACGGCCATGGCGCCGAAGGGGCACTGGCTCATCACGAACACTTCGAGGGTCTTGGGCATGTCGGGACGGCAGGCCAGGCTGTTTGCGCAGGCGGCGTCTTCGCAGTCCACCTTGCCGTCGCCCGTGTCGTCCACCTTGTTGTCGCAGATTTCCGAATTCGGATCGAACACGGCTTTGACTTTAACGATATAGAAATCGCCGGTCTTGGTGAGCCAGCGCTCCATGTGCTTGAAGCCGCCTTCGTCCTTTTCGACGCTCTTGTCAAAGAACAGGGCGGGCAGCATGGTGACGCCGGCGGCCTTGGCCAGGTCCTGGGTGCCCGGATCGCTCCAGTCCTTCACTTCGGGCTTCAGGCCCATGAAGATGCCCTGGAGGCTCTGAATCATCCGGGCCGGGTCGCACTTGGCGCCGCAGCGCTTGTCGGTGATGACCACCAGCTTCACTTCCGCGGGCGGGGCCATGTTGGCGCAGTAGTCGAGCTTCTTGTCCTTGCCGAACTGGGAGCAGATGGTCTGTTCCACGGCCTGCTGGGTCCGGTTGCCGCCATAGGGGGCGCCGTTCAGGAAGATGGTGGGGCTGCCGGTCGCCTGCTTCGCGGTTGCCTTGTCAAAGCTGGCGGAGAGGAGTTCCTTGCCCTTCGCGCCATCCTTGCACTCTTTCAGCTTCGCCGCATCCAGGCCGGCTTCCTTCGCACAGGCATCCGTATTGGTGGGGATGTTGCGCCAGTCCTTGTTCACGCAGGTGAGGAACTTCAGGTACTTGGCGTTGTCGCCCTGGTCCCGGGCACAGAGCTGGTCGATGTTGCCCTGGACTTCCTTTTCACCGTGCATGGACGAAAGGCTGCCATCGGGCTTCTTCTGGCCGATGTACTCGATGGTCAGTCCCACCTGCCCGCCGAATTTTTCCACGGCGGGGATGATGCCGTCCATCGCCTGTACCCCGTAAGGGCACTGGGACATGACGTACAGCTCCATGTCGAGAACCTTTTCCACCTTCTTCGGCGCGTCGGCGGCCTTTTCGGGACCGCAACCGATGGCCAGCATCGCCGTGGTCAGCAACAGAATGAAGATTTCTTTCGTGTTTCTCATGTTTTTGTCCTGCTCTTTCCTTTTAAAATTCAGATATCAACTGAAATGGATATCTGAACAAATTCGAAACGGGGATTATTCCCGACTCCTTCAATGTCCGCAGCAACCGTGGCTGCCGTCTCCGCAGTGGTGGTGCACCGGCGGAGCCAGTTCTTCCTCTGTGGCTTCCCGCACCAAGGCTACCTCCACGTCGAAGTGAAGATCCTGGCCCGCCAGAGGATGGTTGAGATTGACAACAATGGCGTCATCCGTCACGTCATGCACAGTGAACGACATGGGGCCGTGTGGTGTAGATGCCTGAAATTTCTGGCCTTTTTCAATTTGTTCCGGATTGGGGAAATTGGCCCTGGGAATTTCCTGGAACAGCTCCTCGTCGAGTTCCCCATAGCCCTCGGCCGCCGGAACGACGACCTTTCTGGATTCGTCGGCCGCCATGCCCGCCAGGGCCTTCTCCAGGCCGGGAATGATCTGGCCCCGGCCGAATACGAATCCCAGGGGGCTTCCCTTTTCGCTCTGATCCACGATTTCGCCGCCCGCATCCCGGAGCGTGTAGTGGATGGCCACATAGGCATCGCGTTGAATTTTCATGGGTGATGGACTCCTGCTGGACAGGCCGGCGGATGGCACACCGGTGTCCCTGTTTAATTTGGCGGATAAGCTAGTATCGATGGAGGTCGGGGTCAACGTCTATTTAATGAAATACAATAGTACGGGATTTTCGAATCAGTCCCGTCGGCCGCCGATCAGGCCGAGTCGGATGAGGTAGTAGAGCAGTGTCATGACGGCGGTGACCGCGGCTGCCACGTAGGTCATTGCTGCGGCGGATAAAACCTTTGAAACGCCCTCCGCATCCCTTCCGTTGACCAGACCCAGCTGCTGCAGCTGCTGTTTCGCCCTGGCGGACGCGTTGAATTCCACGGGCAGGGTGATCAGCTGAAACAGGACCGTGACAGTGAACAGCACCACGCCCACGTAAATCAGCGTCAGGGAGTGAAGCAGGAAACCGCCGATCATGATGATCCACGGGGCATAGGATCCAAGCGACGCGATGGGCACCGCCGCCGAGCGCAGGGCGAGGGGGGTGTATTCCTTCGCATGTTGAAGTGCATGCCCCACCTCGTGGGCGGCCACGGCCACCGACGCGACGCTGGCCCGGGAGTAGACATCGGGAGACAGCCGTACCGTCCGGGTGCGCGGGTCGTAGTGATCGGACAGCAGCCCGTGGGCCATTTCCACCTTCACATCGAAGAGGCCGTTGCGCCGCAGGATTTCCCTGGCGGTTTCTGCACCGGTCCGGCCCGACGAGGAGGCCACCCGGCTCCATCTGGCAAAGCGGGATTTAACCGACAGGGTGGCCCAGCCGGCCAGCAGCATTCCGGGAATGAGCACCATCAGATAGAGCGGGTCGATGAACAGTCCGAACATGGGCATGTCGCACATCCTTTCCGCCACGAATGTAGACATCCGCGTCCGGCAGTCAAGCTGCACGTCCCTCGGCCCCGTGCGGATGGACAGAATGATTTTCCTGTTTCCGAAAAAAGGCGGCGGCACTACCATGGATGATGTCGCACAACCCCACATCCATGCCGGGAGGACGTCAGATGATGAACGGATCGATATACAAAGTGGTGCTGGTTCTTTTTTTTGTCGGGCTGATATTTTCCGCCTGCAAGGAAAACAAGTCGTCGGATGGTGACACGGATTCGACGGACACCTCCTCGGACAGCGCCACGGAGATGCCACCGGCACCGGAGGGCGCCTGCAGCGGCGTTCGTTGCGCGGAACCACCGGCCAACGAGTGCGCGGACAGCACGACCCTGCGCATTTTCAATCCCATCGGCTGGTGCGGCGGCGGTGCCTGCGAATATGCGACCAGGGAAGAAGCCTGCGAAATCGGTTTGTGCGCGGAGGGGATATGTGTGGAAACCCCCTGTCAGGGAGTGACCTGCGGCACGCCGCCGGTATCTGTCTGCGACGGGGACGACCTGCGGGTGTACAGCACGGTGGGGTTCTGCACGGCGGTGGACGGTGTGCCGGCGTGCGAATATGCGTCGCAGGTGGTGGCCTGCGACGACGGATGCGCCAACGGGCAGTGTGTGGGCAATCCCTGCGCCGGCGTGCGCTGCGACGCGCCGCCGTCCGGTTACTGTGATCAGGAGCTGGCCGTCCTCTATCAGCCGCAGGGACGCTGCGAAGGAGGAGAGTGCATCTACAGCGAAATCGTTTATCCCTGCGAAGCGGGCTGCGGCCAGGGACGGTGTCTGGGGGCCGATCCCTGCGAGGGCGTGGTCTGCAATGTCCAACCGGCCAGCTACTGCTCGAGCGGCGACGCGCTCCGGGCGTTTTCGGCGACCGGACGCTGCAGCAACGGTGCCTGCCTGTACGAAGGCATGGACATTCCCTGCGATGAAGGCTGCGCCGACGGGCAGTGCGTGAATGAGCCCTGCGCGGGTGTCCACTGCGCCGATGCCCCGGCTGCCTACTGCGATGACAACCTGCTGATGTTCTGGGACGGTGTCTCCGGCGCCTGCAGCGACGGGGTGTGCGCCTACAACATCATCAGCACACAGTGCACGGAGGGCTGCGCGGCCGGACGCTGCAGCGGAGAGCCCTGCACGGGGGTCAACTGCACCGCCGGACCGTCGGATTACTGCGACGGCAGCGACCTTTTGCTGTACGCGGACTTCGGCCAGTGCACGGGCAACGGGCTCTGCGCCTACACGTCCATCCGCACCACCTGTCCCTTCGGATGTGCCGGTGCGGCCTGCATGTCACAGACCTGCGCGGCGTTGAACTGCGGCACGAACGGCGTCTGCGACGAGAGCGGTGCGGCGGCGGTCTGCGACTGCGATCCCGGCTGGGCGGGCCTCCGTTGCGATCGCTGTGCGCCGGGCTGGCACGACGAAGCCGGTTCCTGCCTGCTCGACTATCAGTGCCTGCAGACCACCTGCGCGGGACACGGTACCTGCGACGATGCGAACGGGGTGATTACCTGCAGTTGCGATACGGGCTACACCGACACGTTCTGCGAGGACTGCGCGGCGGACTACCATGTGGAAGGCGGCGCCTGCCTGCCCGACGAATACTGTGCACAGTCCGACCCGTGCAATCCCCACTTCTCCACCTGTAACGACACGGGGGGCATGATCACGTGCGTATGTGAAACCGGCTTCTCCGGCGATACCTGCGATATCTGCACGGACGACAATCTGGAGAATAACGACACGGGCAGCCTGGCGCGCATCGTGGGCGACGGCTATTCCACGTCGTCGTTGATCATCTGCCCCGAAGATGACGACTACTTCGTCATTGACCTGCAGGCAGGGGACTCCCTGAGCGTCCTCGTCGCCTGGCCGCCCGCCGGTGGGGATGCGGATCTCCTGATGCTCTATCCGAACGCCGATCCGATGGTGCTGACCAATGTGGTGGAACAGGCTGCCACTTCCGAGCCCGGCATGCGCTCCCTCTTTTACACGGTCCCCGCCGGACAATCGGGACGCTACTATCTGGCCCTGTTGAATGACGCGGCGGATGTGCGCAACACCTACAGCATCGATATCGTTGTGGACGAAGGTTGTGCCGACGGGTGTTTTATCGACAGCGTCTGCTATCCCAACGGTGCAGTCCGTCCCGGCTCCCCCTGCGAGTTCTGTATTCGCGGTGTGTCGGCAGAATACTGGACCGTGCTGAACGGTGTTCCCTGCGATGACGGCGTGTTCTGCAACGGCACCGAGTGGTGCGTGGAAGGGGAATGCGGCGAAAGCTCGGGCAATCCCTGCGCCGGCCCCGATCAGGACACCGATTGCTTCGAGTCGTGCCATGAGGATTCGGACAACTGTCTGGGCTTTGACGGCAACGGCGCGGCCTGCGATCTGGACGGTATCGGTTGCACGGCGGATGTCTGCACCGGCGCCGCCTGTGCAGCCGGAGAAATCTGTCCGGTTTATGTGGACGTGGCATCCATGGATACCGATCCGGATGGATCCTCCTGGAGCCGCGCGTTCCGCACCGTGCAGGAAGGCGTGGACGCGGCGGCGATGAGCGGCAATCCGCGGGTCTTTGTGGCAATGGGAATGTACTCCGAAAACCTGAATGTCTTCGACACGGATTCGGGACAACAGCCGCCGCAGCCGGGCGCCAACGCCCTCGTGACCATGGCCGATGGCGTGGCCATCTATGGCGGATTCGCCGGCGTCGACACCGAGTACACCCCGGAAGATCGGCCCTCGCCCATGGACTATTCCGTGCTGGATGCCCTGAGTTCGGGCCGGGTGGTCATCGGCGCGTCCAATGCATTGCTGGACGGCTTTGTCGTATCCCGGGGGCAGAATACCCTCAACGGACAAGGCGCCGGCATGTACAACTACAACGTGGTCAACACGGATATCCGGAATGTGCGCTTCCAGGAAAACCTGATCATGAGCGACGAACTCGCGGTCGCATCCGGCGGTGCGATGTATTCGGTGGGGTCGTCCCTGCGGTTGACCTCGGTGATGTTCACCGGCAATGAGGTGTATGGCAATAACCTCTCCGCCGGCGGCGCCATGTTCAGCGTCAACACCTCGCTTGTTCTCAATGAAGTCCTCTTCGTCCAGAACCGGGTCAACGGATCGGCCAATCTGCGGGGCGGTGCCATGGCCAGCACGGATTGCACGGTGGAAGTGAATGACTCATTCTTCTTCGAAAACGAGGCGAGCGGGAGCATGAATTCGCCCGTGGGTGCGGCGGTGTACAACAGCGGAACAGCATTCACCGCCCGCCGGACCGTGTTCCACAACAACCGGATTCCGTATGGGGCAAACGATGGGACCGGCGCCGCCATCTATCACGACGGTCAGGATGACGGGGTGCTGGAGCTGGACCAGTGCGTGTTCATCGGGAATCAGATTGAGGATACGTACAGCGGTGCCGAGGGCGGGGCCGTCGCCGTCCGGAGCGCGCCCGTCGACATCGCGGGGACGCGATTCACCGGCAACTCCGCGCGGGCCGGTTTCGGGGCCAGGGGCGGTGCCGTTTCCATGAGTGACTGCCCCGGTGCGACCATCGACTCCTGCCGCTTCGAGGGCAACAGTCTGAACAGCGGCCATTCCAACGGCGGGGCGCTGGATGTGTCTGCCAACTGGGACACGGATACGGGTAACGACGACCCCGTCGCGGTGACAAATTCCATGTTCATGGACAATTCTGCCGACGGATCGACGGATGCCTATGGCGCCGCCGTCCAGGGCAGTGGTCCGAATCTGCTGCAGCTCGCCCACAACAACTTCTACAACAACTGGATCAGCAGCCCGATCAGCAGCGGGGCGGTGCACAGCAATGACCAGCTCGAGATCAACAACAGTACGTTCTATGGAAACACATACTCCGACGTGAGCGGTGCCGCGGCGCTGGACGATGAAGCGAACTGCTATGCAGCGTGGATGGTGGACACGGATCTGATCGTGCCTGTGGACACCGAGGGCACCGGCAACATCTGGAACACAGTGAATCCCTTTATTTCCGCGGGACTCGGAACCAACGAAATTTTCCTGGACCAGTCATCTGTCTGCGTGGATGCCGGGCGCAACGCGGTGGCGGACGAACTCTGGCCGGGGGGCTGGTCCGTCATGACGACGGATGTTGACTGGACGCCGGAGGGAAGCACGCTTGTCGACACCGGTGTCCACTACGATCCGTCACGGCTCCATATCCGCATTTTCGAACTCGAAGGGTCGGCGTACTGGGAACTGCTGGTGCCGGACTCCACCTGGAGCTGCTTCATCTACTACGTCAGTTTAGAGGACGGATTGCGGAGTGTGGAGATTCCCGCCGACCAGTTGTCCTCTGGCTACATGGACGGAGACTTCTATGACGGCGCCTGGCTCACCTGCCGGAGCACTGCCGGCGACATGGTGACCACCTATGGGTTCACCGGCGATCTGAGCGGTGGCGGCGGGTTCGGCAACGACTGATTCCTTTTCGAATGACCGGGGACTGGCAACGAATCATTCTGCACGCGGACATGGATGCGTTTTTTGCCGCCGTGGAGCAGCTGGATCGGCCGGAGTTGCGGGGCAGGCCTGTTGTCATCGGTTCAAGGAGTCCCCGCAGCGTGGTGTCCACGTGCAGCTATGAAGCGAGGGTGTTCGGCGTGCGCAGCGCCATGCCCATGACCCGGGCCCTGACCCTCTGTCCACACGCGGACGTGGTGGAGCCCCGGATGAAGCGATACGCGGAGGTATCTTCGGTCATCATGGAGGTGTTCGATCGGTTTTCGCCGCTGGTGGAACCCCTCAGCATTGACGAAGCGTTCATCGACATGAGCGGTGCGACGCGGATCTTCGGTCCGCCCCGGCAGATGGCCGGGTCCTTGCGGCAGGCGGTGAAGGAGGCCACGGGCGGCTTGACCGTGTCCGTGGGAGTGGCTTCCACCAAGTTCGTCGCCAAGGTGGCGAGTGACATGAACAAGCCCGACGGCGTGACGGTCGTGGCACCGGACGAAGTGACGGGTTTTCTGTGGCCCCTGCCGGTGTCACGGATCTGGGGCGTGGGACCAAAGGCGCAGGCGCAGCTGGAGTCGCTGGGCATGCGGCGCATCGGTGATGTGGCAGTCCGTCCGAGGACTGAGCTGGCGCAGCGATTCGGCGTCCACGGAGAGCAGATCTGGTTGCTGGCCAACGGCATCGACGAGCGGGAGGTGGAGGCGGAATATGAAGCGAAGAGCGTGGGACGGGAATTCACCCTCGAAGAAGACGTGCGGGGCCGCCCGGCGATCATTCCCCACCTGCTGCGGTCCGCGGATGCCATTGCGCGTTCCCTGCGGCGCAGCAACATGACGGCGGGGGCCGTGCGGGTCAAGTTGAAGACCGCGGATTTCCGCCTCCTGACACGGCAGGGAGGTCTACCCCGGCCCACGTCCAGCGCGCCGGAGCTGATGGCGGTGGCCCTCTCGCTGCTGGATCGGTTCGATCTGTCCTGCGCCTTCCGGCTGGTGGGTATGACTGCCTTTGCGCTGGCACCTCTGCCGCCGCAGGAAGATCTGTTTCTTCCGGCCGAGGTGCGACGGCAGCGCAAGCTGGACGGCGCCGTGGATCGGGTGCTGGAAAAATTCGGCGACGGAGCCCTGTGGCGCGGTTGCGATCTGCCGCGCGGAAATGGAGACGACAAATGAAGGGAACGGTTCTGGTGACCGGGGCTGCAAAGCGCCTTGGCAGGGACATCGCGCTGTATCTCGCACAGAGGGGAATGGATGTGGTCATTCACTGCCATCGCTCGGAGTCGGCGGCGGCGGAATTGCAGGGACACATTGAATCGCTGGGACAGCGGGCGGTGGTGGTGCCGGAGGACTTGTCAGCCGAGGGCGGTGCACAGCGTCTCATGGAGCGGGCGATCCGGGCGTTTTCGGGACTGGATGCGGTGGTGAACAGCGCGTCGATTTATCCGGCGGATACGATTCTCAACGTCACTTCTGACAGCGTGATGCGCAACATGCAGGTGAATGCCGTATCGCCCCTGTTGATCGCGCGGGAGTTCGCGGTGCGCTGCGGTGGTGGTGCCGTTGTCAACCTGCTCGACAGCCGGATGGTGGCCTTCGATCGGGAGCACGCGGCGTACCACCTGAGCAAGCGGGTGCTCGACTCTGTCACGCGGATGCTGGCCCTGGAGCTGGCGCCCCGGGTGCGGGTCAACGCCGTGGCGCCGGGTTTTGTGCTGCCACCGGAACATGCGCCGGCAGACTATTTTGAAAAGGGGATTGCCGATGTGCCCCTGCGCCGGCAGGGAAGTCCCTCCCACGTGTCACGGGCCGTGGCGTTTCTCATCGACCACGATTTCATCACCGGGCAGACGATTTTCGTCGACGGCGGTCGCCACCTCAACAGCGCGTTCTACGGATAGCCCGGGAGCCCTTGCATCGCCGACGGTTCCGCTTGATCGGGCCGGCGGGCCGTGCTACACACCGGTGGCTCGAAAGAGCGTCTCATGACCCTGACAACGGTTGCCTGAGAATCCGCCAGGCCTTGACGGGAGCAACGGTATTGGAGCAGCCGGGTGTCAGGGTCGCTTTTTTTCAGCTGTCCAGTTCCAGAATGTCACTGACTTCCACCGGCGCCATCCGCTGACCATCCACAAAATCAAAATGACATCGAATGATGCGACCGTCCGCCGTTGTCCGCGGCAGGGGCACGATTTTACGGCATTGAATGTCCGCATGGGGGCAGCGGGGGTGAAAGTGGCATCCGGAAGGCGGTTCGAGGGGCGACGGGGGATCTCCCTGCAGCAGGAACGGTCTGGTTTTCTGCGATGGTCGGGTGGACAGCCGGGACATCATGAGGGCCCGGGAATAGGGATGTGCGGGGGTGGCGATCAGTTGCTGCGTATCGGCCCATTCGACAATTCGTCCGAGGTACATGACCGCCACGAGGGAGCACATGCGCCGGACGGTTTCCACGTCGTGGGCGATGAACAGGAATGCCACGTTCAGCTCCCGCTGCACGGTTGCCAGCAGTGACAGGATCTGTTCTTCGCTGGACCGATCGAGGGAGGACACGGGTTCGTCCGCAACGATGAACCGGGGTTCCACGGCCAGTGCCCGCGCAATGGAGACGCGCTGCTTTTCTCCGGCGGACAGCTCGCCGGGCAATCGATCGAGGGTGGCCAGGGGAAGCCCGACCATGTCGAGGAGGGCGGTGATGTGGCCCAGCACCCGGGGGCGTTCGAGTTCCGGTCGATGGGCGCAGACCGCCTCGGCAATGGCCGATTCCACCGTGTTGCGCGGATTCAGGCTCGATGCCGCATCCTGAAAGATCATCTGCATGTGGCGCCGGAACCGCCGCAACCGCGTACCCCGCCAGCGGGTGATGTTCCGGCCGTCAAAGAGGATGTCGCCGGCGGTTGGTGTTTCGAGGCGGATGAGCAGTCGTCCCAGGGTGCTCTTACCGCAGCCGGATTCACCGATGAGCCCGACGGACTGGCCCGGAAACACGCGAAGGGAGCAGCGATCCACGGCCTGTACGAATTTTCGGCCGCCAACGCGGGCGCTGAGTCCTGTCGCGGTGGAAAAACTTTTACTCACTTCCACTGCTTCGACAATCGGCGGCAGGGAGGTCGACGGGTCATTCATGGGCATCTCCGGGAGGTTCTCCGAACAGGAAGCAGCGAACCATTCGTCCCTCCTTCGGAATGAACGGATCGGGCATGGCCCGGGAGCAGACGGGAAGCCTGTGGGGGCAGTTGCGCAGGAAGGGACAGCCCGGGGACGAGGCCGGCAGCGATTCTTCCACCGCTGTTCCCGAGGGTCGCGGTTTTCCCGAGAGCAGGGCACGGGTGTAGGGATGGGCGGGTTCTTCCAGTACATCCCGGACGGCGCCGTCCTCCACCACCATACCGTCCAGCAGAACGGCCACGCGATCGGCCAGGGCGGCAATGACACCGAGATCGTGGCTGATCAGAAACACCGACATCCGCAGGTCGGTAATCAACCGGGAGAGGAGATCCAGAATCTGCGCCTGTACCGTGCTGTCCAGCGCGGAAGTCGGTTCATCCGCAAGGAGCAGCTCCGGGTGACAGGCCAGTGCCATGGCAATGACCAGACGCTGCTTGACGCCACCGGAAAACTGGTGAGGCAGCTGGGAGTAGCGACGCCGGGCGTCGGGAATGCCGACCAGCTCCATGAGCGAGATGACCTGCTCCCGGGCGTTGCGGTGCGACAGTCCCTTGTGGGTGGTCAGCGTTTCGCTGATTTGATCGCCCACCCGCAGCAGAGGGTTCAGGGATGTCGACGGTTCCTGGTACACCATACCGATCCGGTTGCCGCGCACGCGGTTGAGTCCGGCGGGGGGCATGGTGCGCAGATCGGCACCGTTGAACAGGATTTGTCCGCTGTCCAATCGCGCCACCCGGGGCAGCACGTTCAGCACCGCGTAGGCGGCGAGGGTCTTGCCGCTGCCGGATTCTCCCAGCAACGCCACGGTGGAGCCGCGGGGAATGTCCACCGACAATCCCTTGAGAATTGGACGCGCGTCGGTCCGTCCATGAATGGACACGTGCAGGTCGCGGATGGACAGGATTGGCGGTTGTGGCGCGCTGTGGCTCATGGACGGCTGATGTCCTCTGTTAAAAAAATCCGTTTCAGGTGGCGTCGGGCAATATCGTCCGCCATGGGCCTCCAGCCCAGCAGCTGTGCGCCTTCCTTCTGGAGCACCAGATTGGCAATGGCCGGCGGTGCGACAACGAGCAGCTGCAGCCGTTCGGGAATCCGGAGCGCCGGGATGACGATGCTGTGGGTCAGCACGCCGTCCGCGCCGCTTTCCGATCGGGCTTCGTGGGTGACGGCGAAGTGGTAGTTGACCGCACAGCCGATGCCGCTGATGAACGACAGCTCAATGCTGCGAAGGGCCACCGCCTCGGCAGCCACCGGTTGGCGGCGGGAGCTGTTGATCCGATCCAGTGCGGCCGGCTTTTCGTTGTCCTCGATGAAGGCCAGATCGGCATCGGTGAGAAGCGGCTCGGTTTTACCGGTTTGCGTATGGTGGACAATGAATGACGAAATATGCCGGTCGTCGGATTCACAGTATTCATATCGCAGTGCATAGGAGAACAGGGCAAAGGAGCCGATGATGAATTCCAACCGGACGTCTGCCATAAAACCGGAAGGCTCCGGATCGCCAGGCGCAAGAAGTGAATCGGGCAGCACCGGCCAGGCGGGTCCGCTGTCGGCATCCACGAACTGCGGGACGAGGGCAATGGCCGGCGTGTCGGTCGGCATGCAGCCGTCGGTATCGGTGTTGTCTGCGGATCGCCCGCAGTCGCACAGAGGAACCGCGGTGGCCGTCGACTGAAGGAAGTAGAGCCGCTCCCCTTCGGGCAGGGCGAGTCCTTTTTGCTCTGCCAGAACATCCGTTCCATGGGAATTGCCGACAACGAGGAAGGTGGACAGGTCGCCGCCCGGTTGTCTCAGCCATACGAGATAACGGGCCTCGTCTTCGGCGTCATCGAGGAACATGGCCGCCGCCAGACGGTTCGGATGGGCATCCTGCCGCGCGCTGCGTTCTCCGCAGGATGAGGCGGTGAGCAGCAGAAGAACGAGACCGGCGAAATGAGATGTCATGGGGATGGGGCACCCGCGGTTGACGATTATTTTTCGTCGTCGGAATTCTTTTTCATTTCTTCGCGCACTTCATTCATGTCCAGCCCGTCGAGTTTCACAATCAGATCGTCCAGTGCGGGCGCTGGCAGGGCGCCAGCCTGCATGAACACCATGATGCCTTCCTTGAAGGCGGCAATCGTGGGAATGGAGCGGATGCCGAACATGCCCGCGACTTCCGGTTGGGTTTCCGTGTTGCATTTTGCAAACGCGATGCCGGGATTTTTTTCGGCCGCCGCCTCGAAGGTGGGACCGAACATGCGGCACGGACCACACCAGGCTGCCCAGAAATCGATGAGCAGGATGCGGCTGTCGCGGATCAGCGTATCCAGGTTGTCTTTTGTCAGTTCGGTGACGGCCATTGATCTGCTCCTTGTCATTGAAATGGACTGCCTCGGCAGCATAGTGTGAATCGCCCCGCATTGCAATCACTGTGGCCTGTCCAGATATTTGACAGGTCTTGTCCGGAGCGGGTATCCAGTGATCATGAACAGCCTACAACGAATATGTGTGGTCGCCATCGCAGCGTTTTTGGCCAACGGGTGTTTTTTGTGGACGACGCGAAACGACGGCGAGGACATGAAACAGCAGGTGCAGTTGCTCAACGACCGGTTGGCGAAGATCGAAGCGGATGCGCGCCAGGGGCAGGAGGAACTTCAGGAGATGATTGCTCGCGCACAGACGCAGGTGACCAACATGGAAGAAGCCCTGAGCCGCGCCACGATGGTGCTGGCCCGGAACTCCGCCGATTTCGGTGCGGAGCTGGAGGAGGCGAAGACCGAGCTGAACCGGGCAGAGGGCACCATGGCGGAGCTGACCCATTCGATGGAGGCGTTGACAAGGAAGGTGGAGGAGAGCAGCCGTCGGATCAATGAGTTTGCCCTGGCGGCGGGGCTGGATCTGCCCGTGGATGAGTCGACGGTGCCTCCGGAAGCCAGGGATCACATGCAGATGATGAAGGATTCTCTCTCTGCCGGTCGCTATGGCGAGATGCGGTCGCTGGCCAAGCTGTATCAGGACCGCTATCCGCGGGCAAAGGATCTGGACGAGGTGCAGCTGATGATCGGCCGATCCCACATTGCGCAGAAACAGTACGCCAAGGCCCTGGGAGCGCTGCGCCGATTCGTGGATCTGTTTCCAAAGAGCCCTCAGATGCCCGAAGTCCTCTACGAAATGGCCAACGCGTTCTTCATGCTGGGAGACTGCACGGATGCGCGGATTCTCGTGGATACCCTCGAAACCCGTCACGCGGGCACACCGGCCGCATCAAAGGCGGTGAAACTGAAGGAAATCATGACCACCCAGCCGGCGAAATGCACCAGTTGACGGCTCAGAAGCCTTCGTCGAGATCGCGGATGTTCTGATTGATTTTTTCGATATGTCCGGCGTTCTGGCTGGATTCCGGCGCATTCCGGTAGACTTCGAGGGCCTGCTGCCAGCAGGTGCGGGCGCGGGCCTTATCGTGCATTTCCTTGTAAACAACGCCCATGTTGGTGTAGGCCACGGCCGCCTTGGACTGGGAATTTCCCGGGAATCGCAGGTAGAGCCCCACGGCCTTTTCGTACTGCTGTATAGCCAGTTCCTTGTCAAAGCGCTGATAGGCGATTTCCGCCGCCTGGAAGTGGGCGTCCGCCTGCTTGACGCTGACTTCGCCGGTTTCCTCCAGCACCTGGGCGGCTGACAGATAGTTTTCGAGGGCGTCGTCGAGTCGCTGTTCGGACTGGGCGAGGCCCGCTTCCGACATGAAATATTTGTACTGATCGAGGGCCGTCGCATCCAGTTCCGGCTCTTCCCCGGCCGGCGTCGCAGTGGACGCGGATCGGGAACCGCCGCACCCGGCCAGCATGCCGATGGCAGCGAGCCCGGCAATCGAAAGGAACATCTGAAACCGTTTCATTGTCTGCACCTTGCCTTCCTGCTGTTTGAAAAATGATAACCACGTTCTATTCTTTCCTCAATGAAAAACTGACGCTACGCTCGGCGCACCGGCGCACCGGCAAAGGAGAAACGGATGCTCGCAAAGACAGATCAACTGGTGTGGATGGACATGGAGATGACCGGCCTCGATCCGGATTCGGATCGGGTGCTGGAAATTGCCGTGCTGATAACAGACGGATCGCTGAACATTCTGTCGGAAGGTCCGGCGCTGGTGCTGCACCAGTCGGATGCAGTGCTGTCCGCCATGGATGAATGGAACACGACCCATCACACGGCATCGGGGCTCGTGGATCGGGTGAGGCGATCGACGGTGGACGAAGCGCAGGCACAGGAGCGCATTCTCGCCTTTCTGCGGGAGTACGTGCCGCCGTCCGCTGCGCCCCTGTGTGGCAACACCATCTGGCAGGATCGGCGATTTCTCGTGCGGCACCTTCCGGAAGTGGAAAAATATCTGCACTACCGCAACGTGGATGTGAGCACGGTGAAGGAACTCGTGCACCGCTGGTATCCGGAACTGCCCCGTTTCAGCAAGGCAAAGGGCCACACGGCGCTGGCCGATATCCGGGAGTCCATTGCCGAACTGCGCTACTACCGCGAACGCGTTTTCTGTGCGGTTCTTTGAAAAGTGAGTGGCGGGACGGCCGTCAGCGGCAGTCGTCGGCGATGAACCCGACGATGGTTCGCAGGGGAAGGCCGTGGGAATCCCGCAGGGTCAGGGAAGGCACGTGGACGACGCCGCGGCACCGCAGGGAAATGTCTGCCTGACCGTAGTCGCCCAGCTGATCGAGGACCAGCCATCGTTTGCCCCGGGGACCGTGAAACGACCGGTCAACGGAAGAGATGCCCACCTGTTTCTCGTTGTGGCGGACGAGCCATGCGAGCTGGGATGCCAGTCCGTAGTTGTCGCATACCACACTATCCACCGCGCCGACATGCCGGTGCAGAGGTGCCAGCTGCTCCCATCCCCGGATGCGCGCCGTCGGATCCCGCTCCGGGGGAAGTGGAAGGAACGGGTGCACCGCGTGAACGTAGATCAGCGCGGTCAGGGCCAGCGCGGTTCCCGCGAGGAGAATCGCGTGTGCTTTTGTGGTTCCCGCCACATTGCCGCGGGCCGTCAATGCCAGCACCATGAGGATCGCAGCCTGGGGATGCCCGGTGCTGGCCCAGTTCTGTTCCGGGTGGGTCAATACGGCAGCCGCCAGGGTGGCCGCCATGGGAAGTATTGCCCCGAGGAGCACCGGCAGGGCGGCGGCGGGGAGGGATTTCCACCGGTACAGGGCGATGGCGAGCCAGACGGCGCCGGGTGGTGTCAGCAGTCCCGCCTGCCCCGCCAGCAGTTCCAGCCAGCGGGCGGGAAACAGGAACAGGCGGGTTTGCGTGCCCCCCAGGCGACCGGCGAGGTGGTCGCCCTGAAAGAAGAGCGACGAGGGTTTGTGTGCGAGTTCACCGATCAGCCACGGCAGGGCAATTGCGATGGCGAGCATCAGCGCCAGCCAGGGGTGGACGGTGCGCAACCGGGCGCGGCGGGAGGGAAGGGTCGTGACTGCGGCGAATAACAGGGGGAAGAGCATCCAGCCGCTGAGCTTGGACAGGCAGGCCAGTCCGACGCACAGGGCGCCCGCATACCACAGCAAAGAAGCATGGGATCGATGGAGCCGGACGAGCACGGCAATGGCGGCGGTCCAGCAGAATGCGAGGGGCACGTCCGGCGTCATGAGAAGGGCGCCGGCGGCGGGGGCGGGAAGCAGGTGGAACAGCATGGCACACAGCAGGCGGCCGCGGCTGGAGATGCCGAGATCCGCCGCGGTGACAAAGACGATGAAACCGGCCATTGATGCGAGCACCAGGGAGAACAGGCGCACGCCCTCGTTCGTGTGTCCGCCAACGAGTGTGCCAAGGCCGATCAGCCAGGCCACCATGGGGGGATGATCGGGGTAGTGGAACGCGGGTTCCAGTGACCATCGCCAATACCAGGCTTCGTCGTCGGACAGCGGAATGGCGCCCGCGGCGAACCATCGGATGACAACGGTGCCCAGCGTGAAGAGCAGCAGCAGCCACGCTGCCCGGCGGTCATCTGTCATTGCGCGGTGCGCCGGTGGTACCGGGCAACCTGGAACAGGGCGATTGCCGCGCTGGCGGATACGTTCAGGGATTCGAAGCCTCCGGGCATGGGAATGGCAAACAGGCGGTCGCAGTTCTGCACGGTCAGCCGTCGCAGGCCCTTTCCCTCGTTGCCCAGGACCACCGCTACGCGGGAGGGCCATTCCAGCTCATCCACCGACACATCCGCGTCGGCCGCAGCACCGAAAATGGCGAAGCCCGCGTCCCGGATCTGTCCCATGGCGGTCGCCAGATTGCCCACCCGGGACACCGGCAGGAGTTCGCTGGCGCCGGCGGAGGCGCGCACGGCACCGGGGGTCATGGCGCAGGAGCGATCCTTTGTGATGACCACCCCCGTGGCATCCAGGCAGCGGGCCGTGCGGACAATGGCGCCCAGATTGCCCGGGTCCTGAACCTGGTCGAGCACCGCGATGACCGACGTGGTGGCAGCGACGCCTGCACAGAGGATTGTTTCCAGTGGCGTGTAGGTAAACTCCCCCGCAATGGCGATGACGCCCTGATGACGGGTATCGCCGGCGATGGCGTCCAGCCGGGACAGGGGCACCGACTCCACGTTGATCCGTCGGCGTTCTCCGAGCGCGAAGATGCGGGCAGCGGTTTTCTGGGACAGTCCGGACAGCACGTAGACCACCTCCACATGGCTGCGGCCTTCCTTCAGGGCTTCTTCGACAGCGTTGGGGCCGGCGATGATGCGGGTCATCGACCGGTGCCCAGCGCGCCGGCGATTTCGTCGACCAGCGCGTCCGCGGCGGCACCGGGATCCGCGGCATCCCGGATGGGGCGGCCCACGACCAGATAGTCGGCGCCGTTGGAAATGGCGGCGGCGGGTGTGGCGGCCCGTTTCTGATCGCCCATCTCCGCGCCGGCAGGACGGATACCCGGCGTGATAATCGCCACGCGGTCGCCCACCGCCCGGCGGATCGGTTGCACCTCATTGGGTGAGCAGACAATGCCGCGCAGGCCACAGTCCGCCGCAAGGGTGGCCCGTTTCACCACGATATCCGAGGGCGAACCGGCCAGGCAGACGGAGGCCAGATCGTCCTGTCCGATGCTGGTGAGCAACGTGACGCCGAGGATCATCAAATGGTCGCCGGCCTCCTTTGCCGCAGCCTTCAGCATGGCGGAGGTGCCTCCCGTATGCACCGTCAGCATGGCAACGTCATGGGTGAGGGCGCTTTTCACCGCGCCGGCCACCGTTGCGGGGATGTCGTGCAGTTTCAGGTCGAGGAAGACGCCGATGCCCCGCTCCCTGACCGCCCGGACTGCCGCCGGACCACACGCGGTGAACAGCTCCAGCCCGACCTTTACCAGACCGACCCGGCCGGCCACCTTGTCGAGGAGGATGGATGCTTCGTTCAGATCGGCCACGTCGAGGGCGAGTATCAGCCGATCCCTGGGAGAAACGGGGCGCGCTGTCATGAATGAATGTCCTTTCGCTAAAAAAAACGGGATTCCATGGGTTCTGGAATCCCGTTGTGGTGGTTGTCAGGCTGCCGGAGAACTAGAGATCCAGGCCCTTGAGGGGATCGGCCGAACCGAGCCCGCTGCTCTTTTTGGAAGAAGAAGAGCTGCCGGAGGAGGAGGCCCTCCTCGTGGACTTGGCGGCGGCCTTTCGCGCCTCTGCATCGGCCTTGGCCCGTTCGATGGCTTCCTTCTGGGCCAGTTCGGATTCCGCCGCGTTCTTTTCGCGGGACAGTTGATCCGTTTTGGCCTGGGCTTCCTGCAACGCGGCCTGGGCTTCCCGCTCCTTGCGCGCCTTTTCTTCTTCCAGCCGGATCCGCTCCGCCTCCGCGGCCTGGCGGATAGCTTCCTTTTCTTCCTGCGCCGAGTTGTAGATATAAAAACCGATGCCGGCGCCGATGATCACCACGGCGGCGATCAGGCCCCACACCCACGGGTGGGCCACGTGCTTCTCGGCTTCGATGCGCTTCAGTTCCTGCTCGTGCTGGAGGAGTCGTTCCTGTTCGCGCAGGCGGGCTTCTGCTTCCGCTTCCTTGGCGGCCCTGATTTTGGCGGCTTCCAGTTCCGCGATCTTGCGGAGTTCTTCTTCTTCCCGCGCTTTTTCTTCGCGGATGCGGCGTTCTTCTTCTTCCCTGCGCTTGCGCTCTTCTTCTTCCCGTTTACGGCGTTCTTCTTCTTCCCTGCGCTTCCGGTCTTCTTCTTCGCGACGACGGCGCTCATCGTCTTCTCTCTTCTGGCGATCGTCTTCCATGCCCATCAGTTCCTGCAGGGCGAAATTCACAGAGTTTTCACTGGTATCAGTCTTCCTTGCCATGTTTGACCTCGCTCGAATTGTTCAAAAATGATCCCAGAAACAACGGGAACCGCTTTCGGCGCCTGATACTAGCAGACGGCTATTGGCATAAAAAGATCTAAAATGACCGGCGCGCCACATTTCATCGCGGCACTCTTGTTTCAGCTTAAGTTCATTTGTCCAGCTGCATGAAAGTGGTGACCGCGTCCTTCCGGACGATGGCCGATGGGACTGTCCGTCGGGAATTCGGGTGTAAAAAGTTTTGTCCCCCGGGGCGGACCAAGTACAATGCCGGCGGCCCGGCTGCGCGACCATCGAGGTCGGTGCGGGGCGTTGGAGAACCGTCAGTGAACGAACCAGAACAGCCCGGTGTCTGCCCCGGTTGCGCGCAACCGGTGGATCCCCTTCGCTCCGCCGTCAGCATTGTCGGTGGTCGGCTGGTGCACTACTGCTCCGCTGCCTGTCGGGAAGGGCACCTGGGAAGGGAGCTGCCTCACGCTTCCGGGCCCGGGGAGCCGGCCATTGCAGCGGAAGATGATTTATCTCTCGCCAGTTGCGTTTCAGAGACCCCGCCATCGGACGGGCCGGACAGATCCCCTGACCCTGCCGCCGCAGGTTTCCGCAGGGACCGGATGTCCCTTGTCCCGCTGCTGCCCCGGTTGCTGGCTTTCCCAGCCCTGTTGTTCGCCGGTGTACTCATCAACGTTGCCGGTTCTCCCCGACGGATGGTCGCGGTCGTCGTGCTGTCATCGGCGGCTGTTCTGGCCGGGGCCGCACTGGATTTGTGGCACAACCGGGATCGGCTGGTGCGGCGGCTTCCGGAGGAAGCCGGACGATTGCTGGCGGCGGGACTTCTGATTCTGCACGGTATTCAGACCGGCCAGAGTGCATCGGCAGCGGCGGCCGTCTTTGTCTGTGCTGCCTTCGTGCCGGGGGATCTGCTCGAATGCCTGTTCCGCCGGCGTTCCGGCGTGGTTGCCGACGGGTGCCTGCCGGCCCGTGATGTGGACGAATGGAAGGACAACTCGGCGACGGCCCGGATTGCCCGGCGGGTGGCCGGGGTCCTCGAATGGGTGCGGCTGCCCCTGGCCCTGGGGCTGGCTGTCGCATCCGGGACCTTCATGGGGCAATCCATGGACGTGAGTCTGCTGGTCGGCGCCATTGCCGTTCTGTTTCTGTCGCCCCGGCTGCTGCGCCTCATTGCCTTCGACGCGCACCGGCTGGCGGCCATCCGGGCCGGCCGTCTTGGTGTGGTTGTCCGGGACGGGGACGCTGTGAGTCGCGCGGGAAGCTGTCGCAGCATTCTGTTCATGGCGGATGCCCTGTGGGAAGAGGCACCGACGGTCAGGGACTGGTCCGTTGTGGCGGACGTGGACGAGGCATGGCTCCGGTCGGCGCTGTACGATCTGGAAAGCCGGTTCGCCGATCGGTACGGGACGGCCATCTGCGCGTTTCTGCGGTCTTCGGGATCGATCACTCCTCTGGATGTGGCCGACGGGCAGCGGGTGACCGGTCCGGGGGTAACCGGAACGACGGCCTCGGGACGCCTGTTGTGCGGAGCCCGGATGGCGCTGCTGCAGGAAGGGGTGTCCACGGCGGCGGAGGAAAGTTGGGCGGAAGCGGTGGCGGAGAGCGGACGGCGGCCATTTTTCGTGGCGCTGAACGGCCAGCTGGTCGCCCGTTTTGCCCTGGAGGATCGACTGCGCCCGCAGGCGGCCGACGCGGTGCGGCAGTTGCTCCTCGCCGGGTTCGATCCGGTGATGATGACGTCGGCGGAACTCGGGACGGCCCGCGCCATGGGGGAGCGGCTGGGACTGTCGCGGGTGCTGTTCGAAACCGGCGCCGACGGACTGGAATCGGTTTTTTCAGATTTTGAGAGTGCCGCGGACCGCTTCGTGCTGGTCGGCGGCGGTGCGCTGTTTGAGGAATTTGCAGGAAGGGCCTGCGGGTCCGTCCATCTGTCCGGTGCCGCTGTCGGCGTCAGCCCGGCCGGCATCGATGCGCGCAGGGCCGGTCCGGCAGCGGCGGCGGCCGTGCTCTGCGATTGTCTGTCTGCGGTGCGCAGCGTCCGGCGCAACCTGATCGGCGTTTCCATGATCATGGTCGTCGGCCTGTGCCTGTCCACCGGGTGGCCTACGCCCGGCATGGCTGTTGGCGCGGCGGCGCTGGTCAGCACGGCGGCTGCCGCATGCACATTGAATGGTCCTTTTCAGCGCGCGACGGAGGTTAAGGCGGCACTGGCCGCAACCGGAAGAATGATTCTGCAGCGACTGGGGGTGATGAAGCGATGAGAATTCGATCCATACTGCGCATCATCGGCGTGCTGGTGGCCGGGCTCGGCGTGTCCATGTTCCTGTGCGCGCTGATGGCGCTGTTTTACAAGGAGGAGGACCTGACGGCGTTCCTCGCCGCCGGCTTCGTTTCGTCCGCAGCCGGGCTGCTGCTGTTTTTTGTGGGCGGTCGGGCCCGTCGCCGCCTGGATGTGAGCCACCGGGAAGCCTTTGCCGTGGTCACCTTCGGCTGGCTGGCGTCCTGCCTGGCCGGTGCACTGCCGTTCTTCTTTTACGCCCAGGTTCCGGCGCTGTTTTTCCGCGATGCACCGATCATTGCGGCGGGCCACGGTGCGGCCGGCGTGCTCACCGCGCTCCCCGACTGCGATGCGGGCACGGGCCTCGGCCGGGAGTTCTGTTCGTTTGCCGCCAGCATGTTCGAATCCACCTCCGGATTCACCACCACCGGCTCCAGCGTGATTGAGACGGGACTGTGGAACGACATCCATTCGCGCAGCGGCGGCCTTCCCCACGGCATTCTGTTCTGGCGCGCCCTGACTCAATTTTTGGGCGGCATGGGCATCATCGTGTTCGGTGTGGCCCTGCTGCCCCTGCTGGGGGTGGGCGGCATGGAGCTCTTCAAGGCGGAAGTGACCGGACCTGTCAAGGACAAGGTTGCGCCGCGCATCGCGGAAACCGCACGATTGCTGTGGAGAATCTATCTGGGGATGACTGCTGTACTGGTGGTGCTGCTGATGTTGACGGGCCAGGGCCTCTACCTCTCCGTCTGCCACGCCTTTGCCACCATGGGGACCGGCGGGTTCTCGCCGCTGGCGGCTTCCGTTGAAACCCTCGACAGTCCCGCGGGTGAGTGGATCATTACGGTGTTCATGGCCCTGGCCGGAATGAATTTCGCGCTGCACGCGGCTGCACTGAGGAAGGGCCGCCCTGTTCACCTGAAGGATCAGGAAACCTGGTTTTATGTGGGTGTCGGGGTCGTGATATCCCTGGCCGTGGGCGCTTACCTGTATGCGCACCACGGCTACAGCGTGAACGACGGGATCCGCACCGGATTCTTCAACGCGTTTTCGGTGCTGACCACCACGGGTTTCGCCTCGACGGATTTTGCCCTCTGGGGGATCGGTGCCCAGCTGCTTCTCCTCGTGTTGTTCTTTGTCGGCGGGTGTTCGGGCTCCACGGGCGGCGGCATCAAGGCGGTCCGTATTCTGATGATGCTCAAGGTGGCCCTGACCGAGCTGAAGCGGCTGGTCCATCCCCACGCGGTGATTCAGACCAAGATGTCGGGCACGCCGGTTCCCGTCCGCGTCATCAATTCCGTGGCCGGGTTCATTGCACTGTACCTGGTGCTGTTTCTGCTGGCCGCGGTGATCCTGGGTCTCTGCGGTTACGATCTGACGGTTTCCGTCACGGCGGTCGGTTCCGCCATCGGCAATATCGGCCCCGGGTTCGGCGCCGTCGGGCCCATGGGAAACTTCAACTTCTTTCCCGACAGCCTCAAGTGGTTGCAGGTCTTTCTCATGCTGGCCGGCAGGCTCGAACTGTATTCCGTGTTCATCGTCATGACTCCGGAGTTCTGGCGACGTTGAGCCTTTCCCCTCATCGCCGGTTGCCGATGCACGGAATGGCCGTTACAATGGGTGCAGAGGTCGTTCTTTTGATCCAAGGAGCCCGCCATGAAGAACCATCTGACGTTGATCCGGTTGCTGGTGTTGTTGTCTGTCGTCGGATGCAGGAGGGATCTGGATATCGCCGACCTGCCCGACGGCAGCGATTCCGTCGTCGATTCGTCCACCGGTTTGACCGACCTCGACACGGACACGGATGCGGACAGCGACGGCGACATCGATGTGGACACCGATCTGGGCCTCGGGCCGGCGATTCCCATGGACTGCAGCGACTGTCCTTCTGACGGTCACACCCTGGACGCCATGCGGTGCGCGGTGGACCTGTGCGACGCGGCCATCGTTTCACACAATGCGATCACGTCGCCGATGACCTTTGACATGGGATGCACGCTGGACGACACGTGGGCAGCCGTCGAGCACTTCGGCCATCCGGCCAACGACCTCGCTCCGCGGCGGGGCGATTCCTATGCGTTGCTGGCCACCGGCGGCGCGAATAACGCCAATCTCTCCCACACGGATATCTGCTCGAACGGGCTGGCGCAGGACACGGAGTCCGCCGACACGGCGACAGACAGCAACGGAGATTCCGATTCGTCGACGGAGATGGTGAACTGGCCGCTCATTTCCATGACCGACCCCTGGGATTTCCGCGCGGACACGCCACTGCTCATTTACGATGTGGTGGAATGGACACTCACCCTCACGGCACCGGAGAACGCCCGGGCATTCAGCCTGAAATACGTGTTCTTTTCTGCCGAGTACGACGACTTTATTTCCAGTCCTTTCAATAACAAGTTCTACATCCTGCTGAATGCACCCCAGACCACCGGCGGCCGCGACAAGGTGATCAATTACACGGACTGCCGGGATCCGGATCAGTACTTCGACTTCACCGGGGAAGGGTGCAACACCCTGTCGGGCTACTGCTGCTACGTGGCCATCAACTCGGCCCTCTCCGACTGCTGCTGGTATCCCTTCGGCTCACCCTTCGCGCCCAATCCGAACGCGGCCTCGTGCCCGGGGGATCCGCCCGCGGACAACACCAACATCGCGGGGACGGGCTTCACCTGTGCCTCCAACAGTTTTGTCGACAGCGCCGCGAGCGGTTCCTCCACGGGCTGGCTGATGACCGCCTGGCCCATTGCGCCGGGTGAGACGTTCACATTGACCTTCCACATCCACGACACCAACGACGCCCAGTTCGATTCCGAAGTGCTCCTCGACAGTTTTTCGTTTCACGAGGATATCGACGAAGACGGCGGCACCATTCCCATCGAGTAGGCCAGATCACTTGCCCATATCCAACCTCATCGCGCGCATCAGAAAACGGCTCCGGGACCTTCTGCACCACGAGGATCCGCCGCACCGCATCGCCCTCGGGCTGGGGCTCGGCATGTTTGTGGGCCTGCTGCCCATCATGGGCATCCAGATGGCGGTGGTGGCCCTGCTGGCCCTGCCCCTGCGGGCCAACGTGAAGGCCGCGGTGGCCACCGTGTGGATCAGCAATCCGCTGACGTTCATTCCCCTGTACTGGGTCAACTACCGCTTCGGCCTGCTGTTTTTTCCGGCCCGGCGCCTGTCATCGGCGGAATTTACCGGCGCCCTGACAAAGGCTTCCGACTGGCAGTGGAGCGCCCTCAAGGAAAGCCTTTCCAACCTGATGGGCCTCGGCGCGGACCTGATGGTGCCCCTGTGGGTGGGGTCCGCTGTGCTGGGCGTGGTGTTCGGCGTCCTGGCCTATGTGGTCGCCTTTCGCTGGGTGGTGTTCTACCGCAAACGAATCCGTCACGGCCAATAGCGCTCAGCCCCAGAATTTCAGCCAGTCCGGCTTCATGTACTTCGCAAACAGGGCTTCGTTGTCGCTGCGGTGCTGCGCGCGGATGGACGCGATGGTGTCCCCGGGCAGGTCGAAGGGTTTGACGGGCGCGTCGACGTAGTGGCGGATCGCCGCTTTCAGCGCGGATTTCCAGCCGGGGAAGATGGGATGGAAGTATTTTGCGGCGGCGTCCATGGCGATGGCTTCGAGCTGGTCCACCGGGGGAAAAAGACCGTTGCCCGGCAGGGTTGCCGACTGGATGTCCGCTTCGATCTTTTTCGAAAACAGGGACGTCTGTTTGTGAATCCGCACGCCGTGGGCCCGGAGCCGCTGCACGATGAACAGCGCGAAGGGGCTGATGGACACATTTGCCCGGGGCAGGCGGCGCAGGTGTTCGAACGCCGGATGAAACCGCAGCAGGTGAGTACGCACGTGCGCGGCGTGGGATTTGAACAGCTCGAAGGGAAGGACCTTCATGTGCTGTCCCAGGGGTGCTTTCAGGGCGTCAGCCACCCGCAGCCAGGAGAGAGGCTCACCCGCGAGGCGGCCGTGGAATTCGGCAAAGGACATGGCGGAGCCCTTGTGCACCCGGAACTGGTAGCAGGACCGGATGAAGGAATACTGCTCGCGCACGAACAGCAGCCCGTGCAGTGCGACATGGGGTTTCAGCGCTGTCAGAAACAGCACCAGCTGGTCGAGATATGGGTAAAAGGGCGAGGGATGTCGGTCCTCCAGTCCGGGCATGGGCCCCAACAGGTTTTCGTTGGAGATGAGGATGCGGTCCCCGGGCAGCTGATTGAGCATCCTTCCCACGTCTGCGGCGGCCGCGAGGATGTCTCTTTCGCGGTGTCGCTTCCGGGCAATCGTCTGCAGCCACTTATCCGGTTTGCGGGTCATGGCGCTGCGGGGAATGTAGCACCAGCCATCGCCGGTGGAGGGCTGGCGGTCCAGAAACTTCTGGATGGCGGTGGATGCCGTTTTGTGGGCGCCGAAGTGGATGAAGAGCTGCTTCATGGTTCGCTACCGTGTCCAGCCCGCGGCATTCTGTCCGAAGCGGGCCAGGGCGTCACGATAATCGTCCGCGTATTGTTCGCGCAACCGGTTTTGCACGGACGGATCGATGAGTGAGGTCCGGGCGTGGGGATGGGCCGCAAACAGCTTCTGCAGGGTCCAGCGCACGGGCTTCCAGCGGGACCGGGGAATCCGGCCGGCCAGGAAGCGGGACAGGGCGATGCCGGACGCGCGCAGGCCCGGATTGGCCTGCAGCGGCCGGATGTGGAGCGGCGCGGGATCGCAGAACATGGAAAAGAATGTCCGCGCCCAGGGTTCGAATCCGTCATGGATGCCTTCGAATGCCGATATCTGGAGATTGGTCGGGCCCACAACGCGGGCGATATCGTCTGCCACCCGGCACCACGACAGGGCGTCGCAGTCGATGCCGGCGAAAAAGTCGTCAAACGTCCGGGTGGTTCGTCCCCGGATGACCTGCAGCATCCAGGCCGATTCGATGAATGTGTCCTGATGCCGGATATACAGGATGACCCGCAGGGGTTCATCGCGAAAGACTTGGGAGAGGACGTCGATTCGACGGCCGGCATGAGGGTAGAGGGATGACGTTTCCCCGATGAGCCGACCGGCAATAGACTCGTCGGAGATGAGCAGATCCATGCCCGCGGGTCTCCGACTGGAAAAAGCGTTGCAGATCACCTGGAAATGCGGATTGGCATCCAGTTGGTTGACAGGAACCTTCTGCGTTTTTCCGAGCGCGTCAATCCATGTCAGCCGGGCAAAGGAAGGTTCATCGGGGAAAATCCGCGGAACGGACCAGATATTCTGCCTGGTCAGTTCATGCCTGTTTTCTTTCACCAACTTCTGCAGAGATGTGGTTGCGGTTTTATGCGCGCCGATATGGAGGTAGACGGTCACTTACGAGCTTTTCGGATGCTGTGCGATTCTTCTGACTGTTGGTTTCGGACCAGTCCGGAATACACAGAACGGGTCCATTGTATCAGACGATTCGGAGGTTTCTGCGAAAGTCGGTCACATGAAGGGGCAACACGGCTGATTTCTTCCAGGGATTTTTCGTGTTGATATCGATCCTTCAAGAATTTTGAGAAATCTGGATCTGCGTATTCAAAATGAACTCCCAGATCGTTCAGAGCTTCCGTCGGACTTTTGGCGGTCTTGATTACATGAGAAATCCGGGTGCCTGCGATTTCACTGTCTCGATCAAACTTTTTTAGAAGAAGGTTTACTTCGTTCTGAATCCATTCGTTCAGTTTCAGGACTGAATCGGATGCGGCAGATTTCTGAGGAGCTGCTGAAATCTGGTTGTCGCTGTCAGACAGAACAGCTTTATGTGTTTGAATATTCTGGTTTTCTGGTTCGCCGTTCGCGAAGTTTTTTGTTCGCAGAAGCAGAGCGCTGATTTGGGGTGTCCCGAAAGTGAGTTCTGGAAATGCTTTGAACCCATGCACCCAGCCATCGCGAAGGATAGAATTGGACGTACCCAGAACGACTATGCTGGACACCACAATTGCCCCTTTCCGTCAATAATCACGAGGCGGATTTACCAGATGGTAGAAATCGGACAGGGCTGATTCCAGATAGCCGTCATGGTCAAAGGCGACGGGGGACAGCTCTCCATGAATAAACTTCTGCATACCTGTGAACAGGCCATTTTCACTGTTTTCGACAATCAGACCTGATGTTCCATCCAACAGATCATGAGCTGCCGGAAAATCTGTGCAGATGATACATAAACCAAGACTCATTGCTTCTAAAAGGACCAACCCTTGACCTTCATATCGTGAGGCAAGAACAAAGCAGTCCCCCTGGGACACTAATGGAAATGGATTGAAATGACTTCCCATCAAATGAACCGATGATCGCAAATGGTGTTTATCGATCAGCCTTTGCAGGTCGCATTCCATCGGGCCATCTCCGATGATGAACAATTGAGCATTTCGCTTCTCTGCGAGGACGTTGGCAAATGCTGTAATCAGTCGGTCATGCCCCTTTTCGGGAGACAGCCGTCCCAATGTAACAAATTTCGGTCCATTTCTCCGGAATAGACTCAGGTCTGATGCAGAAAGAGTCTTCTCTTTTCGGCGTTCTAGTATGTCGCTTGCATTGAAGGCGTTTCTGCAGGAAGTGAAAATTGTTTCCGGAAGCCCCAGCGACAGAACTTCGTTTAGATTCTTTTGGTTGATTTTGCTCGTGCTGGGGGAAACTGAAACCAGCTTATGAAAATGACGATACAGTTTGAAATTGTACTCCAGATTCGGAAATCTGGTTTTCTGTTCATTCAGCATATCACTATGCAGATAGACGATTTTGAATGTTCGAGGGCTTACGGGGGCACATGCAAAAGTGGACAGCCAGTTCCTATTGTACCCGTCAAAGACGATCAACGTATCAACACTCATGTTTCCGAAGCACCTTTTGAACTCTCGAGAAAAAGCGTTTTCATAAATTTTCATTTTTTCAGGCGAAAGGAACTGGTTCGGGACGGAGAAAGATGCAAGAATCCATTTTTCTTCCAGAGTCTGAACCGCATTTCCCACTGTCGCCAGAATCTGAATGCCTGTCGGAAGCCTGTTCAGCTGTTCAAGTCGATCCGGATAAGGTCCGACAGAATTCGGATCGATCACAAGGGTTACTGCGTATTTCGTTTGATCAATGTTGCTGACCAGATTGATGAAGGAATTGGTGATCCCATTGGGAATCATCGCTCCCGCGTAGAACAGGAGAGAATGCCTTTTTTGATTTGGAATGACGTGGATACCATCCGTTTTTCCATTGAAGATGAGGTCCACAACACGCTTTGTTGCCTGGCCATCATCATGAGGACAGAATATTTGAGTTGCGATAGAATCGATTGCAGGATCTGTCTGTGTAGAAGTTAGTGCCGATTCTGTATTCACGACCAATTCGTCCAGACTTTGACACTGTTTCCCGGGCAATCTGTCGAGAGGAAAATACAGTCCCCGCTCGGCATTGTATTGTTCCAAATCGTATACATAGTACACAATTGGCCTTCCGGTTTTCAGATAATCAATTGCGATGCTGGAGTAGTCGGTAATCAGGACATCAACGATGGCAAGTAGTTCATTGGTATCAATGTCCGACGGGACAAGCATGTCGTCCAGATTCAGATTGGAAAGTTCATGCTCGGTTTTATGGTGGCCTCTGAAAAGAACGTTTGCATCCAGTTGATTCAAAGCTGTGAGTGTCTCCAGTATTCTATCCGTTTCCAGAGATGATTTTGCCAAGGAGCTTCCCCTGTACGTTGGTGCATACAGGACTGTTTTTCGATCTGTTCTGATTTTGAGCTTCTGTCGAAGCGCGTCGGCCTGTGTCTCTTCGGTGCATAATGTGATATCGACTCTGGGATACCCGGTTTCGGCAAAAATGCCTGTGAACGTTTCAGCAATATCGTGGCCATGGAGCAACACATTGGTCGTATGAGAGTTTGGACTGATGATATGGGTGCAATGGTAAAAATTTCTTGAAACGTTTTTATGTTCCTGAAAGCCGGTCTTCAGATCTTTGGCAAGTGTCTTGATAGGAGTGCCATGCCAGGTGTTCAAATAGGTTTGACCGGGCTTTCGCATGAAATATGGAGGGAAGCTGTTGTTGTTAATCAGTACGGATACTTCGCAGAGATACCGAAGATATAGAGTACTCCCTCTCGAAACAAAAATGGTGTCGTTTCGAAAACGATACTGTTCAGGAATTTTTTCCTTGTCGTTTACTACCCATACATGCTTCCAACCTTCGAACTCCGGTGAGGAGATAACGTATCGATAGATGGCCAGCGGATTGCAGGACATTCCGGCGCCATGAAAACATTCGTACAGAATCGTGCGTTCTTTTATCGCCAATTCGTCATAGTAGGCGGCATAGTCAGCAGCTTCCTTTGTCAGGGAAGCATTCGTATAGGCTTTTATTGGAGCGCCATGTGCATCTTTTATTATTCTCATTTCAAGAAAGGCAGTACATGCCTCCTTGTGCTTGGATGCCATTGTCAGACAATACCCCAATCGATAGTACCAGGATGGTTCGTGCTCTTCCTTTCGATCAATTGCTTCGCTGTATTGTTTTACTGCTTCGGTCCACTTCCCCTGCGTTTCCAGTTGGTTGCCAAGAAGGAAGTAGTCACTCGCGTCGTACAGGGGCAGCGTTTGTTTCCTGGAAAGATCTGACACAGTTAAGCTGATGACAGTTTCAGGGCGAAATGCCACTTTTTGCAAATGACAATGGGTAAGATTCAGAATCAAACACAGGTCAGTCTGGAGAAAAGCGTTACAGGCATCGGTATACTTTTCTAACTTCGAAAGGGCATATCCGGCGCGATAGTACCAATACGGTTGATGCAATGGCGCTGACACCGCGGCGTCCAGATATGCCTTCGCCGCCGAACAATAGTCTCCTGTCCGCTCTAAAGAAAACCCAAGTGCGTATCTGCATTCAGGGAAATCAGATTTGAGGCGAAGGGCGTGCTGATACTGGACGATTGCATCCTTCCATCGATAACAGCGTTCCAGTGCTTTTCCAGAGCGAAAATACAGCTCAGGCGAAGGGTTCTCCTTAAGCATGTCGGCGTATGTTGATGCTGCTTGATTCCATAGACCACGTTGCTGATGAAACACGGCAACACCGAATACTCCGCAAGGGGCCTTGGGGTTCTGAGAAAGAGCGAGTTCTATTGCTGAACTGTAAAAATGCTTTGCTTCCTCTTTCTTATTCGCGAGTTGCATCGCGTACCCACAGCGGTAACGCCAGACAGGATTGTTGGGGTCGAGTTCGACTGCCTTCTTGAAGAACTTTGCAGCATCTGCATAGGATTTGACGAGCTCGCATGATTCACCAATCCGGAAGTTCCAATTCGCAGCATCAGAACAGAACGGGAGTGACTCTTTCAGGATTTCAATTTCCTGAAAATATTTGTTCTGCCTTCGAAGGGACAGTGCCAGAACATCATACATCAAAGGATTCTCGGCTTCCAATGTGATCGCCCTGCGGCTTTCAGATTCTGCCTGGGTCCACTGTCTTTTACGAGTCAGACAACGTGCCAGACGATAATGAAGTTGGGCAGCTTCGGGGAATTTTTGAATTGCCTTACTATATACGGAAATGGCGTCATCAATGCGGTCATGTTGCTTCTCGATGGCCAGTCCTAAACGAACGTGCCACCTGAATTCCGTTGATCGTCCATTGATAGCGGCAAGAAAGTGCTCTTCAGCAGCAGTGAAATTTTTTTCTTTGTATAGAGTGGTTCCAAGGCGAAAATGAAGCAGTGGTGGAACTCTGTAGTTGTGACTGATGAACTGCAAGCGGATCTTTTCCAGCGATCTTCGACCCAGATACCTGCTCATTAATTTGAACTTGATGTGATAAAAAAGTGACAACAATTTTTTCCCTTGCTCCTTTGATTTCCCTATCTGGTATGACTATCCCTCAGTGTCTTTCCCCGAGCTAATTGACCAGTTGTGTCCATGCACCCGTTTTAATGATGCCATAAAGAATGCCGTTAATCATGGTTGTCACCAGATTAATTGTTTTTAGAGATACCTGCGGGTGGTCGTGAATGTCACTATTTTGAGAATTGAAGCAAATAATGTCCTGCCCTGCCGGGCTTTTGAGCAGGATGCTCTGGATGTATGGATACTGAGGAGATCTGTCCGACGTGATGATGCAATTATATGAGGCAGAGAGACGCCGATTCAGGACATTTTGGAAGAGCGTTGTTTTAGGCTCCAAATACACCCCGCTGACGAAGTGGGAGTCATTGTACCGTTTGATATAGTATTCATCGTCGAGAATTGGATCTGTTGCGATAAAATTATAGCCACCCAAAACACCATGTAACAATGCTGCCGTCGCTCCTTTAGAGCCACCATACAGGACTGTCCTGTCCTTCGGCACGGAACAGTGCTGACAGATCATTGATATCAGGCTTTGAATGTTTTTCTGATTTTCCGTCAGATAAACAGTATTGCAGTAGTAGCCGGTGAGGGCACCACCGATGTCGACAATGCGAAGTATGTAGGTGTCTTCCGGGATGTATTTAGCGATCGTTTTAAAATTCTGGGTGAAGCACCTCCCAGAAATGGTTGCTGCATAAATCGGATCTGCCATGGAAGAAAAAATGACCAGCAATTTCGAGCTATCTGTTGCCTGTTTCGGATTTTCCACTGTGTAGAAAATATCTTTGTACTCAAGTATTTCTCCCGTTATTACCCGACGCCAGAAGTTGCGAATATGTGAATGATGGACGAATCTGGATATGCAATCCGAGTGCGAATAGAGAACATATCCGATATTTGACAGAAACTGCAGTGCATCCTTCACCTCTGTCCGCTTTCGGGCGAGGAGGAGGATGTTCAGGGACTGATCCAGTTCATGTAAGTCAATTCCAATAAGCTTTGATTTGAACCACCGATGCTTTCCAAAAGCGGCAAGAGCTGGTCTGTTAATGCGTTTATTGAAGTCGTCAAGTTCACTGTTGAGAATGACTTTTGACTGGCAGTCATTCAGCCAGGAAATCAGGCTTTCGATGCCAATAATCAATGGCTTTGTCTTGTCACTCATACGTCTTTACCTGCGCAATGATGTCCGTTGTGGAGATTCCCTGGGTGCGGGGAAAGTAGACAACTTCGCACAGGGAGCGGAAGCCGTCGAACCGGCCTTCCCAGTCGTGGCCCATGGTGAGGACATCCGCGCGATATGTTTTAATGTACTCGCCCTTCAGTTCCAGTGATTCTTCCAGGAACACTTCGTTGACGCATCGCAGGGATTTGACAATCTCCATCCGCTCGTTTTCGGGATAGATGGGGTTGCGGCCCTTCTTGCTGAAATTCAGCGCATCCGACGAAACCCCCACGATGAGATGGCTCCCCAGTGTGGCGGCCCGCTCCAGGATGCGCAGGTGTCCCACGTGAAAGAGATCAAAGGTGCCGAAGGTGATAACGCGTTTTTCCATGTTCCTGCTCCCCTTACGCCAGGTCTTTCAGGGCGCTCCAGTTGACGCCGGCGTGGTTCTTCATTTCTCTGATCCGGCGATAAAAGCTGCCGTTCAGCTGGTTGTTGGCTTCCAGCCATCCGCGGAAATGCATGAACAGATCCATGTCCACTTTTCCCGGATTTTTCCAGAAGTCGTCAAGGGACACATCGCTGGTCAGCTCCCGCACCACATAGATGGCGCGGCCCAGCACCTTTACCGGCGTGCCGTACTGCAGGGATGCAATGCCCACCGTGCTGTTCATGAGCACCGAACCCCGGGCATGGCGCAGCAGGGTGGGCAGGTGCAGATCGTGAACATAGAGCACGCGATCCTGAATGTGATGCCGGATGGCGAGCTGGCGCAGAAGCGCGCTGTAATCCCGGTAGGGTCGGTCCGCCGGGTGATGCTTGATGACGAGCAGGGTGTCGGCCGGCGCGTGGGCGGCAAATGATGCCACCACTTCGGCAATGCAGTCTTCGATGGTGGCGTAGTCCGCGTGCTTGAACTGGTAGTCGTTGTGCACCTGCAGCGGAAACAGGAAATACTTCTGCGACCATCGGCCGGTCAGCTCCGGCAGGATGCGTGCCTGCGCGAGGCGGTAGTAGTATTTGCGGAAGGCGCCGCGCAGCCAGCAGCCGATGTGCTTTGCCACGCTGCGGTCCCGATGGTGGACGTAGTGGCGATACCTGAGCGACAGGATGGTGGTTGCCAGATAGTAGAACATGGCAAACCGTGCCGACCGCCAGAACGTTCGCCCGACCCGGCGGATGTCGCTGCGGGGAGAAAGGCCGGCCGCCCGGTAGAAATCCGGATCCTTTGACATCCGGGAGTTGCCGTTCACCCCGTCCTTTTCAAGGGTGATGAATTCCGGCCGCAGATATCCTTCTTCGAATACCCAGGGTTGCGCGCCGAGGGTG
>JAKQNG010000014.1 GCA_029565915.1 Deltaproteobacteria bacterium
GCGGGTGCGGTGAATGCCATGTGCTCGTACAATGCCATCGACAATGTGCCGGTGGCCTGTGATCGTTCCCTGTTGACGGATTGGCTGCGGGGCAAGGCCGGCATGCCCGGATTTGTCCGTGCGGACATGACTGCGGTGGCCATGCTGCACACCTGCCACTTCGTGGCAGACACACCACGGGAAGCCATCCGCATGGGCATCGAAGCCGGTGTGGACATGCAGTTGTACGATTTTCCGCATGTCTTTTATCAGGAAACCCTTTGCGATTTGGTCCGAAGTGGAGACCTGCCGCAGGCCGTGCTGGATACGGCCGTATCCAGGGTGCTGCGCGTGAAGTTCATGTTGGGACTTTTTGAAAGACCGTATGTCGATGAAACCCTTTCCAGCAAGGTGGTGCACTCATCCACACATGTCGCGGTGGCGAAAGAGGTGGCGCGAAAAGCCATCTGCCTGCTGAAGAATCAAGGGGAGCTGTTGCCGCTCTCCAGGGATCTGGGAACCATTGCTGTGCTGGGCCCCAGCGCGGCGGACCCCCGATTCGGAGACTATACGGGCCTCTTGGAAGGGCCCGGGGTGGATCGCCAGGCCTTTGTGACCGTGCTTGATGGCATCCGCAAGCTTGCCGGACCGCGGACAAAAGTGCTTTATGCGGCGGGATGCGGCATACTGGATGCTGATTTGAAGCCGGTTCCAACACAGTGGTTGCGTCCGTGGCGACCGCAAGAATGCCCGGACCAAACGGGTGAAGCGGTTCAAACGTCTGCGGCCATCTCGGAGGCGATCCGCACATCGGGTGTGCCCGCCGCGGCGATCAAATGTGTGGGACTCTCCGGACAGATGCATGGCACGGTGCTCATCAACAAACAGCATCAGGCCATCGGCCCCGCCATCATTCACTGCGATCAACGCTCGGGAGCGCAGGTGAACCGTGTCTATCAGACCGTTGGCAGGGATGCGTTCCACGCTGTCACCAGGAATCCCCTTTTCCCCGGTTTTCAGCTCGCCACGTTGCGCTGGTTGTTGGAGAATGAACCGGAGCGGTATCACAAGGCTGCCCTGGTCTTGTCTCCCAAGGACTATGTACGGCTGCAAATGACAGGAGAGGCGGCAACCGAATACTCAGACGCATCCGCGACGCTGGCCTTCGACATGAATGACCATCGGTGGGCAGATGAAATCATCACCTCAATGGGACTGAAAATGAGCAAGTTCCCGCCGATATACCGTTCTCTGGCCATTGCCGGAGAGATGACAGCAATGGCCGCCGCCAAAACCGGGTTGGCCAGGGGGACGCCGGTCATTCTGGGCGGCGCGGACCAGCCGATGCAAGCGTTGGGGAATGGTGCCGTTTTGCCCGGTGTCATGACCTCCACCATCGGCACAGGTGGACAGATATTCACGCCCATTCGCACCTGCCGGTTCGATGAAAGCTACCGAACCCTGACATTCCACAACCTTGAACCACAGACGTATTACGCATTGGGTGCGATCCTCAATGCGGGACTCTGTTTGAAGTGGCTGAACGAGAAGGTGTTGCATTATCCTGATTTCAACTCGCTGTCGGCCGCTGCGGAAGCGGTTCCGCCATCAAGCCTTGGGTTGCT
>JAKQNG010000053.1 GCA_029565915.1 Deltaproteobacteria bacterium
CCGCCGCCGCCGCGCTCGCCGCCGCCGCCGCGCCCACCGCCGCCGCCCATCGAAACCGTGTGCTGCGACGCTCTTGCGCCAGCTTGTCCATCACCTCGAAAACGGCGCGGTCGTACATCCCGTCTTCCCGGGCGTCGGCGAAGCGCCCCAGGCCGGAGGCGATCCGGTGCAGTTCCCCGCAGGAAGGACACCCTTCCAGGTGGTCGGCCAGCATCCGCGCTTCCTCTCCGGACAGGGGATCACCGGCCACCTGCTTTTCAAACAGCGGTTGCATCGCCTCACACAACCTGCGTTCTTTCATGTCGCCGTTTTCCATCATCACAACTCCTCCAGCATGGATGCCCGCAGATCCGGGTGTTCATTCATGACGGACTGAAACTCCCGAAACGCGGTCTTCAGTCTATCCTTCACCGTGTTTTCCGAGGCGTCGGTCATATCGGACACCTCCGCCACCGTGTATCCGAAGGCCAGGTGCAGCATCAGGGGCAGGCGCCGCTTTTCGGGGATGGCGGTCATCGTTTCCATGAAACGGTCGAACAACTGCCGGCGCGACACGGAGCGCTCCGGGGTTTCCCGATCCGGCACATCCTCATTGAGAAGGGGCATCAGCGCCCCGTCCCTTGCACGTCGCCGCTTCGCACTCTTCATCGCCGTCCGCCAGGCAATCCGCCCGGCCCATCCCTCGATGCTGCCCTCGCCCCGGTAGGACTTCAGGCTCCGCACCACTTCCATGGCCGCCACCTGGGCGATGTCGTCCACCTGACTGCGGTCGCCGATGGCCATCCGGACAATCTGAACAATCCTCGGGTATACCCTCCGCAGCAGCATCTCTTCACTTCTCCGGTCCCTGAGCGCGGTCTTTGCGAGCTGCAGATCCGCAAATGCAATCGGATTTTCAGTCATCGCTCGTTGCGTCTCGAGGGAAACCGTCCATTCCCTTCAACGGAGCAGTGGACATCCGACGGGAAAAGCGGGTGGAATTGAAAAATTATTCTGCCAACGGACATCAGCGCCCCGCCGTTTCCGGGCTCAGGAGTCCGAGACCGTAGAAGGTCTGTTCCGTATCCACGTTTTCCCGGGCCAGTCCGCTGAAGAGGTATTCCAGATGGCAGGGATCAATGGTCATTGTTTCGTCGGGATTGCGGCGCAGCATTTCGCCGTGGTTGATCCCGTCGGTGGCCCAGTCCGCCCCGGTCACATTGAGGCGGGAGGCAAACGGGTGCTCCGGCGTGTCCGCAAGAGGGGTCCAGTCCCCGTCCAGCCGGCCCGCCGTCCAGGCCCGGAAATAGCGTCCCACCGCACCGATGGCCGAGACCAGCAGCAGATACTGGTCCGTCCCGGCGATGCGATAGACATTGGAAGAGTCGTGCAGAAGAAGGGTTTCGTCCTCCATGACAATTTCGGTGGTGCCTTCAAAGCCGTCCGGAAAAGCCTCTTTGGTTGTCCGCGCGCGGTAGAGAATCCCGTTCAGGGCTGAAAAGAACAGGTAGCAGTCTGTGTCGTCGCAGATCACCCAGTAGTCGATGCCGCTGTCCCCCGCATCGGTGAGGAGGGCCGGCATGTCCATGAACCGGGTCATGGCCGACCAGGACTGCAGGTTTCCCGGCTCCCGGCTGATCGAATACGCGGGCTCCGGCGTCTGGTAAACGAGGTACCAGGTCTGGTCCGGCGAAAAGTAAAACAGCTGGGGCGCTGCCTTGTAGCCGGTCAGGTTGTCGTTGCTGCCGGCCGGGGTCAGCGTTGCCGCAGGGGCCCCGGTCCAGTCCGCGAAGCTGAAGAAGGTCATGTTCAGGTTGGAGCCGTCGATGGTCGTGGCATAGACGTACCAGCGATCATTAAAAAGCACGACCGTGGGATCCTTGATGGACACCACATCGGCCGGGGGCGAAATGAGCAGCTCCGATGCGGTCCATGAAAAAGTGTCCGGGAGGGGACAGGTTTCGGTGGTGTCCGTCGCGGAATCCGTTCCGGGCAGCGTGTCCGAGCCTGTGTCCGTGTCGGAATCCGTCGCCGATTCCGATTCCGTTTCCGTCTGGGTATCCGGCGGCAGCGTTGCGGAATCACCGGAGATTTCGTCGGCGATGATGGTCACCTGCCGGCAGCCCGCGGCAGCGACAATCAGACAGAGGAGTGGCAGCGCCGGACGCATCCGCAGCTGCATTCCCTAGCGGGAGATGTCCAGCAGTGATTGGATGCAGCGGCGGGCGCTGGCGGCAATCTGCGGATCTTCTTCGCGTCGCAGGACGCCCCGATCCAGCCAGGTTCCCATGCACGATGCGCACCGGAAGGCGTACACCTCCGAACCGTCGGGACGGCCCAGCAGCACCGGCCGGAGACGGATTCCCGCACACCTGGGACAGTAAATGGAACCCTCCGCGGCAGGCACTTCCGCTTCCATTTTCCGGATGCGATCGCTCTCGCCGACGAGCTGTTCGATTTCACCCTGATCAAACCACAACCCGGCACAGACCACGCACCGATCAATCAGCACGTCGCCGAGTTCCAGACCTTCGAGCGTCCCGGTTGAACAACGAGGGCAGTTGAGACCCATGACAACCTCCTGGTTCCGTTCCGCAGTTCACCCAACTGATACAGCGGATACCCGATTTGCGCAAGATACAGACCCGGCACCGGGCAGGCGGACCGGACCCGGCGAAATGTCCGTCGCAGCGGCGTTCAGGGAGTTCCTCCGACTGTTGCGGGGGGCGGGACAAACAGGTGGTCCACCCCTTCGGTCGCGTCAAATTTCTTCTTGTCCATGGGAAAGATCGCCGGCAGGTCGGGGCTTTCCGCGGCGGGAATCTGTGGGGCAGCCGCCAGCTCCGATTCGTCGGGCGCGGTGCGCAGCACCTTGTAGATCCGCTCTTCAAAGGACAGGGCGTTGCCGAGGGAACGCCGCTCACCCGGGTCCAGATTGGGGCGCTGGCTCCTCGCCAGCCAGTCATCCGTCAGGCGCTTCCAGGTCTCGTCGTCCAGGGGCGTGCCGTAGTACCTCTCCACCAGGGCCCGCAATCCGGTCAGGATCCGCTGCTCCGTGGTGACATAATAGATATCATTCAGCACGTTGAAGTACTTCCGGCCGTTGTCCAGCCCCACGGGCAGCACGCCGTCGGGAATGGCGCCGGATTCCAGCGCGGCCAGGGCCCGATGCCCCGCCGTCGTGCCGTTGGTCAGGCCCTCCGCGGCGAATTCCTCCAGCATCCGCTGCCACCGGGGATACCAGGTCCGGGAAAGAAACGAATAGAGCGGGTTGAGGGGATTGTCCGCTGCACCGCCAGCCCGCGCCGCGTAATGGGCCGTCCGCGCCGCCGCCTCGGCCGCGAGGGCCTGGCGGACGGCGGCCAGGTCGGACAGGGTCTTCTCGAGTACGGCCAGCCGTGCGTCGATGACCTCGAAGGCCCGCCGCCGACTGATGATGCTCACCGCCAGCCCTTCTTCGGGACGGTAGGCCGTGGCAGCGGGCATTTCCGCCACTGGCGCGCCGATGGCCACGGGGAGTGCCGTCGTTGGCCCGCCGATGGAAAAATCCACGCGGTCTTCCACGGCCTGTCCATGCTCCGTCCGATAGAAGAGCCGCAGCTGATCGGGTACCGCAGTCCGGAAGAATCCCCGCAGCGTTCCCGAAAACACCGCCGTGCGCTCGCCGGCCGGAATCGACAGCTGGTCGACCACCGCGTCCACTTCATCCTTGTGCTTCGCCCGGGACACGAGCACCGCCTTTACTTCGCCCCCGGGCAACGGGCCTTCCAGCGCAACGTTTGTTGTCAGCGGACCATCCCAGAGTTCCAGGGCCCGCGCCAGCGCATCCAGGTACCATTCCGCGACCGCCGTGCGGGCCGCATCCCTCGCCGTGTCGTAGACCTCCGGAACAGTCGCGTCAGGGACCGGGACGATGACCGGCAGCAGCCGCGAAGCCAGATCGGCAACGGGACCCGGAACCGCCTGCAGGGCGGCCATGGACCGATGCAGTGTGTCGCAGTCCGCCGGGGACCACCGACCCCACGCCGCATCGAGCAGGGCGGACGCCATCCCCAGTTCCTCGAACAGGGGCACACCGTTGCGGATGGCCTCCGCCATGGCGACTGCATCCGACAGTGCGGGGAACTGCCTGCCAGCGCCCCTTCCCGCAGTCAGGATATCCCATCCCCGCCGGGCCGCCGCCTCCCTGGCACCGGAGGCCTCCATGGCGGATAACAGCACCTGGCCCACCATTGCCGCGGGTGAGACCGGATGGGAACCATCCCCCGACAGGGCACCCGGAATCCCCGCTGCCCGTGGGCCGATGCGGGGCAACTCCCGGGCCGCCTCATAAATCGAAAAGGTCGCCAGCTCCGTCGTCCATGCGGTGATGAACTCATCCGAGGCTGTAACCGGCAGATCCCGCACGACGCCGTCGCTGCTCACGCGCACGCCGAGGGCATCCCGGGACATGGTCAGGCTCGCCGTGTCCGGCAGCGGAAACCGGATTCGGACAAACCGATCGCGCCGTGTGCCGCTGGAGGCCGAAATTTCATAAACGGCAAAAACGTTGACGACACCCGGGTCCATCTGTTCCGGCACCGGATGACGCAGCACCTTTATCGTCTCTTCGGTGTCGACGGCATACGGAGGAAAGGTGATTTCAAACCCGTCATCGTGGGTGAACACGGATGCCTGCGGACTGCCGGGGACCAGCTTGAATGCCATTACGGTTGTGACAACAGGGGTCGGCGGTGCCACCGGTGCTTCCTGTGGAGCAGGGCGCGGGGTCGGGCGGGAATGGGGCTGCTCCTCACCCGGCAACAGGACGATCAGCACCGCTGCCGCAGCGCCGAGCGCCAGCACAAGGGCTGCACCGTACAACACAATTTTTCTGCGATTCATTTTCTGTCTCCCTTTTTAACCGCGCAGAACGGCGGAAAAAAACGGACAACAGGATATCACGGTTCGAGGGCCTGTTCCACCTGCCCGGCGGTAATCGGTTTCCGGCAGAAATGCTGGATGAGTCCCGAGCGGATGTGGGGCGCCAGCAGTCCCTGCTCCTGTCCGGAAATCATGACGCGCTTCATGGCGGGATAGCGGGAAGCCACCTGGGTCAGCAGCCAGAGCCCGTTGTACACGGGCATGTTGAAATCGGTCACAATGGCGTCGTAGTCGTCGGTCGCCAGGCGGGTGGCCGCCGCTTCCGCGCTGCCCGCCGTTTCCACCTGATAGCGGAGCCCGAGTTGTCGGCGCATGGCGCGCAGCACGCCCGCATCGTCGTCGACCACCAGCACCTTCTGTTGACGCACAGGCGAGCGCCGCCGGCTGACCGGCCGTTCGGGTGTCCCGGTTTCCAAGGCATGTGACATGATGACCGCCTCCCTTTGTTCTGATGAGATGGTTCAATTGGTACCACACGGCGCTGCGCATCCACAAATTTTCGTCCACGCGCCTCCATGGCTGCTTCCCAATGTCCGGGCATTGCGGTTACAATCCGCCCATGTTCATCATCCCTCTGGGACACGACAAGCTCGTCGTGGAAGAGCTGCCGTTTGCCACCATCGGCATCATCGCCGTCTGCCTGCTGCTGCTGGTGGGAACATGGGGCGCCATCCAGAAGGACGAAGAAGAACTGGTTGAAGCACGGCGCAACTACACGAGCTGGTTCGAGGCGCACCCCTACCTGACACTGCACAAAGACCACGTCCGTCGCATGTCCGATGTTCAGCGCGAAATCTACGACGGCCAGCGCGAATGGATCGCCTGGTACGAAAGCGCCCCTGCGGAGGTGGAAGACTTCCTCGCCCGCGCGGACAAACGCAAACCGAAGAACGTGGGCGAAAACATGGCCGACATGATCGCGCTCATGAATCCCGACAGCGCCGGTCCCACGGGCGGCGCAAAGCAGATGGTGCTGGCGCAGAACCTCGGCGACGATGCGAAGATCGACTTCCTCCATGCCCTGTCCGCCCTGTCCCTCGACGACCGGGCCGCCCGCCAGTCCCGCCTGGACAGTCTCTGGGAGGACCTGCAGAACGTTTCCCGCTCCGGCGTGCTGGGCCGGTTCGCCTACACACCGGCATCGCCTTCCCTGTCGGGACTCCTCGCGCACATGTTCCTGCACGCGGGCTTCCTGCATTTCCTGTTCAACATGTTCATCCTGTGGCTCGCGGCGCCGAAGCTGGAGGATCGCTGGGGACGGCTCGTGTTCGTGGGCCTGTATCTCCTGTTCGGCGTGGCCGGCGCCCTCGCCCATCATCTGCGCCATCCGGATTCATTTTCGCCGCTCATCGGCGCCTCTGGCGCGGTGGCCGGCCTCATGGGCGCGTTTCTCGTCCGCTATGCCACGGCGAAAATCAAATTTTTCTACATCTACTGGCTGGTGCGCATTACACCGAAAACCGGCGTGTTCGAAGCGCCCGCCTACCTGATGCTGCCCCTGTGGTTTGCCGGTGAAGTCCTGTACGGCTGGCTGCTGTCGGACTACAGCAACACGGCCTACTTTGCACACATCGGCGGATTTTTGACCGGTGCCGCCGTCGCCGCCGTGTTTCGATTTACGGATTTCGAATTCCGTGTACTGGGCAAGGAGGATGAAGTGGAAGAACGACCCGAAGAAAAGCCCCTCGTCGCCTTTCAGAACGTGCCGGCCGCAAAGCCCGCGTCGATTGCGCCCGCGTCCATCCCGACGCCGGCGCCCGCCGACGCCTTTGACATCCACCTCGCGCCCACGGACGCCTTTTTGGCGCTCCAGGCCAACGACCTCACCGCGGACGCGGATGCGGACCTCGGCCCCGATTTCCGGTTGTCCGTTGATCTGACACCGCCGCCGACCATGGACGTGGCCCCCGCGGCAGCCCTGCCGCTGGTCCTGCCCTCGTTTCCCCCGGCGGCCCCTGCCGCCGATGTGAGGGAACGGCGCAGAACCGAAAAGTACGGTGCCGCGCAGACCCGTCGGGAGCCGGTTTCGACGCCCGCGCCGGAGCCCGCGCCGGAACCTCTGCCCCCCATCATTCCAAAGGAAATCACCCTCACGGGCATTACCCACAACGCCATCGGAGCCCGGGTGGGCAACGCCCAGAACATTGTCATTCCGGGTTCGGAGCTGTTTGCCGTGACCGCGGCGCAGATCGAACACATTGACCGGGAAAAAGCCGGTATGCATTTTCCCCTGGGTGCACCGCAGGAACCGGGATATCTGCTCGCCGTTGTTCGCCGTCCGCCCGGCCGCCGCAAGGCTGACGAAACCGTCTACCTGATGAATGCGGCGAGATGCCGCTGGGCCCAGTTCCTGCCCCCGGGCCAGATTGCACCGTCCGGCGGCGCCAACCTGGTGCTGCTCACAAAGCTCATCCTCAGCACCTTCAAGGGAACCTCGTTCATTCCCGGAAAAGGACGGGTCGGCCCGGCCAATCTGCCACTCTATGGCGATTTCGACGAATTCCTGCGGCACCTGCAGAAGGCGACGGCCCCGGGACGATAATTTCCTACTGTGTATATCCCAGCGCTTCAAGGGACTGCTGCACATCCGCCGGCAGCGGCACAGCATCGACGGACGGGGTGGACGGACCGGTGCGGCGCAGCATGGCGCGATATCGATTCATGGCGGCGGTGGCTTTCCTCACGGCCGGATACATGGCGGGCAGACGCACCTTTTCGCCGGGGTCGCGCAGCAGATCAAAGGCCCGGTAAATCGTTCCGTCATCGGAACGGATGACCTTGTATCGTCCGTCAAAGAACGCGTGCCGGTGCAGGTGCCGAGACAGTCGGGGATCCGGATGATGCCGCATCATGGGCGCCTCCATGTAGCACCGGCCGCCCGCATCCGATGCGCCGGTGAGCAGCGGCAAAAGACTGCGGCCCTCCACATCCTTGGGCGGCGCACCTGCCAGCGCGACCAGGGTGGGCAGCAGATCCACCTGGCACACCGTGGCCGGAATTGTGTTACCGGCCCCCCACGTTCCCCCCGGCGCCCGGATCATCAGCGGAATGCGGGTGACCTCGTCTTCATACTGCCGTCCGTGGTAGAGGCCGCCGTGCTCCAGAAATTCTTCGCCGTGGTCGGACGTGAGCACCACCCAGGTGCGATCGGCCATTCCGTTGCGCTGGAGGGCCGCCAGCAGCCGACCGATCTGGCGATCCACCTGCGCCATTTCGCCGTCGTAGAGCGAGCGGATGAACGATCGTTCTTCGTTTGTAAAATCTGTCCGCATGACTTCGTCAAAAGGCATCATGAACGGTCGCTGCATGCGGCCGGCGGGCCGGTCGAAGATATCCCGGTGGGCGGGCAGCGGATCGTAGGGTGTGTGCAGATCGATGTAGTGCACCAGATAAAAGAAGGGCTTGTCGCCGTTGGCGTTGAGCCAGCGGATGGCGCGTTCGGTGACTTCGTCGGCCCGGCGGTGCGCAATGGAATAGTCGAATTCGTCAAATCCGCGGCGATATCCCAGCAGGGGAAACAGAAACGGGTTGCTCACCACGGCGCCGGTGGTCATCCCTTGCTGCTTCATGTGCTCCGCCAGCGTCGGCATGTCGCTGCGAATGGATTTCAGATAAAACCCCTTCACCATCCGGCCGGCCGTCGGATTCTCCCGGGGCGCAATCAGGCCACCCTCATGTCGCGAAGGGGAAACGCCCGTGAACATGGTGCCGAAGGCGGGGGCCGTCCAGGGGGCTGCTGCGTAGTATGACGAAAATTGCGTGGACCCGGCCGCCAGCCGATCGATGTTCGGCGTGAGGGAGCGATTGGCCACGCGGCGTCCGGGGATGTCGTGTCGCATGGTGTCCACGACGATGAGGAGCAGGCCGGTGCCCGACGGCGGTGGTCCTTCGGGCGCCGTGAAGGCGGGAACCGGCGGGGGCGCGGGAGGCGGTTGTTCATCCCGGCAGCCGAGGGCGATGACGGCCGGCAGGATGAGCGGGAGCAGCAACCGGCGAAGATTCATCAATGGACCTGTGTACGCGACCCGGTGCTCAGCCGGTGCCCGATGCGCACCAGCAGCTCACCGCTTTTCTGCACAAACGGCGACCACTGACTTCGATGCAGCGAAATGCCCAGCAGGATAACTGTTGCCAGCAGGGCGTGAAGGGACGGCCCCGCAATGAACAGCGCCTTCCATTCCACAAGAGGGCCGAACAGTCCCTTCCACACGCTGCTCAGATCGAGCAGCAGGATCAGCGCGCCAACGGGAAAGAGCACCAACGCGGCGGCGCGGTTGCGCACGCGGAACAGGAAACAGAGGATGGCCGCGGCGGTGATCACGTTCCAGGAAAAGCGCATCATCCACGAAACATCCGTGACCAGCAGCGACACGGCGGAGCACACCGCGAATCCGGCAAACAATCCGTCGCTGCCTTCCCGGCGGCGCAGCATCACCGCCACTGCCGCAAGGGACACGGCGATTTTCAGAGCCAGCAGCAGGGATTCCACCTGTTGCGGCGCATCAAAGACGTGTGCCCCGCGGAAAGGCACCAGCAGCAACTGGCAGAGCGCATGCAGGGACTGCATGGATGGCGGCCGCAGGGCCGAGGGCATGTCCTCGGAAATGGTGTTTGTGAAGAAGTAAAAGAATTCGCCCTGCACCGTCGCGATCTGGGCCAGTCCCAGCATGATGCCGGCGATGACGGCCTGGATGGCGAACCGGCGCGGGCCCCGCGTCAGCAGGTAGATAAAGAAAATGCCGGGCGTCACCTTTACCCAGCTGGCCATGCAGATGAACAGCGCGGCGGCCGCCCATTTTTCGCGATGAAAAAAATAGAGCGCCAGCAGGGAGAGATACAGCGCGAACCCGTCCACCTGGGCGGTGCGCAGGAGCCAGGAAAAAGCGTCCGAACCGAGGGACAGGGCGGCGAGGACAAAAAAAGCGGGCAGACGGAACCGTTGCAGGGGAAGAATGGACACGGCCAGGAAGATGCCGTGCAGGATGAAGAAGAAATTGGCAAAGAACCAGATGTGCTTGATGGTGTCGTAGGACAGCGGGGACAGGGGAATCATCAGCATCCCGAGCAGGGGAGGGTACAGGAATTTGGGCACATCCGCCGTGAGGGTCGGGTCTTCGGGCACCGCCTGATGATGCGTCTGGTAGATGTGACGGTCGGCCAGGATGTTGTGGGCACAGGCCACATACGCGCGCAGGTCGTGCTGCGTGCTCGAATAGAGCTGCTCGAACGCGCCGGCCTGAGACAGCGCCATGAAAAGGAAGAATAGAAACGCCGCGACCACTGCCGGACGTTCTGCACTGATGGAATCGGTCTGATTTGCGGGAGTTTCCATGGGAGCGACAACATATCACAGCTCTGCCGCAGGCCATACAGTCCTTTGCACCGGCGAAAAGGGGCAAATCGAATTTCTTTAATGATTTCATATTCCCCGACCGGGGTGCCTCACCGGGGAAAGGCTCAGAGGTCCGCCGGTCCGTCGAGGCAGGATTCCTGGGCGAAGAAGATGTTGGGGGAGCCGTCCGGGTCGACGGTTTCGCAGCAGATCATTCCCATTTCCAGGGCCTGCTCGGCCGGGGAATCGCCCGGATAGGTGCCATTTCCGTTGCAGCCGCCCCAGGGGCTGCAGGTGAAATAGCCGTTGCACAATGACGGCAGGCAGAATCCGAGGGTCGTGCAGAAGCCCGCGTTGCAGTGGCCGGTGCTGGTGCAGGTGCACAGCCCGTGTTCTGAACACGTCTGCCCGGGCGCGCAGTTGGTCGTGTTGTCGATCTGGCAGTCGATGGCGTCCTGATGGGCATTTTCCAGAAAGCACGAAAGGACGTGATCCATGTTCGCGCAGCTTTCGTTTTCGGCGGCGTAGGTGTCGAGGGTCAGGGCGGTGATGGTCACGGGGGGCGCGAAGGAATCCGTGTCGGTGTCCGTGTCGGTGTCGATGTCGGAGTCGGTGTCGATGTCGGTGTCCGTGTCGGTGTCGGAGTCGGAGTCGGTGTCGGTGTCGGCGTCGGTGTCTGCGTCGGTGTCCGTATC
>JAKQNG010000117.1 GCA_029565915.1 Deltaproteobacteria bacterium
TCAAATTCCTGCGCCAGTTCGCGCAGTCGGGCAATGATCTCACCTGGACCCATGGTAGACTCCTCTTGCTGGATGGCTGTCCCGGAGTGGGAAGGATGGAATCAGAAAAGCAGCTACTTGCCGCGAGCTATCGCAGCAATCGCCGCAAACCCCGCCGGATCTTCGATGGCGATATCCGACAGCATTTTCCGGTTCAGGCTCACACCGGCACCTTTCAACCCGCCAACGATTTTCGAGTAACTGAGACCGTTGATGCGCGCGGCTGCATTGATGCGGGTAATCCACAGTTTTCGCATGTCCCTCTTGCGGAGGCGACGTCCGACGTAGGAATCGAGATGCGCATGAATGACCGCCACGGCGGCCCGTTTGAACATCTTACTGCGAGAACCGAAGAACCCTTTGGCTCGCTTCAGTATTCGATTGCGTCTTCTTCTGGCTTTAAAGCCCCGTGTTACTCTTGCCATTGTTCACGCTCCTTTTGCGCGTTGGTGTTCGCCCGTCCGTGAAATCACCGGATTTACAGATAGGGCAGGAGCCTGCGGACATGCGATTCCAGCGTCTTATCGACGGTGATATCCTTGCGGAGTTGCCGTTTCCGCTTCGTGCTCTTCTTCGTCAGAATATGACTGTGGAACGGCCTGCTGCAGCGGATTTTTCCCCCGGCTGACTTGCGAAATCTCTTGGCAGCCGCCTTATTGCTTTTCATTTTCGGCATATTGACTGGTCCTCTTCACCCGATTCGGGATTTTTACCGACCCCGGTCTTCCACAACCGGGCAAACGTATCTACACATCCTTCCGCTGATGTGCAAGGGAAAAATGGGTTCCGGGAAAACGGCAGAAGCCAATTGTTCGCTTTATGATTTAGTGGTGATCACCGGCGACGCAACAACAGCGGCGGGTGGCGCGGACGCCTGGGGCGCCTGTCCACTCTTACGCCCGAGGGGCGACAGGGTGGTGGTCATCTGCTTGCCTTCGAGTTGATACGCCTGCTGGACCTCGGCGACATCCTTCAGGGCATCCACCACGCGGTCCAGCAGCGCTGCGGCTGTTTCCGGATGGGCAATTTCCCTTCCTTTGAACCGAATCGTGATTTTCGTCTTGTTTCCTTCCTGAAGGAACTCCCGCAGATGCTTGATCTTGAAATTGAAGTCGTGCAGATCCGTCTTGGGACGCATCTTCACTTCCTTGATTTCGATGACGTGCTGGTTCTTCTTTGCCGCGTTCGCTTGTTTCTTCTGCTCGTACTTGAATTTGCCGTAGTCCATGATGCGGCAGACGGGCGGCTTGGCGTTGGGACTGATCTCCACCAGATCGAGGTTCATTTCCTGCGCAATGGCAAGTGCCTGCCTTGTCGGATAAATGCCCAGCTGCTGTCCGTCCGGATTGATCAGACGCACCTCCGGACGCCGGATCATCTCATTGATGCGCGTCTTCTCGCTTCCGGGCGCCGGACGCTTTCGTCCCGGCGGAAGCTGTTCATTCTGGCTGTTTCGGTCTCCCTGCAAAAGAACCTCCCTGCATGTTGCGTTGACAGATATCAATGACCAACCATGCGATCATCGGATATCCAGAATTTCCGGCGCCTTCGCGCCGCGTACGATGAAATCGATGAACTCTTCAGCAGACCGGTATCCCAGCTCGCCATCGCTGCGGGTGGTGAGGGACACGCCGCCGCTCTCCACTTCCCGATCACCAATCACGGCGGTCGCCGGAACGCGGCTGAGGCGCGCCCGGCGGATTTTCGCACCGAGCTTTTCGTTGTCGTCGTCGATGGATACGCGGATACCCCGGGCAGTTAACTCCGCCGAAAGTTGCTGCGCGTGGGACACATGGCGATCTGCCACGGTCAGCAGCGCAACCTGGACCGGTGCCAGCCACATGGGAAACGCCCCTGCGTAATGCTCCACCATGATGCCGAAGAATCGTTCGATGGAGCCGAGCAACGCCCGATGGATCATGACCGGCCGATGGCGGGTGGAATCATCGCCGATGTAGGACAGATCAAATCGCTCGGGGAGATTGAAATCCACCTGAACCGTGGAGCACTGCCACACGCGGCCAATGGCGTCCTTGATTTTTACGTCGATCTTCGGTCCGTAGAATGCGCCACCACCCTCGTCGATCGTGTACGTGACCCCTTCGGCTTCCAGACCGGCCTTCAGGGCGGATTCCGCCTTTTCCCAGATGGCGGGATCGCCGATGGATTTGCCTTCCGGTCGCGTGGCCACCATCACATCCAGATCGCGGAACCCGTAGTCGGCAAGCAGTTTCAGGGTAAACCGGACCACCCCGCGAATTTCCGATTCGAGCTGATCCACGCGGATGAACAGGTGTGCATCGTCCTGGGTGAATCCCCGCACCCGCAGCAGGCCGTGCAGCTGTCCGGAACGTTCAAACCGGTAGACCGTTCCGAGCTCGGCCCAGCGGATGGGCAGATCCCGGTAGGATTTCAGGGAATTGCGGTATATGGCGATGTGGAAGGGACAGTTCATCGGCTTGATGTAGTAAGGGTTCCCTTCGATATCCATGGGTGCGTACATATTGTCGGCGTAGTTTTCCAGGTGGCCGGAAGTTTCCCAGAGCTGCCCGCGACCGATGTGGGGCGTCATGATCAACTCATAGCCGTTCTTCAGGTGCACCTGCCGCCAGTGATTCTCAATCAAGGTGCGGACCAGCGCGCCCTTCGGATGCCACAGCACGAGCCCGCCGCCCACCTGCTCATCAATGCTGAACAGATCCAGCTCCTTACCCAGCTTGCGATGGTCGCGTTTCTTCGCTTCTTCCAGCGCATCGAGGTACGCCTTCAGCTCCTTGCGATCATGAAAGGCCGTGCCGTAAATGCGCGCGAGCATCTTGTTGCGTTCATCACCCCGCCAGTAGGCGCCGGCGACCGACAGCAGCTTGATCGCCCGGATGGCCTTTGTATCGGGCAGATGGGGACCCGCGCACAGATCTACCCAGTTTCCATGGCGGTAAAGGGTGACCGGTCGATCCGCGTCAATGGCGTCGAGCAACTCCAGCTTGTAGGACTCGCCCAGTTTTTCGAAAAGGACGCGGGCGTCTTCCCGGGTAATTTCCTCCCGCCGGAACCGGGGCGCTTCATCGATGATGGCCTGCATCCGCGCTTCGATGGCAACGAGCTCTTCATCGGTGAACGGGCCCTCCGGTCGGTCGAAATCGTAGTAGAAACCGGTATCGATGGAAGGACCGATGGTGACCTTTGTGCCGGGAAACAGCTGCTGCACGGCATCGGCCATGATGTGGGACGTGGAGTGCCGGATGACCGAAAGGGCCGCCGGATCCGATGCCTTGAGCGGTTCCACCGCTGCGCCGTCGCGCGACAGAGGCCATTGCAGGTCGGCAAGGGCACCGTCCACCAGAGCGGCAACTGTGTCGTGTTTCAGTTTGCCGGCCGCTTCGAGATGCGCACCGACAGTCCCGGATGCAAATCGAATTGCGGGATCAGTCATTGGTGAAAAGAGTCTGGAATTGTTGGCAGATACTCATCATTGTTCAAGTAGGCACGAGCGGGATTGAACCGCTGACCCCTACCGTGTCAAGGTAGTGCTCTCCCACTGAGCTACGTGCCTGCAGGGGTTTCCCGGCATCCCAGCCGGGAACAGGGTCCGATTGGTAGCAGAAGGGTTGGTATGCGTCAAGCAGGTATTTGTCGCGGTCCGCAGCGTCAGCCGCGCGCATCGGCTCATTCCCGGTACAGCTTTTCAATGAGGTGTCCGTATCGTTCCTCAATGACTTTCCGGCGCAGCTTCAGGCTCGGCGTCACCTCGCCGTCCGCGATGGTGAACTCCCTCGGTGCAATGGCAAACTGCTTGATCGTTTCAAACCGCTGCAACCTCTGATTCAGGGTGGATATCTCCGCTTCGATGGCCTTGCGAATCTCATGGCACTCGCTGAGGTTGATGTCGGAAACATTGTTGTCTTTTGCCCACTGCTCCGTCGCTTCCGCGTCCAGTGTAACGAGCGCGGTCAGATACTGCCGACTGTTGCCGAACACGACCGCCTGAGAAATGAACCGGGTCTGGACGAGCAGTGCCTCAATGGGAGAGGGCGCGATATTCTTTCCGCCCGACGTGACAATGATATCTTTTTTTCGATCCGTAATCCGCAGAAATCCATCCGGATCTATCACGCCGATATCGCCCGTATGCAGCCAGCCACCTTCATCAATCGCGTCGGTGGTTTCCTTTTCGAGATTCAGATATCCCTTCATGACGCCGGGTCCGCGCACCAGGATTTCGCCGTCATCGGCGATGATGGTCTCCGTGTCCGCCAGAGGCAGTCCAACGGTTCCGAATCGGAATTGAGCGATGCGGTTGTGATGGGTGAGCGACGAATTCTCGGTCATCCCGTACCCTTCCACAATCAGCAGTCCCGCCGCGTGGAAGAATTCGAGGATGCTCTTCTCGATAGGCGCCCCTCCCGAAATCATGAAGCGGACTCTTCCGCCGAGTCGATTGCGGAGTTTTGAAAAAACGAGCTGCTCCGCGAGCCGGTATTGCGCCGACAGTACGGAAGGGATCCGCTCTCCACGCTGAATGGCCCGGCTGACCCGGTTTCCCACGTCCACAGCCCATTGAAAAATACCCTTTTTCACAAGCCCGCCCTTTTCCACCTGGGCCAGCACCCCCGCGTGGATTTTTTCAAACAGACGGGGCACCGAAATGAAAAAGTCGGGATGGATGGACTGGGCATCGTCCAGGGCCGTCAGCATGGAACGGGCAAAGGCAACGGAGAAGCCGATGCGCAACTGTACGTGATACAGCAGTTGCGCGTACACGTGGGCAAGCGGCAGAAACAGAAGGGTCGTGTCGCCGGCGCGAATGCCGAGGGTCTGCTCCACATTTCTGGTCACGCTGGTCAGGCTGCCGTGGGACAGCAGCGCGCCCTTGGGAATGCCGGTGGTGCCGGAGGTATAGACAATCTTCGCAACGTCGTCGGACCGGATGGCCCGGATGCGCTTTTCCAGATCCGCGTGACGGGTGGCCAGCAGGTCACGGCCTCGTCGAACATATTCTTCGAGGCTGACCAGCATGTGCCGCCGGCTTTCGGGCACTGTTTCCGCAATGGTGAGTTCCGGCGGTTCCGGCCTGCCCGGCCGGTGGGGCGGTCGCTGCAGGCTCTGAAAGTAGACAATCCGCGTCAGGCACGGACAGACATCGGCTTTCCCGTCATGTCCGAACAGGGCCCGGAGCTGCACCGGCCCTTCGACAAACAGCACTTTCACCCGGGCATCCTTGATGATGTGATGGACCGTATCGCCTTCCAGATTCTGGTAGATGGTCGCGGTCCGGGCGCCGGTCATCAGAATGCCGATGTCGGCCTCCACCCATTCCCGCCTGGAGAACGAAAAAATGCTGGCGCTGTCCCCCGGTGCGAGGCCGTCTTCCATGAGTGCCGCAGCAATGGCCCGGGCGCGTTCGTCCCATTCCTTGAAGCTCTGGGAGGCCCATCGCCCGTCGCTCTGGCGTTCGAGAAGGGCAACCTTGTGGGGATTGTTTGCGACAATCTGGAGGAACTGACCGGTGATGGTCTCCGGTGCGCTCATTCAGCCACCGAAGGAGAGTCCGATCATCAGCTCGCCGTTGAGGCCAAAGGAACCGGCTTCGCCGAACACCAGATCGATGGGCGCTTCGAGGATGAAGCCCACGTTCTTGGTAAAGTAGAACGCGAGACCGGGGCCGAGTTCGAGGTTGACCATGCCGGGGGTGGCTATCTTCCGATCCACTACGCCGTCGAAGTCGACATCCTTGGCTTTGGGCGCAAAGAACAGGTGTCCGTAGCCGACGCCGCCGAAGAACGACACCTGCAGCTTGCCGTCGTTGACAAAGCGGTACCTGGCCCGGAGGTTGATCAGCCATGACTTCGCAATCTGCTTGGTCTCCGTGGTGTAGATATGCACGCCGGAGCTGTCCTCCCACCCCCAGACGCCGTAGAATCCGTCTGTATCCAGGTGCGGGCTGTAACAGATATACCCGGCGGAATCAGTTGTCCCATCCGGGTCAGTGCAAGGCGCCGCTGACCTCTGGGACCGCCAGGCGGCGGAGAGATCCATCCGGAACGTGGCTTCCAGGGCGAACACCGGTTTGATGTTGAAGCCGAGAGCCGCCCGGAGGGGCAGCCCTCCCCAGCCGCCACCGTTCAGGCCCTGCGAAAGATAGGATGCCAGCCCGTCCGTGCCGCCTGTGGAAGTTGTGGTTTCGAGATATATGTCGCTGTTTTTGACGAATCCGCCGCCGGTGCCGGCGCTGATATTGATATAGAAAACGCGCGGCACCTGGCCGCTGTTGTCTTCACCGCCGCCTTCCTCCCCCCACCCGCTGTCCGGGCCGTAGTCGCCGCCTTCGCAGAAACCGGAATCCGAACAGGTCTGGCCTGCAAGGCAGTCTTCTGCCGAGAAACACGGAATGGGCTGCCCCGAACGCGCCTGGCAGGCCTGATCCCAGGGCGGGCATTCCTGGCACATCTGGGGCGTGGGCATGCCCGGCATCCCGGTCACGACCGGGGCCGCCGGATTCATGGAAACCTGATAGGCCTGGGCCGCGTTACCGTGACCGCAGATGAGGGTTCCCGCCTGATTGTAGCCTTCGATGAAATAGGCGATGGTCGCGGGATTGAACGCGGTAATCTGCCCCTCCACGCAGGTGATCATGCCGGTTGCCCATCCGTTGCCCGCCTTCTGCATGGGCGCTTCTGTAAACTGGGGAGAACCGTCGAACGAGAACTTGACCACCATGCGATCAATGTGGGGCTCCGCATTCGGGTCAAGATGAACGGCAAGGGGAAGCTCATGGGACTGGCGCTGCTGGGCCGGCGGCGTGTGCTGTCCGCAGGCGGGCAGCATGCCGGGCGTCATCATGGGCTGCACCGGCATGGGCTGCACCGGCACCGGCTGCACGGACGGCGTTGCCGAATAGCGGATATTCGCAATGAGGGACGGACAGGTCTGGGCCGTGGCCCGGGCCTGGGCCATCCGGTAGATCATGTCGACCTCCGGCGTGGAATACAGCGGATCGATCTGCACCGTCGGGTCGAGGCACCGGGCAATGGTGAAACTCTCCTGACCGCGCGCGTTATCGCCGTTTCCGCCGACAAAAATCAGCCCGTAGCCCATGTAGATGCGCGCGACGGTACCGGCGGTGAGCTGGGGACTCATGGCCAGTGCCTGATCGAGTCGTGCCTTGGCCATGTCGAGATCCAGATTTCCGTAGGCGGTCATCGCGTCCCGGATGAGGCCGACCGCCTGATTCTGGGCCTGGGCCGCGGCATGGCGGGAGGAAAACAGGCAGAGGGCGCAGAGCGTTGCGGTGAAAATGATTTGTTTTGACCAGAAACCCTTGTGCACGTCCAACTCTCCGTTCAAGTGATGTTCAAATGTCCATTGTTATATTGTTATCATTAAAGTGATTAAAAATCACAATGCACTTCGTCCAACGGAAATGTCAAGCATTTCACGATGCTACGCGCAGTCGAAGACCGTCCGGAAATGTCGGAAAAATGCAGATTCAGCGGATTTCAGAACCGGAATGCCACGCCCGCCTGCACGTCCAGATTGAGGGCAAAGACCGGGAAGGCGATATCAAAAATGGCGCCGAGGTTGATTCCCACATTCTTGTGCAGCCAGTAGTACATGTCGAGGCCCAGCTCCACGCCCAGGAACCCGGATTTCCGGAAACCGTTGCGCTTGATGATGTCGTTCGCATCCAGGTACCAGCCGGCAGGATCGGCACATTGACCATCGGCCGCATTCACTGTCCTGCAATCGTCGAACGGGATGCGGTGCATGATGTTCATCCAGCCGAACCCGGCCACGGCCATCATCTGAAAGCCCTTCGCCTTGTTTTCTCCCACTATCCGGTAGGACACATTGGCGATGACGGACACGGCAATGGGCGGATAATCCGGTGACAGGGGCAGGTCGAAGCGGCCGTTCAGGCCCACTTCCAGCTTGTCGACCGGAAGGGCGAACATGGCGCCGAGCCGCACGTGCAGTTTGGACAGGGCAATGCCGACCTTGGTGTCAATGCTTCCCGTATAAATCATGTTCGGGAAATCACTATGATCGTAGGTGCCCGGACCGACGAGACCGAATCCCGTGCCGCCATTCAGGAAGATGCGGGCGTGGTGCTTGATATCGCTCCCATCGCCGCCGCCGCCTTCTTCTTCCTCACCTTCCTCACAGACGCCGTCCATGCAGACAAGCCCTTTGCAGCAGGGCTCCTCGTCGGAGCAGACATCGGCATACTGAACACAGTTCTCGTTGCAGGCCGGATCCCAGGGCGGGCATTCTTCCTGACAGGCTTCCGGCGCCGCTTCGCCCGGCGGCGGCGGAGGCGGCGTCGTGACGATGTCCACCACGGAAATCTGAAACGGCTGGGCCTCGGAACCCGCGGTCGCCAGCAACTGGTTGGTGGCGTCAAGAGCCGCGATGTAGTAGTCGAGGCCGGTGGGATCCAGCACGGTCAGCACGTCGCAGCCGATGGTGCCGACCCAGGCCTGTCCATTGTTGGAAAGGGGCATCTGTTGAAAAATCCGCTCGCCGATGGTGCGGTAATACAGCACGACCTGCTGGACGTCCTTGGACGGATTGGTCTGCACATAAAACGGAATGGGGACCATCCGCTTCTGCTGGGTGACCGCCGGATGTCGCAGCACGTCATTGGTCACCATGCCGCCGGTGACCGCCGCCGGCTGGGCGGGCTGCGTCACGGCGGGAGTTGTCTGGGTCGCGGGGCCGATGCCGGCACAGCCCGACGTGCTGATCTGATTCTTGGCGCCGGTGAACAGAATATCCATGTCCGGCGTGGAGTTCAGCGGATCGAGCATGACACCGGGATCGTAGCAGAGGGCTTTCTTGAAAAAATCCATGGCGCCGGCGTTGTTGCCGAGCCCGCCGTATTCCACCATGCCCATGTTGACATAGGTGCGGGCAACGGCGCCACCGGTGAGCTGGTTCTTTGTACAGATTTCCTCCGCCTGCTTGAGCAGCGCGAGTGACTGTTCGATTTCCAGGTTGCCGTACAGGTCCATGGCCTGCTGATTGAGCTGCATGACCTGCACCTGCGGACTCTGCGCGAGGGCCGGACCACAGAGGAACAGGAAACCCAGGGGAACCAGGAGCATGCGGATGAAATACTTGCCGTGTTCAGTCATGATTCGATTCAGTCCTCAATGGTTTACTCGGTGTTATCCGTTCTTACGAATTCCACGCGTCTGTTCGCTGCACGTCCCTCTTCCGTCAGGTTCGTGTCGATGGGCTGTTCTTCGCCCCAGCCGACGGAAGTCAACCGACTCCTGCTAACCCCGCCCTTCTTGACGAGATAATCCATGACCGCCTTTGCCCGCTTATCGCTGAGCTTCTTGTTGTAATTGTCGTTGCCCTTGCTGTCCGTGTGTCCTTCGATGCTGAGCCGGATATCCGGATTGTCGTTCAACACTTCGGCAACCGTGTTCAGGATGGGGAAGGACACCGGCTTGATGGTCGCCTTGTTGTACGCGAAGTAAATTGTCTGGTTGATTTCAATCCGCGTCGCTGTGATCTGCACACCTTCGTACTTCTTGGGACAACCGGCCTCCGACGCCACGCCCGCCGTGTTGGGACATTCGTCCTCCAGGTCCAGCACGCCGTCGCCATCGTTGTCGTCATCCGGACAGCCGTCATCATCCTTGAATCCATCCGGATCCTCGGGCTGATCCGAACACTGATCCGAGAAATCGGGAACTTCGTCCATGTCATTATCGGGATCCGGGCATCCGTCGTCGTCCTGGAAACCGTCCGGATCTTCCTGATCGAGCACGCACTGATCGACGGAATCCAGTATACCATCCATGTCCGTATCCTGATCTTCGGGACAACCGTCATCGTCCTGCACGCCATCGTAGTCCTCGGGTTGATCCGGACACTGATCGACATCGGCGCAGATGTAGTCCTTGTCGTCGTCCTTGCACCCCGGCGGCATCGGACGGGGCAGAGGCTGCGCCACCACTACCGACGGACCGGCACACTGCTCCGGCGGCGACCGACGATCGGCCAGATTCAGGTTTTCCATTGCAATTTCATAATGATACTGCGCACGGCTACCCATGCCCTGCCGGATTTCCAGACGGGCAAACCGCAGGTGGGACTGAGCCAGGGCCAGCTCTCTGGGTGCACAGGTATAGGCGCCGTTGGCCTCCACCTGCTTGATGCGCTCTTCCGCAGCGGACAACCCTCCGCGCAGCTTCGCCGTCTGGGCGCAACCGGCTCCGACAGCCAGCGACAGAAGCAGCATTCCGATGATTCCCATGTGGCGGGGCATCCTCATTCAGCGCCCCCTTTCCTTGGCCATGTTCAGCGAAATATCCCGCGCCTTGAACGCGAATTCACGGGACTGCCGCGCGTACTCCACCGCCGCCTGATAATCCGAATAGCCCACTTCCTCCCGGGCTTTGCTGAGATACTCCAGCGCGGAGTAATACTCATATGGCGCATTGCACATGGGCGTGCTGTCCTGCAGCTCGTCCACCGGTTCCTCCGATGAGGCGAGTTCCATGCCGGACTGGGTGGCATTTGCCCGCGTGACCGGGGACAGGGCGTCCAGCTGGGGCTGGGTACAGGCAGCCCCGGACACCTCCGCTTCGGAAATCGCCTGGGAGGCCTGAACAATGACAACGGAATATTCAATCGGTGCGCAGGCCGCAAACACGGCTGCGACAAAAATGATGCACGGTAATGATGAACGGACTGTCACGGAACTCCTCCAATGAGGGCTGGCGAATGCGTGTTGCGGTTTCTGTGTTTCCCCGATCTATTTATGTCAAATATTCAAAAATAGATTATCTGTGAACGGACGATGAAGTCAACGGCTCATTTTCAAAAGGAAAACCGTTACCGGTCCGCGGCGGAACGCGCTTCCAGAGCGTAAAGGATGATGCGGGCAATGCGTGAAATGGACTTGAACTGACCGGTCACGTCCTCGGTGAGGGTGAGGGCGAATTTTTTCTCGATCATTGTCACAATCTCAAGCCTCGTCAGGGAATCCAGATCCATCGGCTCAAGATTATCCATTGTCCGATCGATGGTTTTGCCGGTGGCCAGATTGACGATGTGCACAACGTCATTTTCGATGTCGGCGAGAGATTTCTTTTCACCGGGTCTGTTCATGGCGTTTCACGTCCTGCCACAACTGCTCCAGCTCTTCAAGGGAACAGTCGCCCATTGATCGATCCATCCGATGCAATCGCTCCTGCACGCTGGACAATCGCAGTTCAAAGCGCTCGCAGCAGCGCCGCAGGGCCTCCTCCGGGTCACAGTGCAGATGCCGCGCCCACTGGGCGACAGCAAACAGAAGGTCGCCCAGCTCGTGCTCAATATCCCCCGCGCGGCCCGCGGCAATGGCTTCGTCAAGCTCCGCGAGTTCTTCGACGACCTTGGCGCGGACCTGCACCGCATCCGGCCAGTCAAAATTCACCCGGGATGCCTTCTGCCCCATCCGGAAGGACTTCAGCAGCGCCGGCAGTGCCGCCGGCACGCCTTCAAACAGCCCTCGCCGGTTCTTCTCCCCGGCTTTGATCTTCTCCCAGTTGGCCACCACTTCGTCCGCGCCGTTGACCTGCACTTCGCCGAACACGTGGGGATGGCGGTGGATCATCTTTTTCGAGAGGCCGTCCACCACATCGCCCACATGGAACTGACCGGATTCATGGAAAATCTGTGACTGAAGCATAATCTGCAGCAGCAGGTCGCCCAGCTCCTCGCGCAGGTGATCCGGTTGACCGGAATCGATGGCATCGAGCACTTCGTAGGCTTCTTCAATAATGTAAGGTTTCAGGCTGGACGGGGTCTGCTTCCTGTCCCACGGACAACCCTCCGGCGATCGGAGCGTGTCGATGATATCGATCAGCCTGTCAAAGGCGGCAAGGGCTTCTTCCTTGCGTCTGCGCTGTTTGTCGTCCACGGGCAGCAGGTACCACATCCCGCTGTGTCACGCAATCAGCCGTTCCGGATGTCCGCAGAAGATGTGGCCCGGATTGGTCGACAGCAACCGGACGAACTGCTTTTCGCTGCGGGCTGCCAGCGCGTTCAGGGCCTGTTCCACCAGCGGCAGGGAGTCTGCCCGGTGAATGTCGGTAGCGGCCACATCCGCCAGACCCGTCCTGACCATGTGCCACCCCAGCCGCTTCGCTGCGCCGCCATCCCGTCCGCAGAGGGAAAAGAGATCCAGCTGCAGCAGGGCACCTCTGGCACGGAACCGCTCCAGCAGTCCGGGACGCCGCTGAAAATCCGGATGGCGCTCTGGATGCGCGATGAGGAGCGTGATCCCCCGGGTCTGGAAGTCGAACACCAGATGCTCAAATCCCTCGATCACGGTGGATTCCCGGAACGGAAATTCGACGAGAGCGACCCCTCCGATGGTGGGCAATCGACCGTCCCGTAACGATTCCACCCAGTTGTCGCGCATCATGATTTCGCCGCCGTTGCGGAGCCCGGTGGACAACCCGTCGGCAATCGCCGTCAGGTCCTGCAGCTGACGGGCCGTATCTTCCACGGACGGTTCGGGAAAGCGAGGATGGTTCCAGTGAGGCGTGGCGCAGATGCCCCGAAACCCCAGTCCGGCCAGTCCGGTGAGGATCGCGCCGCTCTCCGCTGAATCCCCGGCGCCGTCGTCGATGCCCGCCAGCAGATGATTGTGGAGATCGTACAGGGGAACGTCCGGCCGTCCGGAAAGGGCGCGTTCAGTCTTGCGAAACAGCCGGAACATGGGGTCAGAGCTGGACCGTGGTGCCCGCGGGTGCCTGGAAGAGCCAGCGGAAATTGTCGATGATGACCAGCGAATCGTACAGGCCATCGGCCTCGTCGTGGATGGAAAAGGTGAGGTAGAACACGCTGTTGGGTGCCACCGGCCACATGGTTCGGTACCAGCCCGTGGAACCACCCATGTGATAGCCGATGGGCTCGTTCCAGCCGAATCCGGTGCCTTCCAGGCTTGTTTCCGGCGGATCCTCGAAAAAGGCGGAATTCACGCAGATCTCATTTTTCTGCGGGCTCTGGTCAAAGGAGATGTTGGTGGTTGCCCAGTTGTTGGTGCCCTCCGACTGGATGATGGCATAGAAGGCGTCATTGTAATTCTGGCCCACGAATTCGGGATATTCCGTCGACATATAAATGAAATCGAACGAGAAGCCTTTCGCGTTGGCGGGAACGAAGATGGCGACGCGGAGCTTCACGTTGTCAAACGAGACGTTGCCGTCCGGACCGAAGGGACTGCTGCCGTTGAAGTCCGGTGCCGGATCCGCGCTCCAGGCGGCCCAGTCGGTGCCCGGTTCGTGCTGCTCGGCGTGGATGTTTCCGCTGGCGATGACCGCGTAGCGACAACCGGCCTTGACCGACAGGTCGTTGGAGGTGCTGCCGTACCGGGTCAGTACATCCAGGGCGCCGATGGCCTCGGGATCGGCACCGGACGCATGCCAGGCCGAAGGGCTGAAAAAGTATTTCGAATCGCACAAATCGATGGCGTCCAGCCAGTCGGCACCGGCGGTGCAGTCGCAGGGGATGATGGGTTCGTCCTGAATGTCGTCGCAGTCGTCGTCGATTCCGTTGGCCGGAATTTCCAGGGCCATGGGCCCGATGTTGGCATCACAGTCGTTACAGTCGCCGTTCAGCGCCGTGAAGCCGTCGCCGTCGTAATCGTCCCCGGGGGTTCCGCAATCATTCGTGTCCGTATCAGTGGTGCCGGTATCGACCGTTCCGGTGTCGACCGTGTCTGTGTCAAAGGTGTCGGTGTCGATGGTGTCCGTGTCCTCGGGCGCGCATGCGTCGTCGCCGTCCACGGCGGAACACCCGGCATCACAGGATACGTCGACGAAGTCGTACAGGCAGTTGCCCGCCGTGCAGAATCCCTCGTCGTCAAACTGCCGCAGGGAAAAATCGCCAGAGCAGACGTCGTCCGGGGGCATATCACAGACCACTGCGTCGCAGGGATCGGGAATGCAGGCATCGTCGCCGGGGAACACGCGGCACTGGTATTTGCAGGCGACAAAGGTCTCATCGTACACGCAGTCGCCGTCCACGCAGACACCGATATCCGGATAGGTGCGCAGCCCGTAAAGACTGGCGCACTGATCGTCGGGAGGCAGGTCACAGGTGATCCCGTCGCAGGGATCCACGGTGTCAGACGCGGTGTCGACGGTGTCGGTGTCGGTCTCGGTGTCGACCGTGTCAGTGTCGGTCTCGGTGTCGGTGTCGACCGTGTCAGTGTCGGTCTCGGTGTCGGTGTCGACCGTGTCAGTGTCGG
>JAKQNG010000072.1 GCA_029565915.1 Deltaproteobacteria bacterium
TCCGGGTATCAGCATGACGGGCGCGAGGACATCGAGCTGTATCTGGAACGTCAGGGAGAGAAGCTCACGGAGCTGATGCTGCCGGTACGGCCGAACCCCTGACAGGATGCCCGTCAACACACAGCCCCATTTCCCTGTCGCGGCGCTTTTTTATTTGCGCAGCGCCATTTCATATATGCAACGCCATTTCCTTGGCATTGCCATCTCCCAAGCACGTCGACAGCCATTCCGTGCACAGCTTCATCCAACTGGCCACATGGGGATCCATCCCGATTCCGTCCCATGAGGTCTCCTCATTGGCAAGCGCCAGCCCATGGTTGCCGTCCGGGTAGAGATGCAGCTCAAAGGGAACGCCGGCTTCCTGCAATGCCTGCGCAAACAGCAGACTATTTTCCACTGGAACCAGATCGTCTGCCACCGTATGCCACAAGAACGTCGGCGGCGTATGTGTGCCGACCTGGGTTTCCAGCGACATCAATTGGAGCAGGTCTACCGGGGTGTACTCCCCAAGCAGATTCTCAAAGGATCCGCGATGGGCGTGGGGTCCGGACGTAATAACGGGATAGGACAGCATGAGCGCATTGGGCTTTGCGCCTGACGCTGTGATGCCAGGGAGTTCGGCAAGCCATGGCTTGTCCCAGTGCACCCCCAGCGAGGCAGCGAGGTGGCCGCCCGCTGAAAAACCGATCACGGCAATCCGATCCGGGTCCACATGCCACTGCGCCGCGTTTTCCCGGATGAGGCATATGGCGCGCGCAAGGTCGGCAAGCGGCTGGGGATGCCGATGCGGCGCCACACTGTACCAAAGGACGAACGTTTGGAACCCTGCCGCCGAGAACTGTGTCGCGATGGGTTCGCCCTCCCGCTCGGAGGTGAAAAAGTAACCGCCACCGGGAATGACGACAACCGCGCCCCTTGTCTTCTCTCCATCACGCAGGCTGACGTCCAGCCTTGGGCGGAAACCGGGATTCGGACGCTCATCATAGGGAAGACCGGACCAGATGTCGATTTGCTTGCAGATCATGACGCACCTCCAGACACACCACATTCTCCGCCTGGTGGTTCCATCCGTCAAGCATCCTACTGCTGCCATCCGGTTCACGCATGCCGTTTACCGATAGTACAGGCGGAACTCCAGTCCGTTCGGATGGTTGCCGAAGCCTTTGCCGTAGAGGGTTGCGCCGCCAACATGACGCGCGCTGTCCGGCACGGAGATCCGAAACGTCCAGTCACGGTTGCGGATATCCAGCAGGGACAGCTTTGTCTCCAGCGGCTCCCCGTCTATCCAGGCCCCTTCCTCCGTGATGCGCAGGATTTTGAGCATGCCATACTGGCCCACACCGGAAGACCACCAATCCGGCGTGTATCGACCGCGCCGATCCGCAAAATCCCCAGGGCAGGTCCAGAACCCCAGGGGGTGGCCGTTGAGCGTGAAATGGATGTCCGAAGGCCAGTCGCTGTTGACACCCGGGGCTTCCGATCCAATCTCCATCGAGATTTCGAGTGCCGTCGGCGTCTGGTTTTTCGTCAGAAAGTTGGGGATGCGGTATTCCACGAACCCGCGGGCAAACCAGAGTATGGCTGCGTTCAC
>JAKQNG010000119.1 GCA_029565915.1 Deltaproteobacteria bacterium
TGCACGAGCGGGTGCGTGTACGGCCCCCACTGCGGGGATGCGCTGGTGCAGGCACCGTTTGAGGAGTGCGACGACGGCAACGCCGTGAACAACGACGATTGTTCCAACGCCTGTCGCGAAAACACCTGGGTAATCGAATAAATGGTACGAATGGGTTATAATGGCCTGAGGAGGTAACAGATGAGACAGTCCATATACATCGTCATGTGTCTGGTGGCGCTTGCATCCGGTATTCAGGGATGCGGAGGAGACGGGTCGCCGTCCGCCGTGGATTCCGACACGGACACGGATACTGACACGGACACGGATTCCGATACGGACAGCGATTCCGATACGGATAGCGACTCCGATACGGACACGGATTCCGATACGGACAGCGATTCCGATTCGGATACGGATGCCGACACGGATACGGATGCCGACAGTGATTCGGATTCGGATGGGGACAGCGACACCGGCGTGCTGTTTGTGGACATCGACGAAGACGGTTGGGCGATTCCTCAGGACTGCAACGACAATTTTTCCAACATCCATCCGGGCGCCGTGGACATTCCCGGCAATGACATTGACGAGGACTGCAGCGGTGCGGACACGCCTCTGGATACGGAAACCGCTGTGGACAACCCGTGTCTCGGCAGCGATCCACCGCCGGAGTGCGTGATGATTCCACCGGGGCCCGGTTGCGGGGATGGCGAGGTGAACCAGGATGGCGAAGACTGCGATGACGGGAATACCCTGCCCGGTGACGGCTGTACGGGGGCCTGTGACGTGGAACCCAACTACATCTGCCCTCCCGAAGGCGGCGCCTGCGAGTATCAGATTGAATGCGGAAACGGCGTCGTGGAACCCGGCGAAGTGTGTGACGAAGGGGAGAATACGACACCGGGCTGTCAGGACTGCGTGTATCAGGACCCGCGCTACAGTTGCTACGAAGAAGGCGAGGCCTGTGTGCTGACGGTGATCTGCGGGGACGGCCGCGTGGGTGACGGCGAGTCCTGCGACGAAGGTACTTTCAATACGGACGGTTGTACGGACTGTATTGCGGAGGACGGCTGGCTGTGTCGGTATCCCGGTCAGGCCTGTGTGCCCGCGCCCCGCTGCGGCGACAGTGTTGTTCAGGGAGCCAGGGGAGAGAACTGCGACGACGGCAATGCGGAGTCCGGTGACGGATGCAGCGCAACCTGCGTGCGGGAGGCGTTCTATTCCTGTCCGACCCCCGGCGATCCCTGCATTTTCCTCATTGTCTGCGGCAATGGCATTATCGAAATCGGCGAAGTCTGCGATGACGACAACGACGACGACGGCGATGGATGCAGCGCCGATTGCCGGTACCAGGATCCGAATTACGACTGCGAAGAAGGCGAAGACTGCGTGCTGAAGCAGGTTTGCGGCAATGGCGTGGTGGAAGGGACGGAAACCTGTGACGAAGGAATGTTTAACACGAATGGATGCACTGATTGTCTGGTCCAGTCCGGTTGGGTCTGTGCGATTCCCGGTCAGGCTTGTACACCGGAGGAGCGTTGCGGAGACTCGATTGTGCAGAGCGCGACGAGGGGTGAGGCGTGTGACGACGGCAACACCAGCAGCAACGACGGTTGCGCCGGAAACTGCCTTTACATCGAGTCCGGCTATGCGTGTCCGGTTCCCGGTGCGCTTTGCGTACCCGAAGAATCCCTGTGCAGCGATGGCGCGGTGACCGGCGACGAGCAGTGCGACGACGGAAATCTGACCAACGGAGACGGCTGCACGAGCGGCTGCGTGGTGGAAAACGGGTTTACGTGTCCGTATCCGGGCGCACCGTGCCTGTACGATTGCGGAGACGGCGTGGTGGCGGGGCCCGAGCAGTGCGACGACGGGGATGAGAACGACGGGGACGGGTGTTCGAGCGACTGCCAGTGGGAAGAAGACATGCGCTGCCAGATCCTGGGCCCCGGCAGCTACAACTGCGTGGCGAATGTGTGCGGCGACGGACCTCATCCGGGCTGGTACACATCCGAGCCCTGCGATGACGGCAACAAGGAAATCGGCGACGGCTGCACGCCGTTCTGCCAGATTGAGCCCTCCTGCACCGTAGGGGGCGGATGCACATCCCGCTGCGGCGATGGACTGGTGATTGGCAGCGAGCAGTGCGACGACGGCAACGCCATGTCCGGCGACGGCTGTTCATCCACCTGTGCCGAGGAACCCGGATTCGAATGCGTGCAGTCGAGTACGATTGACGACATGATGGAAGTGCCGGTTATCTACAAGGATTTCCGTGATCGGGATGTGACGGGGGGACATCCGGATTTCCAGCCGGATTCCACCGGATGCGAGAACGAGAGCACGGGGATGGTGGGGGCGACCCTCGCGACGACGACCACGTCGACCCAGACAAAGGGAAAACCCGTTCTGGCCGGCAATTACTCCACCGCGCTGGGGAGCTGTAATTTCATGACGTCTGCGGCGACATTCGCCCAGTGGTACGACCACCTGAACAGCACTTCGGCGGTGGTGGTGGATACGCTGCGCCTGTTTGACAACGGCGCCGGCGGATTTGTCAACCGGTGGGGAAGTGTGAACGGAGAACAGTGGGTTAAAAGGGAGCAACTTCAGGACAGTGACTGGCTCGGATGTGCGAAGTCGCTGATTTCCTATGACACCATCATCTGTTCGCCGGACTGGCAGGAGTGTACCTCCAACGCCTGTGAGACGAGCGTCCCGGACTACTTCGACCTGGTTGCCGACGGCTGGACCTGCAACAAGCCCTGTCCCAGCGGGTACTGGGGGATGTGCATGGCGTCGCCGCCCATTTCCCTGCCGCAACCCTATTGTGATGCCTGCATCGGCACGGTGCCCGGCTACGATCCGGACGATCCCGACTGGGTGTGCAATACGAACTGCAATAAATGGGTCAACGGCCCGGACGGAAATGCCAATTACCTCATCTGTGCGGCGCAGCAGAACAACATCTACTACGACGGAAATCCGGCGTGGTTCCCACTGGACGGAAGGGGTGTGGACCCGAACACGTACCTGGCGAAGATCGCGGATACCTATTACGGCGGCGGTTGGCAGGATGAGGCGACATACATCGCCGCGAACAGCGTGACACCCATCCCGTCGACGTACAATCACAACTTCTATTTTACGAGCGAGGTGCGGTTCTGGTTCCAGTATAACAGTACGGCCAGTCAGTCGCTGACGTTTGTGGGTGACGATGACGTGTGGGTGTTCATCAACGGTCGACTGGCCCTGGACCTGGGTGGCATTCATACGCCCCAGGCCGGAACCGTGAATATTCAGGGTTTGGCCGGGACGCTGGGCCTCTCGAACGGAGGTGTGTACGAGATCGTGGTGTTCCAGGCGGAGCGGCAACTGGACGGGTCGAGCTATCAGCTCACCCTGTCCGGGTTCAACACGAGTCCATCGGTGTGCACCCCCGAATGCGGCGACGGCGTGGTGACCGTGGGTGAGCAATGCGACGACGGAACAAACCTCGGCGGTTATGGCAACTGCGGTCCGGGCTGTGTGCTGGGAGATTACTGCGGCGACGGGGAACGGCAGGTCGGGTATGAGGAATGCGACAACGGCCTCAATATCGATGCCTACGGCGCCACCGGCAGCGATGCCTGTTCGCCCAACTGCGTGCTGCCGCCTTACTGCGGCGATGGCGACGTGCAGACGTCTTTTGGTGAAACCTGCGATGACGGCATCAATGACAACAGTTATGGCGGCTGTTCCAGCACCTGCCAGATCGGTCCCCGCTGCGGCGATGCCCATGTGGATGCCACTTACGGGGAAGAATGTGATAACGGCGTGAACAGCGGGGCCTACGGCACCTGCAATCCCGATTGCACCAGGGCGCCCCGGTGCGGCGACAACGTGACCCAGACGGTCTACGGCGAAGAGTGCGACCCGCCGGCTTCCGGCACGTGCAGCACGAGCTGCCGTCTGATCGATCAGTGCGGCGATGGGCAACCCGACCCGGGTGAGCAGTGCGACAACGGCGCCGCCAACAACGTGGGCGGCTACGAAGAGTGTGAGCCCACCTGCATTCTGGGCCCATACTGCGGCGACGAGATCGTGCAGACCAGCTACGGCGAGACCTGTGACGACGGCGTGAACGACGGCACCTACGGCGGCTGCACCTTCGACTGCCTGTTCGGACCGTTCTGCGGCGATGGCGATGTGGATCGGACCGAAGGCGAAGAGTGCGATGACGGATTGAACGACGGCACCTACGGCACCTGTGCTCCCGGTTGCCTGCTGGGCGATCGCTGCGGCGACAATGTGATTCAGGAGGACTGGGGCGAGCAGTGCGACGGGACGACCATTCCCTCCGGAGCGCCGCCGGGTTCCACCTGTTCACCCAACTGCAAGCTGCTGGGTGTGTGTGGCGATGCGGTGAAGCAGACCGGAGAGGAGTGCGACCTGGGAACCGACCTCAATACGGGCGGCTATGGCGGATGTACGCCCCAGTGCACCTTTGCTCAGTACTGCGGCGACGGCGTGGTCCAGACCGACCATGAGGAATGCGACCTGGGCGTGGATCTGGCCGGGAACAGCCGCAATACGGGCACCTATGGCGGCTGCACGTCGGCATGCCTCATTGCGCCCCACTGTGGAGACGGTATCCTTCAGTCGTCTTTTGAGGAATGCGATGACGGCAATGCCAACAACACCGATGCCTGTTCCAACTACTGCAAGGAAAACGTCTGGGTCATCGAATAGCCTGCCCTGTTTCCTCCATTGATGTTGTCCATTCGAGGGTGGTTGCCAAGCGTTCCGAAATGCCCTATTTTCAACCCGTTTGACCGATTGTTGTTTGTAAAGACAGGCGAAGGAGATCAGGATGAAACTGGCAATCCTCGGATGCGGACAGATGGGAGAGGCGCTGTTGAAGGGCCTGCTGGCGGCTTACGGCGCGGACGCTGTGGACGCGGCCATCACCACGAAATTTGACGACCACGAGCAGGAATTGCGGTCCCGCTATCCGCGTATGCTCGTTACTCAGGACAACAGCGCTGCAGTCAAGGGGCGCGATGTGGTGGTGCTGGCGGTCAACCCTGATGCCGCGCGGGAAGTGCTGATGACCCTGGGCACCGAGCTGGAGGGCAAGCTGCTGGTGTGTATCTGCGCGGGAATTCCTACGGACAAGATTCGCAGCTGGGCGCCCAGTGCGCGGGTGGTGCGCGGCATGCCCAACCTGCCGTGTCAGATCCGGCAGGGAACAATTGCCCTGGCCACCGGTGAAGCTACCGCGGAGGCCGATATCAACGAGGCGAAGGAATTATTTTCGAAGGTGGGCATGTGCCTTGAAATCAAGGAAAAATACATGGACATCGTCACCGCCCTGGCCGCCTCCGGGCCGGCGTTTGCGTTTGTCATCCTGGAAGCGCTGGCCGACGGCGCGGTGATGGTGGGGCTGCCCCGCAAGCTGGCGGCAAGGCTCACGGCACAGATGATTCAGGGTTCGGCCCGATTGCTGCTGGAGACGGGTGCCCATCCGGCGGAGCTGAAGGATCAGGTGACCACGCCCGGCGGCATCACCACCGCCGGCCTCCTCGAAATGGAAGACGGCCGCATCCGCTCCACCCTGGCGCGTACCGTGCAGAAGGCGGCCTCCCGCGCGCAGAAACTCGGCGAAGACTGAATGCCCGGATACCGGGGAAGCATCCATGGACTGGCTGCGGCGGAGTTGTCGCGGCTGTCCGGTCAGCGTCCTTCCCGGTTCGTCGGAAACACGACGCGATGAACCCTGACAGCGGCATCAGCGGCACCGGACAGGATCGGTTTTCGCCGGCGATGAGTATCAGGCAGTCGTTGACAAGCGGTCGCGCAGGGCTTGTGCGATGGTCGGGTATTGCGATGCTTGTACCCGCATTGATGGCCCTGGCATTCGGATGGCGCTGCCTGGGCGACAGTCTGTCACATGCGCTGTCAGAAACCGGAAGCATTTTTGTCGCCATTCCGGCGGCCATTCTGACAACGGACAGCATTCTGGGATTTTTTGCACTCGTTGCTTTTGTCAGTGCGGGGTATTTTTTTTTACAGATCAGACAGGCGTTTCGCGTCAGGGCCACACCGGCCAGCGACATCATCATCAGCAATGCAGGATTGACTGTGCAGGAAGGCGCTCTGCACGGGTTGTCCCTGCGCTGGGAACAACTTGATCCGGACGGGCTGCAGCTCACAATTCCCGACTGGCTGGAGGAAACGGAAGCCGGAATCGTGAAGACGGATGAGACGGCGGACAGAACCCCGGGAGGGTATTCCTTTCGCACAATAGACGGACGGACGTTTGTCATCGGACGCACTCGCAGCGCAGAGGATCTCGATTCGTTGCGAAACCTTCACGAGCTTTTTTCCACCCGCTTGACTGGAATATCAAATCTGCCCGCGCCACCCGCATCGATCACCTGTGGTGAATGCGGAGCAACCGTTCCGCCCCAGACGGAAGGGATGTCCAGATGTTTGCATTGTGGTGCTGCAGTGACGGTTCCGGCGCAGATCGCTGCGCATCTGGCGGCCTGGAAGAAACTGGCCCTTCCGGAACATTTCAAAGACCTGCTCAATGAAATTTCCGCTCTGCCGGATGCCCGCCGGGTCAACCGGCTGACCCGCCTGCTCCAGGTGGGTTTGACGATTATTGCCGCCATTGCCATTGTCCTTTTCGCTCTGTTCATGACAACCGCCGCAGCGAACATGGCTGCCGCCGGCCTGCTGGTTGCCAGTGTGATCGTCATATTCGCCGGCGCACGGCAGATCGGTGCGCGTCATGTGGTGGATCGGATGATTTTTGAACTGATTGGACGCCGGTTCGGTGCTCGGCCGCCATTGTCGCCGGACGGTCGGTGGACCTGCCCCCTGTGTGGTGGCTCACTGCCGGACGGGCCATCGCCACTTCGACGATGCGACTTCTGCCGTTCATACAGCGTGGTGGGGATTGACGCGCGTCTGTCCGGCTTTTCCGCTGGACAGGAGGAGATGGAAGAGGCGTTGGAGGCACAGTTTCTGAAGAGGCGACAGACGATGCGATGGATGCGGATTGCCGTTGTCGGGATGATTGCTGCATTGGTTGGCATTGGTGTCGCCGGTGGAGTGGCAGTGTCGAGATACGACGTTGAACGTTCCTGCCGCAGAGGTAATGGGCAGGCATGTTATGAAATTTCGTGGCAGCTCGACAATCGGTCAACTCCCCTGTGGCAGGTTCGCAGTGATCGGAGGGCCATTCAATATGCGCAACGAAGCTGCGAAGCGGGAAATGGCTGCGGGTGCGACCGGCTGTATGAGATGGCCGGGTCGGAGCTGACAAGGCGACGGATATTCGGCAGCGACGGCGAAACGGAAAACGCGCGCATCAGGGAATTACAGCAGTTGATGTCAACGGCAACGACACATCCCGTCAAGGCGAGTGGTTCCTGCCATGATGACGAATCCCTGTAATGGGAGGGACCGGTAAGGGGCCCGGGTTGTGGCTGCCACGGTTACAGGTGAGCGGAAAGGGCGGCGGCGGCTTCTTCTTCGGACATGCCCCGGCGACGGGCGAAATCCTGCAGCTGATCCCGGTCGATGGTCCCGAGGGCAAAGTACGATGCCTGCGGGTGGGCAAAGTAGTATCCGCAAACGGACGCGGCGGGCACCATCATGTGGCTGTCGGTGAGCGAGATTCCCGTCTTGTGCGTCACGTCCAGAAAGCGGAACA
>JAKQNG010000092.1 GCA_029565915.1 Deltaproteobacteria bacterium
TTTCGTGGATATGGGCATGACGCGGAGTGGCGACGCGGTGACGGACGCTGAAGGCCGCTGGCGGACACAGATTCCGGAGGAAAGCCATCGTGTTTCCTGCCGTCTGGAACACCCTGATTTCGCATCGGACACTTCCGGTTCGTGGGTGACGGTGTCCGAGGATCTCCTTGCGGGAACGTTCCGCTGCACCATGAAGCGCGGTGTGCGGCTGAAGGGCGTCGTGGTTGATGAAAACGGGGCTCCCGTGAAAGACGCGGTGATGGTCCGGGACTTCACCAATATCGAGGACATCGCGGAGTACCGGGAGCAGATTCGGAAGGGCGAGATCACCAACGCGGTCATTGCGGACGCGGACGGGCGCTTTGACCTGCCCACCGCATCGGACGAGGACTGCACCCTCTTCGTCTTTGCCGAGAATCTCGCACCGCAATGCCTGCGACTGGGCAGGAAACGGGACGAACTGCGCATCGTCATGACGAAGGGCCGCACCTGGAGCGGCATCGTCCATGACGCCGCCGGCGCGCCCATGGAAGGGGTGCGCTTTTGCAGCAATCTTTGGACTGTTGATCAGGGCCGCGCTATCATCGCCGTATACAGTTATGATGCAAGGACAGGCGCTGATGGCCGTTTTGCGCTTTCCGGCTTGCCCGAAGAGGGCACGATGGACTTCAGCACAAAGAAAGACGACTTCTTCAGCCGCGACATTGACTGGTCCGCCACGGAGGCGAATGAGACGGAATTCGTGCTGTATCCCTCAGCGGAACTTAAGGGCCGCGTATTGGACGCGGTGACGGGCAAGCCGGTCAAGCATTTCACGGTTGATTTTGACCGCAGCGAGAAGGCGGAACCCATCGCCTCGTATTGGGTGCACAACCCGGTCAAGTACCGCGCAAGCGATGGCAGGTTCTCCGTGGAAACCGGGGCAAGCATGGGGAAGGTTCCGGGCGCTGTGCGCGTGCGCATCACGTCAGAAAACCACTACACGGCCTTCTGCGACCCCGTGTACGCCACCGAGTTCGCGTCGAATCCGCCGGACATACGCATGGAACCGGCGGAGCCGCTGGCGGGAAAGGTGCTGCTGCCGGACGGGCAGGCCGCAAAGGGTGCGGCGGTGGCGCTGGTGGAGCCCGACCAGAACGCCTATATTGAGCAGACGCGCATAGACCCCAACGTCGTGGATGACCCGTACAATCGTGCGACCACCGACGATGAGGGGCATTTTCGCCTGTGCCCCAGCAAGGGACCGGCGCTGATTGTCGCGCTGCACGAGGCGGGCTGGGCGATTCGGCCTCTGGCGGACCACCACGACAAGGATCCGCTGATCCTGTCGGCCTGGAGCCAGTTGGAGGGAACTGTGACCGTGCAGGAGCGGCCGAATGAGGAGAAAGCGCGTGTGGGCGTCACTGTGGCGCTGCCCGGGGAATGGAATGCGGGTGACTCTGCGCACTTCAACCTCAGCGCCGTGCCGGACGAAACCGGCCATTTCAAGATTGACTATGTGCCGGCACTGCCGCTGCGGGTGGGTGAATGGCGCCGCTGGGTGAAGAGCCATGCCGTTGATGTCACCCCGG
>JAKQNG010000127.1 GCA_029565915.1 Deltaproteobacteria bacterium
CATCACCCGCGGATAATACCAAACATATTCCACCAGGGACACCACCAGAATGCCGCACAGGGCGGACAATCCCGCCATGGCAAGCAGGCGGGCGTGCGGATTGGCCCCCGGCGCACGTTTTCCGCCCAGCCGCACAATGGCTTGGATGGCACGTTTTGCCGTATTCCCCAGAAAGCCGAGCAGGGAAACCAGTCCCAGAATGCCGGTTTCCACCCAGGTCTGCAGGAACACGTTGTGACAGTGCAGTGGCACCGACGGCGTATACAACAGATAGCGGGCGGAAATTTTCATCACCGCGTCGTTGCCCAATCCCAATCCCGTCCACCAGTAATCGCGGATGACGGGCCACATGGTTTGCCAGATCTTCGTCCGGAAACTGGCGGACGTGTCGGCAGGGTTGAATATGGACAGGACCCGCTGGCGCAGAAACAGCGGCAGAAAGGGAAAGGCCGCCAACCCTAGAACGCCGGCCAATGGAATGAGCCGCCAGTCCAGAAACACGGCGAACACCAGCATGGCCACCAACAGGCCGCCCCAGCTGGAACGCGACTGCGTCATCAGCAGCGCCACAAGCGGCGGCAACGCCGCCAGGCCATAGAAAACCCTGCGCTTCCAGCCGGTGGAGGCAAAGAACAACGCGGCAATGAACGGCAGGAACAGGATCAGGATTTCCCCAAAGTTGTTGGGATTGTCATAGAACCCATATACCCGTCCCACCCCGGTGGTGTTGAGGGTGGTGTCAATTTCCGCCGCCTTGACGGGTACCCCGCGGATGCCCTGGTACACCCCGTACAGCGCGCTGATGGAAACCGTGCACGCCAGCAGCTCCACCGCGGTGACGAGTTCATCCAGTGTTCGGAACACCGACACCAGCAGGATCACCACGAAAAAATTGGTGCCGTGGAAAGCCAGGAAACGGGCGCTGAGACCGGGATACACGGACGCGACAAAGGAAAGCGCCTGAAAGAGCATGTACAGCAGAAACCAGCCTCCGGTACGCCGGACATGAATCTGGGGGTCCTCCCGGGTGCCTTCCCGAATGAGCAGCAGCGCAAACAGCCCGGCCACCCCGGCCGTGCTGTACAGGTTGTTCCAGTGGGTATGGGGCACCAGCAGGACCACACACAGGAACAGGGCGGACAACAGGTGGAGCTGATTCGCCAGCCACCCGATGGCCCGTGCGGCCACACCCGGATTGGCGAAGGCCGGCAACCGGCCGAGGGTGCTGCCGCAGGCCTTGGGAACGCGCTGGAACAAAAGGTTCAACAGACCCACCATATGGCTGGCGTCCGCGCTGCCCGTCACCAGGCCATCACGCGAGAGCCACCGCCCCACCGCACTGCCGGCAGCAACACCGCCGAGTCCCTGGCGTGTGCGCATGGCGGCGCGTCGAACCACACTCCCCTCCGAAGCCCGGGAAATGCCCTTGCCGACGCCACGAACCAGACGAGCCAGCAAACTGCCGTCCAGGATATCTCCGCCCCTCATTTCACAACCTGCACATCATAGACCCGGGTCCAGACGGCCACGTTGCCGAACCGAACCTCCAGTTGCTTGTTCACATAGTAATCGATGGAATTGTAGGTGACGCCGTTGTCCGAGAACAGGCCTTCCCCCGCCACCACCACCTTCTGGGATCGGAAGGTTTCCTTGGTGGACTTGACGATCTCCCCGGCGCTGTTGGGCGCGTAGGAAACCGACGGCTGGGTATCCACGCTCTTGACCACGCCGAATTTCGAACCGGTGGTCCTGTCAGTGACCGGCGCGCCCACTTCGACGGCGTCAGCGGCATAATCCGGCAGCTCCTCGACATAGAAGGTGATTTCCACTTTGTCATTCTGGCGGAACACGGACGGGGTGTTGGACTTGGTGAACTTGTACGCCACGCCGGCGATGACCGCCAGCACGGCCAGAATCACCACCAGATCGAGCACATTGATTTTGCCGAACAGCTTTCCCTTGTTGTCTATCAGCATGAGGGTTCCCTTTCCTTCCACTTCATCTTCGTCATCATTTTATACGGCCGGATGCGCCCATGCAACCGGCCAGCCGTTCATACACCGCCAATGTCCTTCGGTGTGTGCCGGACTCGGAAAAGTGTTCCCGGGTCACGACGGCGCCCTGTGCGCCGAGGCGCAGCCGCAACGCCTCATCCCCGGCCATCTGCCGCAATGCGTCCGCCAGTGCCGCGACATCGCCGCAAGGCACCAGCAGGCCGTTGTCCCACTGCGGCCGAATCAGCTCCGGCGTGCCGCCCACGGCAGTCGCAACCACAGGCAGCCCCGCCCCCATGGCCTCGAGGATGGACAAGCTCATGGCTTCAGTCCGGGAAGGGGACACATACACGTCCGCGGCACGCATCAGGGCCGGCAGATCCCGGCGGTACCCGACACAGGTGACCAGGCCAGTCAGGCCCTCCTGCGCAAGCCGCTCCCGAAACGGATGAAGCAATGGACCGTCTCCCGCCAGCACAAACCGGACCGGCGCAGGCCCCGCCATCTCCGAAGCGGCCTTGTCCCGCCAGTCGCGAATGGCGTCGAGGAGGAAAAAATATCCTTTTTCCTCTGAAAACCGTCCGGCCGTGAGAAACACCACCGCATTGTCCGGAATTTCCAGCGTGACGCGCGTCTTTGTCCGCTCCGCC
>JAKQNG010000129.1 GCA_029565915.1 Deltaproteobacteria bacterium
TGTGTCACCTCCCTGTCCAGAAAACGGATGGAGCCGGAATCCGGCCGGAGCAGTCCCACCAGCTGCTTGATCATCACGCTTTTGCCGACCCCGGATCGACCCACGATGCAGAACACCTCCCCTTCGCGCACATGCAGCGTGATGTCGCGCAGAATCTGTCGTCCGCCCAGCGAAATGCAGACCTGTTGAAAATCGATCACGACGGCGACACCATGTATGCGATGAGCGAAATCACCGAATCGAGCATCACGATGACAAACGACGAACCGACCACGGCATCGGTGGTGGCCTGCCCCACGCCCCTCGCGCCGCCCCAGGCGGCCAGTCCGCAGGCGCCGGATACAATGGGCACCGCAACGCCGTAGCTGAAGGCTTTCGCGAGTCCCTGCACCGTATCCACAGTGGCGATGAGGCTGAAATTGAAATAGGTGGCCGGCGACATCCCGAACCAGGCGAGTCCGGTATACATGCCGGCGATCACTGCCGCGAAACATCCGATGATCGTCAGGGTGAGGGCGGCCAGAATGCCACCCCGCAGCCGGGGAACCATGAGCACCTCAACGGGATCGGCCGCACACATCCGCTTTGCATCAAGCTGATCGGTCACCGCCATGGCGCCGATTTCAGCGGCGATGCCCGCGCCCACGCGACACGCGAGCAGCATGCCAATCACTGTGGGTCCCAGTACCCGGACGAGGAGCTTGAGAAAGGATGCACCCACCAGGGTGGTGTCACCGACCGCCCGGTTCAACTGCTCGGTGGACTGGTACACCATAATCATTCCCACAAAGGCCATGGCAATGACGACAAATACCGCAGAGCCGTTGGTGAAACGATAGGCCACCTTCCAGGATTCACCTTTGTCGCAGCGTGCATTGAACAGCATGACGACTGTGCGGCCGAGCAGTACGCCGACTGAGCCGATGCGCCGCAGCAGCGCGGTCACCGGATCGTCGGGAACTCCGGCCGAACGCCGGATCTGACCCGCCTCACCAAGGGACTCGCGACCGAACAGAGGGCGTGCGGAAATCGGTCGGCTGATCAGATTGCCGATTTTTCGAATCAGGCTGGTTCGCTCTTTATCCACGGAATATTCCATCCGACAGATGCGGCATCTGTCACGCGTGCACGGATTATAGACCACCCGGCGCCGCAGGGGCAATTAACCAACATTGGAATGATCAGGACCAACCCGGGCGATCACCCTACTCCCATTCGATGGTCCCCGGCGGCTTGGAGGTGAGGTCGAGACCGACACCGGAGATGCCCGGCAACGCACGGATTCGATCGCACAGGTCCCGGCGCATGTCTTCGGGAAGGAATGCGGCGCTGGCGGTCATGGCGCGCTCCGAGTGAATGGGGCGGATCACACAGAATTCTGCGCCGCTGCCGTCCAGGGACAGGGGCACGAAAACCGTCGGGCACTGCCAGATGCGATCATACAGGTCGTAACGCCGCAGGCCGTCCATCACGATGGCGTCCGCCTCCCGCAGCAGATCCAGCCGCTCGCGGGTCATGGTGGCGCGAAGGGAACGGGCCGATGCGGGAGCAACACCTGTCAGGTTCCATACGCACCGGTTGATTCCGGGCACTTCCTTGAAAATCCGGCCGGCCAACTCCCGCAGGGATTCCCATGTTCCTTCCCCGGTTAAAAGAACCGGATACTCGTAGGTCCGCAGATCCGCCTTCACGCCGACGGAGCGAACGGGAAGCACCATCGCGGAAAGGCCGTAGTCCCCGGCCACCGCCTGCACCGGAGCCTGGAGCCCGTCCAACCGGGCATCTTCCGCGCCATCGGCGCACAGCAGGCGGACACCCAGTCCCGGTCCGGGAAACGGATGCCGCCAGATGGATTTCTTTGGAATGCCCAGCTTTTCGCCCAGCTCCCGCACTTCCACCTTGTACAGATCGGCGAGGGGTTCGATGACTTTTCCCTGCCGGATCAGTTCCTCGATAATCGGTACCCGGTTGTGATGCGTCTTGATGGTGTCGGATCGCCTGGTCGCACCGGTTTCAATGGTGTCGGGATAGATGGTTCCCTGTCCCAGCAGATGGCCTTCGATGCCGATGCGACGGGCCTCCCGATCAAACACCTCCAAAAAGGTATTCCCGATGATGCGGCGCTTTTCCTCCGGCGCGGTTTCCCCGCCGAGGGCGGCCAGAAAATCGTCCGTGGCGTCGTAGAAATGAAAATGGTCTCCCAGTCCCAGTTCCCCGTACATCTTCACCACCTGCGCACTTTCGCCCTTTCGCATCAACCCGTTGTCAATGTGCAGCAGGTGGAGGCGATCATTCCCGATGGCCCGCGCGAAGAGCACCGCAGCCACCGTGGAATCAACGCCGCCGGACGCGAGCAGAAAGACGGAACCCTTGCCCACCTGATCTCGAATGCGTTCCACCTGCCCGGCGAGATAGGATTCCATCGTCCATGACGGTCCGCATCCGCAGATTTTCTTTACAAAATTGGACAGGATAATGTCACCGTGCACCGTGTCATCCACCTCCGGATGGAACTGCACGCCGTAGCGCCGGTGCACGTCGGACCCGATGGCGGCAAAACCGTGTCGCTCTCCACCGTCCTGCAGGGTGGTGTATCCAAACTCCTGAAAGCCCTCGCCCACCGACACCACCGAATCGTTATGGCTCATCCACACGGTTTCCACTTCATCAAGACCGTCGAACAGAACGTGCTTCCTGGTGATGTGAAACCGCGCATGCCCCCACTCCCTGCCCCGGTGCTCAATCTGTCCGCCGTAATGATGAGCGATTTCCTGATGGCCGAAACACAGTCCGAGAACAGGGATGTCCAGATCGAGGATGGCCCGGTTCAGCCCCGGTTCATCACCCTGGGAGGTCAGGGCCGGACTGCCCGACAGGATGATTCCCCGGTAACCGGCAAACACCGCCACGTCGTCCTCCGGCTGCCGGATCTCCGCCAGCACACTCTGCCGGCGCACCTTATTCGCGATGAGGTGTGCATACTGCCCGCCGAAATCAATGACAGCAATCGCATCGTGTTTCATGAAACCGTCCCGTCTATCCGAGTGCCGCGCCCGTCGCGGACCTGACCCGATATACAACAATCGACCGGCGTTGCGAAGCACCAACAGAATTCCTGATTTCCGCGATTTTCCATGAAACGCCAGTTTGATCGTGCACCGGACCTGTGATATCCAGATGCCGATGCGCATCCTCATCGCCCTGCTCCGGCTGGCCCGACCGGCCCAATGGGTTAAAAACATCTTTGTCTTTACCGCACTGATTTTTTCGGGCCTCGCGCTCGAACCCGCCTCGGTCGCGGCAGCCCTGATCGCGTTCGCCGCCTTTTCGATGGCCTCCAGCGCCATCTACTTCCTGAATGACTACAAAGACATGGAGGAGGATCGCCTTCACCCGGTCAAATGCAATCGCCCCCTGGCTTCCGGACGCCTGCCCCGGGCTGTCGGGCCCATCGGCGCTCTTGTTCTCGCGACAACGGCAACCCTGCTGGCCGGATGGCAGCTCGGCCCCGTCTCCGCCGGCATCCTGCTCACCTATCTGGCCATGAACGCCGCCTATTCTCTGGGCTTGAAAAACCTCGTCATCATCGACGTGCTGATCATCGCCGCCGGATTCGTACTGCGCATCCTGGTCGGTGCGGCCGCCATCGCCCGCCTGCCCTCCACCTGGCTCATCCTCTGCGCAGTCACCGTATCGCTCTTTCTCGGGTTCACCAAACGACGGGCGGAACTCAACGCGCTCGGCGATGACGCCAGCCGCCACCGCCGGGTGCTCGCCCACTACTCCGCGGCCTTCCTGGACCAGGCCATTGCCATCGTGACGGCCGCCACAGTGGTCTGCTACATTCTCTATACCGTCGATGATCACACGGTCGGGATGGTCGGCTCCAGGCTCATGCTGCTCAGCGTTCCCCTCGTCCTGTATGGCATTTTCAGGTACCTGTACCTGGTCTACCACGACCGGTCCGGCGGCGACCCGACACGCACTGTGTTCACCGACGTTCCCATGCTCCTCACCGGCGCTCTCTGGTCCACGCTGTGCACGATCATCATCATTTTCGGCAAAGACATCCGCCCGTTTTTCATGTAGAGGTGGGCATCATGGTCAACGGATTTCTGCTGCTGGCGGTGGCTGTCCTGTTCAATGGCATTGCCAACGTCCTCATGAAAAAGGGAATGCTCGATGCGCCGGTTGACGTCGGAGAAAGCACGGTCCGGCACTATCTCACTTCGTGGCCCATCCTCCTGGGCCTGTCCCTCTTTGCGCTGAACGTCATCGCCTACACCCAGGCCCTGGCCAGAATTCCCCTGTCCATCGCGTATCCCATCATGGTGTCCCTCTCGGGACTCATCGTCATCGGCGGCTCGATGCTGTTTTTCAAGGAATCCATCGGCTGGCCCCAATGGATCGGATTCGCCCTCATCATCGGCGGCGTCATACTGGTGGCAAAATGAAACTCCCCCTGCTTTCTATTCTCGTATTTTCCACGTTGCTTCTTTGCGGATGCTACGAAGCAAAAACATTTTCGGCGTTGCCGGATAACTACAGCGACCGCGTGAACGATTTCAAACAGGTGTCGACCATTCTTGCCCGCATGCCGTCCGCATCGACCGAAGAGCTGCTGTCACTGGCCTCCCATCGGGATGAACGGGTCCGCCGGGCTGCCGTTCTCCGGCTCGCCTCCGCAACGCCGACCGCGCCCATGGTCGACAGACTGACAAAACTCCTGACCGGCGATCCCTCTGCCTCCGTGCGCACCGCCGCCGCCCGCACCCTCGGCGCCCTCCACGATCCCGGAGGACTCCGTGCGCTGGTCCTCGCCCTCTGCGACAAGGACCCGAATGCCCGGCTCTTCGCCTGGAAGTCCATTCTACGGGCCGGCGAAGACGGCAACACGGCCATTCTGGAAGGTCTCTCCTCCACCTCCGAGGCGTCCACCACCCCTTGCAAGAAAGCTTCCGGCAGGGAAGTCACCGTGCGACATGAAATACGGGAACTGCTGCTCACCATGGAGAACCGCGCCATCCCCATCATGGAAAAGGGCCTGCTCCACGAAAACCGCTCTGTCATGGGAACATCGCTGGATATACTCGGACGCCGGGGACAGTCGGCCTCCTCCTCGCTGCCCGCCATCCTGGAACTGATGGAAAGTTCCGACGAAGAGATCCGGGCGGCTGGACTGGCCGCCATCGGTCGCATCGGCGATCGCCATCCGGGGGTGATGCCCGCCGTCCTCCGCGCACAGGCCGACTCCTCCAGGAAAGTTCAGATGGCCGCTGCCGCCGCCCTGGCTGCCATCCAGGGAAACACCCGCCGGAGCGCTGGACGTCCGGGACGCCCGTTCCGCAGCTACCCGGGGCCTCATTCGTAATTCATTCACAGCAGACTGGAGCAACTCACCATGTCACAGACGGCGCATGACTTCCACATTACCACACTCGGTCCGTGCGGGATTCCGTCACCACAGAAAATGTCATCCGTTGACGGCGACTTCATTGCCAACTGGGTTACCGATGACGAGCGGGTCCTGGTCCATATCCACAGCTGCCCGGGTGTACCCATGGGCGTCACCAACAGCTTCGAAAAGGCGGGACCACGGGCGCGTATTTTTTTCAGCCCCGCCGATGTCCACGCGGCCATTGTCACCTGCGGCGGCCTCTGCCCGGGACTCAACGACGTCATCCGGGCCATCGTCTTCAACCTGGAATACCGCTACGGCGTGCGCCGGATTTCCGGCATCCGCTTCGGTTACCGGGGTTTGATTGACGGCATCATGGACGAACCCATCCCCCTTAACGCGGCGCTGGTAAACGACATTCATAACCGGGGCGGCACCATTCTCGGTTCATCCAGAGGCAACGGCGATCGCGCCGGTGAAATCGTGGACACGCTGGAACGGCGGGGCATCCACATCCTGTTCACCCTGGGCGGCGATGGAACCCAGCGCGGTGCCATGGGAATAGCCGAAGAAATCGCGCGCCGGAACCTCCCCATCGCCGTGGTGGGCGTTCCTAAAACCATCGATAACGACATCGCGTTTGCTGATCGATCATTCGGATTTGAAAGCGCCGTCGCCTCCGCCGTCACGGCCATCTCCGCGGCCCATGTGGAGGCCCTGGGCGCCCCTTCCGGCATCGGCCTGGTCAAGGTGATGGGGCGTCACTCGGGCTTCATCGCCGCCCATGCAACCCTCGCCATGAACGACGTGGACTTCGTCCTCATCCCGGAAGTTCCCTTCGAACTGGACGGTCCCAATGGATTTCTTGCCCACCTCGAAATGCGGGTCAAAAAACGGGGTCACGCGGTCGTTCTGGTTGCGGAAGGCGCCGGACAGCATCTGGTTGCCGGCGGTGGGCACACGGACGCCAGCGGCAATGCGGTTCTCGGCGACGTGGGCCTTTTTCTGAAGGACTGCATTCCCGCGTGGTTTGCGCAGCAGGGTGCGGAAGTCAACCTGAAGTACATCGATCCAAGCTACATCATCCGGGCGACTCCGGCCAACGCCAACGATTCCCTGCTCTGCGCCCGCCTCGGCGGTGCAGCCGTTCACGCCGCCATGTGCGGTCGAACAAAGATGCTGGTCAACATCCTCCACAACCAGTTTGTACACATTCCCATCGAAGTGGCCGTGTCCAGACGCAATCAGGTCAATCCCGATGGCGATCTGTGGCGGGACGTGGTGGAAGCAACCGGTCAACCGCCGCTCATGCGCAACGATCGGCCGTCTCTTCTTTCATACAATCTGTGAAATGTTCATGATCTGTCCGCAGTAGTAACAACGGACGCGGTTCTGACCCGCCCGGAGCATGAACGGCGAAACTGATTCGAGGTATTCGGGGCGGGAAATGCAGCCGTTGTTCGTACACATCATTCCGGGCACATCCATGATCCGGGCCGGCAGCGAAAGCTTCAGCTTCTGGGACACGGCGCCGTTTTCAATGATGTTCACAGTGCATCCCGGTGTCACCGATGCGACCGTCCGCAGTTCCGCGTCCGTCAGGCGGCGATTCTCAATCATCAGCATCCCTTTGATGTTGTGAGGATTGCTGGTCGCCTTCACTGTGGCCGCGCGATAAATATCGCGGCGCTCTCTCACCCGGAGCACCTGCAGCAGGGTTTCTTCCGCATAGGGTTCCATGTGATCAATCACCACGCCGTTATTCCGGATCGGCCGGATGGACACGTCATCCCGCACGGGTTTCTGCCGTATCGGCCGCTGCTCGATGAACGCATCGCTGCATTCGGGCTCGCTGAACACTTCGCCCTGAAAATCATCGCCCATCAAACCGAGAGACAGGGCCAGTTCCACCAGTCGGGACGGCACGCCGTTTCCCGCCTGGGTTTTATACAGCGCCCTGGGATGGGCATCGATTTCTGCGGCGATGGACGGCGCGGACTTGTCCACGGGCAACGGATGCATGAGCCCGAAATGCGCCCTGGTCTTTTCCATGGTGCGGCCGGTGAACAACCCGATGGCCTTTGCCTTTTCGTATTCGGACAGGTCGGGCATGCGTTCTTTCTGTATGCGGGTCTGATAGAGGATGTCCACATCTGCCGCCAGTTCATCAAGAGATTCCCGGACATGGACCTCAACGCCTTTTTCCCGGACCATTTCCACAACTTCGTCCGGCATGGCCAGCGCGGGATGGGAAAAGAGATGCAGCCGGATACCTTCGAAGCCGGCCAGTGCCACGGCCAGAGAATGGGCGGTCCGACCGAACTTCAAATCGCCCGAAATGCCGATGGCGAGATCGGAGAGGCGCCCGAGGTGTTCACGGATGGTGAACAGGTCCAGCAGGGTCTGGGTGGGATGCTCATGTTTGCCGTCTCCCGCGTTGAACACCGGCATGCCCACATGCCGTGCCGCGAATCGGGCCGATCCGTCGAGGGGGTGGCGCATGATGACGCAATCGCACTGATAGGCCTCAAACATGTCCAGCGTGTGCCGCAGGGACTCGCCCTTATTGACCGAAGTGCCTTCAGTGCCGGAAAAACCTGTGACGTGCATCCCCAGACGCTGCGCGGCAATCTCAAAACTGGTCCGCGTCCTCGTGGAATTTTCGTAGAACAACAGAGCCGCCAGCAGATCCCGGCCATTTGCCAGTCGATAATCCTTCACGCGCTTTTCGCGCAACGCCTGTTTCATCAACGCGGTTTTGTCCAGAATATACAGCAGCTCGTCTTTGGTGAAATCCAGAATTCCGGTGAGGTCTCTATGGGCAAACGCCATCGATATCATCCCTTCTGCTCACAGCCGGGGGCACAAAACCCTGTCTGTTTGATCGGCCGATACTATACGTCATGAACGGTTGCACAGACCACCAAATTCTCGCCGTGGAATACCACACCCTTTGCCACTCATCTGAACAACCGCAGCCGTTTCTGCAGCAGGGTTGCCTGCTGTTGCAGTGCCTCGTCTTCGGCCAGGGTGGCAACCCCTCGCAGCCGCTGTTCCAGCAGCAAAGCCCGCTTCGGCACCCGGCTTTCATCGAACATTTCAGAAATCATCCGGAGCGCCTGTCCAATCAAATCCTCATCGTCACAGGCAAGAACGTCACAGAGCATTCCGTAATCGGACGGCAGTTCCCATCGATCAAGGTATGCGCGGACCGCGCGGGTGCGTTCGGCCGCCGACCGGGCGGCGGCAATGCGGGCGACTGCCTCCTTCCGCTCCAGACCGTCCGCCGAATTCTGGATCCCGGCAAACTTTTCCTTCACGTGTTCAGGCACTTTCCCTTCACCGGAAAAAAAACTGTCCAGTTTTGCCCGATACAACTTTGACGCGCTCTCCGCACGTTGCTGACTGCGTGGATTCAACTTCGGCCGATCCTCGGTGCGATGCTTTGACCGGTCCTTGTTCTGATCGATTTCGCGCCAGCTCCGCTTCGGCTTTTCATCATCCGCTGCCATGTGTTCTCCCGATTGTTGTATCCATTGACGCGCCATTATACCTTTCCGAATTCCATGTTGACACCGAAAAGGCGGATTGGTAGCCAGTTCTGCGGCGTTCGCGACAACGGAAAAACGGAGTTACCGATGACAATTCAGGGCCTCTATACCGCAATCATCACCCCTTTTCGACCGGACGGTTCGCTGGACGAAACCGCCTATGCCAACCTGGTGGATCGCCAGATCCGGGCCGGCGTGGCGGGCATCGTTCCCTGCGGAACCACCGGCGAGAGCCCGACACTGAGCCTTGATGAACACGAGCATGTCATCGACGTGGCCGTATCCATGGCCAGGGGAAAATGCACAGTCATCGCCGGTGCCGGTTCCAATTGCACGAGCGAAGCCGTGCGACTGTCCATCCATGCAGAAAAAGCCGGCGCGGACGCGATTCTGTCGGTCAACCCGTACTACAACAAACCTTCCCAGCTCGGTCTGTACCGCCATTTCAAGGCCGTGGCAGATGCGGTCAGAATCCCCGTGGTGTTGTACAACATCGCTGGTCGCACGGGTGTCAACCTGGCTACGGATACGCTGCTGCAACTGGAAAGGGACTGCCCCAACATCGTTGCGGTGAAGGAAGCATCGGGCAACCTCGACCAGATGAAAGATGTCATCGCCCGCACGGGAAAGGATTTCAGCGTGCTGTCCGGCGATGACGCCATGACGCTGGACCTGTTGCGCGCGGGAGGCAACGGAGTGATATCTGTCGCGTCAAACCTCATTCCCGAAAAAATGAACGAAATGGTCTTCCTCGCACAAAAAGGGGACTTCATGGCAGCCGGCCAGATCCATTCACGGCTGGCGGATCTCTTCGGCGTGCTGTTCATCGAAACCAATCCCATCCCGGTCAAAACCGCCATGGCTGCCATGGGCCTGTGCAACGAAATCTTCCGCCTGCCCCTGTGTGAGCTGTCCACGGCGGACCACCGACAGCAGCTCATGGCCGTCCTGGAAAAACAGGGTCTTCTGTAGGGCTCACAAACCCGGCGGACGCGACTCGATTGTCGTTACAAACCACCCGGTGGCCTTTTTCCGGCCCGCGCCACCGCTGCGTCGCGCATCTGCCGCAGGATGTCCGGCACGCTGGTTCGGTTGGCCAGGTTGATGAGCCAGTCGGGGATGTTGCCGCCCGGATCGGCGAGCAGCGTGTACCGGACCTTTGACCGCCGGCCGCCATCGGTGGGCCGGATATCAATGGCGCCGCGAGCCAGCGTCACCCGGACGATGTCTTCGCGAGGGCCCGGACCGAATCGGTCGGATGTGTCCCAGGACAGGCGATAGATCTGCCGCTCCTCGTCAATCGTGCGCACATATCGCAGACAGTAGTCCCGCCGGTCGATCACCGGAAAACGGACCACCTGATAATTGTACCAGACATCGCTGCGCTCACCGGAATACACACGGGTTTCCGTCACATATTGCCGGTTGGTTTCGCGGAACGACTCCGGATCGGCTGCCGCATCCAGTACCGGCAGCGGAGGCGCATCGACAACCAGGGTGGCGCGCACCTCCCGCACGGTTGTTCCCGGCACCGTCCGTGAATACACGACGATCCCGTCCCGTGTGGACCTCTCGTGCTCCCACGGTTCTTCCCGGGCAACGGCCGCGAGGGCCATCATCCATACCACCAACAGAATGCACCCGTTTCTCACCGGCATCACCCGCATCGCGTCCCCGTATCAGAATGGCGAAATCCACTGCCAGCAGACTTCCAGAAATCCGTTCCACACGTTTTTTTCGTTGCGTGTCATGGGCGGCAGGAAATACGGAAACCACTCGAGCCCGCCCTGCAGCCGCAACCGCTCGTAAAAACTGAACGCGAGAAACACCTGCCCCACCGGCGCGGAGCACTCGTTGCTGTCTCCGGGAAAATCGTCGACGCGGCACTTCTTTGTCGTGAATCGATCACCGGTCGTAAACTGGTAGCCCACCCGGACGCCAAGGCGGGCCTGCAGCACAGCGCCGGACCACCTGGTGTTCTCGATTTCCAGGCCGGCAAGAGGGGTCATGGCAAAGGCCTTTTCCGACGGACTCAGCAGATCGTAGAGTCCCTTGAACTGCAGTGCGAAATTGAACCGGATCCAACGGGACGGCGTGTAGCGACCGGCCAGGCTCATTCCCCACTCGGCCCCTTTCCCCGCACCTGCATAGATAATCGCCTGAGGCGGCTGATACTTGAAAAAATTCAGCGCCGGCTTGCCCAGCACACGGATGACAATCGATTCCGCCGGCGGCAGCTTCTTGGCGTAATCGTCCAGCGCACCGGCCAGCAACTCACGGATGCGCGACATGGCCATCCACGCTTCGTCCCGGTCCAGCCCCAGGTCGCGAAAATGGAAACCGTACTGTTCCAGCATGCGCAGCGTGTACTGAAAATTTGTCTCGTCACCGCCCCGCTTCCAGTCATCCTCCGCATTCCCTTCCGGCAGCTTCTGGATGACGGGGGGCCGACGCCCGTACATGGCGTTCAGGCAGTGGGTATGTTCCACCGACTCGTCCACCGACAGGACGCTGCACATGTCGTACAGGCGGTTCATCGACACCTGCAGCAGGATGCGAAAGTCCCGCAGGGTGCGGCCGTCGCAGCGGTCGCGGTAACGGCTGATGCCGTCCAGCTCCGAACGCATGCAGAAATAGGGATTCCAGGAATCTTCCCGCAAAGCCGACTCGGTCATCTCCGGCAGGGCGATGTCCACCGACGACACGCCTTCCCGCCGCAGTGCCCGGGCCAGATTCACGACGAGGTATTCGTGGGCGTCATGCATCCCCAGGTAGAAGTCAAACGTGCGCAGCTCCTGCTCGAAAAATCCGAAGAAATTGAACAGCAGGCCACTGGCAGTGGGAAAGCTGCGCTCGGTCAGGTAAATCCGATCGCGGATCTCCGGGTTGTGGTCGAGCAGCATGTAGATTTCCTTGGCCTGGGAAGAGCGCACGAAGCCCTGCGAATACGAACCGAAGGACGGAAACAGGGCCTCGATGCGCCGGTAGACCTCCTCGGGTTTGTAAGTCGGGTAGGACTCGTTCATGACGTCCAGGTACAGCAGATTGAAATTATCCGGCAGCCTGCCCACTCGACCGTCCGGCATGTCCCGCCACACGTATTCGCCATTCACGTCCTGCAGTCCCGCCTGAGAAATCCGGTGGGCGAGGCCCAGAGGATTTCGATCGAACATGGACCCGTCCACAAACAGCTCCCGCTCCGTCGGCTCATCGCAGCGCATGGGCTCCGCAATATCCTTCTGCGCGGGCGTCGTCATACAGAATTCCAGCTCCTCCGCCGGAAAGGCGAGCGGAAACGCGGACGATGCAAACATCAACTTCTTGAGAATGGAAAAATCGCTCCGCCCGGCATCGGCACGACCTCCGGAAAACGGCAGAATCGGATGGGGAATGCCGTGGGCCTGATCCACGTAATTGGACACTGCCGGCAGGTTTCCCCGTCCCCGACCTTGAATGCGGAAAACAAACTTCTCCTCCTGCCGCGGTACCGAAAAGCTGCCGGCCACGGACACGGTGCGGCTCTTCACCCGGGTGGCCGTCGCGCCGATGACGATGTCCAGCTCCGACCGCAGCCCCCGGTTCCATTCCGCTTCCATGGTCCCGGCCAGCTCCTCCATCACATCCCTCGACGACAGGGCCAGAGGCGGCGCATCGGCCACGTCGAGGAGCTTGTTGATGCTCATGGCCGACCACACCTTGAAAAACAGACTTTCCCGTGGATTGCTCTGCACATCGTTGCCCAGAGAAATGGCCGTAATCAATGAGTTGATGGTGCCCGCCGATGAACCGGTCACCACCCGCAGCCGGAACAGCTCCGGATTCATCTTGATGACCTCGGACAGATAATACAGATATCCCGCCTGATAGGCGCCCAGGGACACGCCGCCACTGGACGTGAGAGAAAATTGAATCGGCCAGGGCGACGGCGCAGGCGAAACTGGCATCGCTTCGACATTCTCAGTTGAAGGGGGCACGGCAACCTCTTCTGGGGCTGTCGCGTCCTGCGCATGACCGGTGCCGGCGTCCGTCAGCGCCATGGCGCACAGGCAGAGCAGGCAGAGTCCCGAGCGCCGGCGCCACCGACGGCTTGCGCTATCTGGACGGAACATTCTCGTCTCTCGTACCGGCCTGCTCATCTGACGGCTCCACTTCCATTACCTGAATCTCATTGACGGCGGTCAACAGCAGATACGCCAGAATGAAAAACAACACGAGGATGAACGACACCATCGCAAACGACATCCCGGTGCTGCGGGTTTCCGCAAAAAAACGCCCACGACTGCGACGGGCAATCTTTTTTTCCACCAGCCTGACCGTATCCGGAGGTGGCGGCACGGCCAGCAGGCCGGACACTTCCTCCATGGTCCGCCGGTACGCTTCCCATTCTTCCCTGCAGGCGTCGCAGGACCGCAGATGGGCCTCCAACCCCGCTTGATCGACGTCAGTCAGTTCCCCGTCCGCATAGGCCGTAAACAATTCACATGCTTCCTGATGTTCCATCAATCACCTCAACGCGGGCGCCAGCTTTTCCTTGAGCGCCATCCGCGCCCGATGAAGCCGGCTCTTCACAGTTCCCGCTGCCACCTGCAGAATTTCTTCGATTTCTTCGTAGCTCAGGTTCTGGACGTCCCGCAGAATCACCACCACGCGGTGCTCCTCGTCGAGGGCCGCCATCGCCTCCTGAATCAACCGCTCCATCTGATGGCCTTCCGCCAGCTCATCGGGGCCGGGAATGCGATCATGAAAACGATCCGCCGCGCTGCCCATGGCGGCGCTCTCACTGTCGTCATAGGCATCACGCGCGTAATGACACCGCCGGGTCAGGTATTTCTTCCGGTTGATGCAGTGATTGGTTGCAATCCGGTATATCCAGGTGGACAGGCTCGATTCACCGCGGAAGTCATCGACCTTCTTGAATACGGTGATGAAAACCTCCTGCAACAGGTCCTGCGCCTCTTCCCGGTTGCCGATCATCCGGTACAGAAGGTTGAAGATGGGCGTCTGGAATTCTTCGATTAGCTGCTCGAATGCACCGGGATCCCGCAACCGCAATCGGCTGGTCAGCTTTTCCTGCCGGGCATCGTTCACGTGGTACAACCCTCAATTCCGCGTGCGATGCGCAAAAACAATCAATTCCGGATGTCTGGTTTACGCGATCATCGCCGGGATGAAATTTATCCTACGAAGATCCGCAATCCCAGCGCAAGCCGAAATCGCCCGGGAAATTCGATATCCTGGCGATAGCCCAGATCCAGCGCGGCCCGCTTCCATGTATAGCCCAGGCCAGCTGATACCTGATTGATGTGCATGAAAAACTCATGAGAATATCCGGCCCGGATAGCAAACACTTCCTTTATCAGGAGTTCAGTCCCGAAGGCCAGTCGCGCCCCCACACCCTCGTAACTGGTGAAGTCCGCCAGGGCATCTGTCTCCACCAGCCAGATGCGCTTGATGAGAAAGCTGAACCCGCCACCCAGACAGATCGGCGCAAACACCGTATCGGTTTTTGTCAGGTTGTATCCCGCCAGCCCGAATATTACATATTTTCCCAGCCGGGCGGCAATGCCCGCATCAAAGGTGAAGCCATTCGCCTGGATGTTGCTGGAGCGCTCCAGGGCCGGCCGCCGGTTGGGGCCGAAGGTACCGCTGGTGATGTCGTGGGCCGCGCGCAGATATCGCCCTGTAAGGCCGATAAAAAACTTGTTGGCGATGCCCGTCGAAAGGGCCAGCCGGGCATCCCACGACTCAAAGTAGCTGTTGGCGCGGCTGTCCCGCCGATAATCCAGGGACGCGCCGGCGGCGATCCGGGACGACGTGATGGAATCGAGGAACACCACCCCCGCATTGTGGAGGTTGTCCTTTCCGGTGAACTGATATTTGACATTCACATGATACACGGCCGCCATCGACATGATGGCCGGATTGAGGTACACGCCTGCCGTATTGGCCGAAAAGGCACGCTGGGCGTCCGCCATGGCCAGAGAACGGGTATCCACCGGAGGCTCGGTCCCGGGCAGGGGTTCCATGGCGTTCGCCGACCGACCGCACATGAACACACCCATCGCGATGCCTGTTGCCCATCGAAAAAAAATGTCTCTTCTGATCGAAATATGTCTCATGATCCGCGACAATATGCGGCGCATCCGCCAAAGTCCAATTTCCGGAAAAACCGCTGAACATTCAACCACCGTATCTGAACTAAAATTAAATACTTTGAATTGAATGAATCTAAATAGTTCCCATAAAACATGTAATAATTGGCATCAAGGCAGTTTGATCAGTTAAAATATTGTTAACAATCTGATTTCTCAGAAATCAACATCCGGGTACCGCTCACAGAGTTGTGTAAATTCGAGTTGTTATGAGTTTTCAAGTGTTATTTTCATTCCCGCTCACTGATTTCCGACCCGGAAAAATCATTCTCGATATGGCAAAAACCCCAATAAATATGCGGTTTACAGACGTTGCGTGCACTTTTGCACTTTACGCGACAAAAAGAAAACTGTTACGCCATCGGCGTCATCCGGCGGGGTGTGAAAACGTCAACCTCAACCACGTTGAGAAAGTCGTCCTTTCTCCGTGTCGACAGAAACGAAACCATGCAGAACATCTGGAACAATGCACTGACGCGAATCCGGGAACGATTGAGCGAGCAGACATTCAGCACGTGGATTGCCCCCATGGCGCTCCGCGAGGTAACCGACGAGGCCGCTGTGCTGGAGGTTCCCAATTCCTTTTTCGAAGACTGGATCCGTAACAACTACATGCCCATGCTCCGCGAAGCGATGTCCGAAGTGACCGGCGTCGAGATGGATATTCGTCTGGTCATCGGGGAATCCAGGGCGATCGAAACAGAATTGCCCGATCTGCCGGACCGGCGTTTCCAGAAAACCCGTCCCTCCTGTGAGTACCATTCACGCCTCAACCCGAAATACACGTTCGCCTCGTTCATCGTGGGTTCCTCCAACCAGCTTCCCCATGCGGCCTCCATTGCCATCGCGTCCCAACTGGGCACCAAGTACAACCCGCTGTTCGTTTACGGCGGCGTGGGACTCGGCAAAACGCACCTGCTCCACGCCATCGGAAACCACATCCTTTCCAGAAACCCGGACATGCGGATTTACTACCTGTCCGCCGAAGAATTCATGAACGAGTATGTCGCCTCGGTGCGGACCTACAAGATGGACGCGTTCCGCGAGAAATTCCGCGCCAGTTGCGACGTGCTGCTGATTGACGACATCCAGTTCATCGCCGGCAAGGAGCAGACCCAGGAAGAATTCTTCTACACATTCAACGCACTCTACGGAATGAACAAGCAAATCGTCCTCACCTCGGACAAGTATCCGCAGGAAATCCCCGATCTCGAAGAACGGTTGCGGTCCCGTTTCCAGTGGGGGCTCATTGCCGACATCCAGGTGCCCGAAATGGAAACCCGCCTGGCCATTCTGAAGCGCAAGGCTGAGGATGAACGCATTCCCCTGCCCGACGACGTGGCCCTGTTCCTCGCCACATCCATCAAGAATAACGTCCGCGAACTGGAGGGATCATTGATCAACCTGGCGGCCCACGCATCCCTCGAAAACCATCCCATCGATCTCGATTTTGCCACACGGACCCTGAAAAAGGTGGTGGCGCTGCGGGATTCCGCGCTGACCGTGGATCGCATTCAGCACGAAGTCTGCCGGCACTTCAATGTCAATCTGGAAGACCTCACGGGCGCGCGCCGCCATCGCTCCATCGCGTTTCCCCGCCAGGTCGCCATGTACCTCTGCCGCAAGGGACTCAACGCGTCCTATCCTGAAATCGGCAACCGTTTCGGCGGAAAGGACCACACCACCGCCATGGCCGCCTGCCGGAAAATCGAACAGCAGATCCACAGGGACGCCGCCATGCGCGGCAAAATCGAAGCGCTGGAACGCCTGCTGGGTTTCTAAGCGGAACCCGTTCTTTTTTTGCCATAAATTTATCTTCCATTCCGGAATCGATTACACTGAGAGCGATTCAGAGATTGCGCATTGTGGATACGCGTTTGTCCGTGATGCTGGAGGTGAACATGAACCAGAAGAAAATTGCTGTGACACTCGTCATGGTTGTCATTGCCGGGCTGGCGATGGCCCGGTTGGCTCCGGCACAGTCGTCCAGCGAATGGCGGGATGCCAGGGAAAGCGGCGCTGCTCCTGCCTTTACGCTGGTGCAGTCCTATCATGGGACGACACCGGGAACCGGAAACAACCTGCCGAAGGTGGAAGAGCTGAAAGGCAAGGATGGGTCGTGGATTACCTGGCCCGGTTTCATGATGAAGACCGACGGCAGCTCCCGGATCTTTCTGCAGACCACCTCCCCGCTCGAATACCTGCAGAAGACAAAGAACAAGATCGTTACCCTGACGTTCAAGGACACCAGCATCTATCTCTCCAACAATCAGAATCCCCTCGTCACGCTGCATTTCAACACCCCCCTGCGCAAGGCGCATCTCAAGCGCTCAAAGAAAAATGCAGAGCTGGTCATGGAAATGAAGGTGGATGCACCCATCAGCATCATGCAGGTGTCCATTGAAGACGGCTACAGTTACCTGTTCATCGACTTCCCCACCGGCCAGTACCCCATCGGCGGTGAATACGGCGCACGACCGTCCTTCGATCGCGACGAGATTCCTCCTGGCGAAGACATGCCGACGCCGGATAACCTGCAGGTGACCGACAGCGAGAGCCCTTTCTGAGCTGCCCTTTTCCCCTTCTTCTGAGGTGATGGTTGATCAATCTGACACGGGAGTGGAACCCGGACTCCCCGGGCATCAGGCGTAGGCGCGGGGCCGGGGACCGAAGCCACCGTAGGTGGCGATAAGGCTGTTGACAATCACCGCCGTGGTGAGGGAAAGCCTGGCCGCGGTTTCGCTGTCCATCCGCCCGGTGGACTGCTCAGCGGCCAGTCGCTCCAGATGGCCAAGGGTGCTGCGCAAGTGATTCTCGGCCATGTTGTGAGAACGTGCCATCTCCTCAAAGCGCAGCTTTCCCTTTTCCAGCTGATCCGCCTGCGCGGTTTCAAACATCTGCCGCACCGCCGGCCGGGCCGATTGAATGAACACAACGCCGACACCGGTTTTTGCGCGCAGCTGGTCAAGAAAATCTTCCACAAGAACATGAAGCAGTGGTTGGTCGTCTGCGAACATCTGAACTCCTGTCCGGGCAACGCGAGTTGCAGACCTCGTCCTTTGCAATAAACGGGCCGCCGGTCTCTGCATCCGTCCGCCAGCGGACATGCAG
>JAKQNG010000134.1 GCA_029565915.1 Deltaproteobacteria bacterium
GACGATCTGCTGGAGGAAATCCGCCGGCGGGTGGCGCTGGGGGATCGGGTGCTGGTCACCACCCTGACCAAGCGCATGGCCGAAGAGCTCACCGAGTACTACGCGGAAGCGGGCGTGAAGGTGAAGTACATGCACAGCGACATCGATACCGTGGAGCGCGTGGAAATTCTGCGGGAGCTGCGGGCCGGTGCCTTCGATGTGCTGGTGGGCATCAACCTGCTGCGGGAGGGGTTGGACATTCCCGAAGTTTCTCTGGTGGCCGTCCTGGACGCCGACAAGGAGGGTTTCCTCCGGTCCACCCGCTCCCTCATCCAGACCATCGGACGCGCGGCGCGCAACGTGCGCGGAAAGGTGATCCTGTACGGCGATCAGGTGACGGACAGCATGGCATCGGCCATCCGCGTGACAGCCGAACGGCGCGAACGGCAGGCGGCCTACAACGAGGAGATGGGCATCACGCCGCGCAATGCGTCATCCGCGGCCATGGAGGTGGGGCCCGGTGCCGCCACCGCGGACTATGCGCCTGTGTCGCGGCGTTCCGATCGACGCTCCCTTGAGGACGATCCGGCGGCCCTGGTGGAAGCCCTCCGCGAGGAGATGCTGACGGCGGCGGCGGCCCTGCAGTTTGAAAAGGCAGCCGCGTTGCGCGACGAAATGGCGGCCCTGTGCGCGGAACACGGTATTTCAACGGAAGCGACCAGGAAGCGGCGGCGAAGAAAATAAAAAAAGCCCCCGGAAAAGAATTCCGGAGGCGTTGCCCAGAGACGGAGTTGAACCGCCGACACGGGGATTTTCAGTCCCCTGCTCTACCAACTGAGCTATCTGGGCGCAGGTCGAAGAGCGACCCTGAGTATCTTCAAGTCATCTGCGGTGTCAATGCGCAAAATGGCGAAAGGACCCATTGATTCGGCGGGATTTTCGCCGGGGTTTCCAATGGGAAAAACGCCGGGACGCAGACAAAATTGCAGAAATCCGATCATGAAAAAGAATATAGTGCTGTCAGTCGGTGAATGTGACCCGCCCGGCGGGTGATGCGGAGCAGATGGATGCGCAGATGTCCCCAGTGCGGTGAAACCTATGGCGGTGCGGAGGTGTTCTGTCCGAAGGACGGCGCCCGCATTGCGGATCCGACGATGCCCCCCGCGGAGCAGTCCCACCGGCGCAGCAGCGTCATTCCCCCGGCCACGGCCCCTGCCGGCGATCCGCTGCTCGGCACAACGGTTTCCAACCGCTATCGGATCATTCGTCGCATTGGCGAGGGCGGCATGGGGGTGGTCTATATCGCCGAGCACGTGGAAATCGAAAAGAAGGTGGCCCTGAAGGTTCTGCGGGACGATTTCTCGAACCGTCCGGACGTGGTGGAGCGGTTCCGGCAGGAGGCGAGGAGCGCCAGCCGGATCGGAAACCCCCACATCGTTGACGTGACCGATTTCGGACAGCTGGCGGACGGTGGCGTGTACTTCGTGATGGAGATGCTCGAAGGCTATCCCCTGAGCGATGTCTGCACCGGACAGCCACTGGCCACGGAACGGGCTGTGCGCATCATCGATCAGATCGCCCGGGCATTGCAGGCCGCCCACGACAAGGGCATCGTCCACCGGGATCTGAAGCCCGAAAACGTGTTCCTGGTGCAACGGGACGAGCAGGCGGACTTTGTGAAAATCCTCGATTTCGGCATCGCGAAGATTTCCGATAGGGATTCCGAAGGGAAGCGGCTCACCCAGACGGGGATGATTTTCGGCACGCCCGAGTACATGTCACCGGAACAGGCGGCGGGAAAGCCCCTGGATCACCGGGTGGACGTTTATGCGCTGGGCTGCATGATGTTCGAGCTGTTCACCGGACGGGTGCCCTACTCGGGGGATTCGTTCATGGCGATCCTCACCCAGCACATGTTCGAGCCGATTCCCGATATCCGCGAGCTGGTCAAGGATTGCGATGTGCCCGAGTCGGTGCTGAACGTGGTGTACAAGGCCATGGCCAAGGACGCCTCGGAGCGCTATCGCAATATGCAGGCCCTCCGGGAAGACCTGGTGATGGCGCTGGAAGACGCGAATTACGTGGTCGACCATCCGGGACGGGATCAGTCGGTGTCGTTTTCCCTGAACCGGGTATCCCGGGATCGGGCCACGGAAATGATGACCGAAACGGCCACCCGCGGCAAAAAACGAAGAAAGAAGAACCGGACGCCCCTGCTGATGGGCATTGCTGCCCTGTTTCTGGTTGCACTGGTTCTTGTGGCGTTTTCCGGGGTGCTGACGCCGCCGCCGCCGCCAGTCAAGGAGGAGGCAAAGAAGGCCGAACCGCTGCCCGAGGTGGAAGATTCACCGGTGGAAGACGCGCGCGAAAAAGAAGAGACGGTGACGGTGACCCTGGGTTCTGTGCCCGCGGGCGCCGTCATGTCCGTGGCCGGCATGGGACAGGTGTGTTCCGCCGCCCCCTGCGAAATCGCGCTGCCCGCGTTCCGCCCCGTCGAAGTGACGGCCCAGCTCAATGATTTCTCCCGGCGGCAGGTGTTCACGCCGTCTGCCCACAACCGGGAGCTGCTCATCGAGCTGGATGTACCGGTCCTGTCCAGTCCCGGCACGCCGGCAAAGGCGAAGAAGAAGGGAACCCGGCCCGTGCGGGAGCGGACCGACCCCGCGAAAACCTCCGCCGGGGATTTGAAGATTCCCGACATGTTCAAGAACAACTGACGCACACCTGCACTGCACAACGCGCAGAAATGTTGAAAAACACGATGGAAAATCCGGAGAAACCAGCGGATGCGCGGCATTTTTATTTTGATTCACCCGGATATTTCTGAAATACACTGTCACTGAATCAATGAACAGGACAACGGATACCCATTTGCCATCTGACAGCCGCGGCGATGATCGACCCGGATGGTGCCGGGAACACAGCGTGCACGTCATGGAAATCGACGAGCTGCACTACCGCATCGTCTGCCAGCTGGAGGATCTTCACGGCGATACCAGCATGTGGCGGGATCGGGACGGGCTGACGGCCCGGTTCGAACAGCTCCTCGCGGGCATCGAAGCATCCTTTGACGCGGAAGCCATGTATTTCGAAAAATTCGGCTACGAGCAGGGCCGTGAGCACACGGCAGAACACGGTGCACTGATGAACCAGCTGCGCCGGCTCGGACAGGCCCTTGACGAATCCCTTCCCCTGCGCACCCGGGCCGATTTCGAAGCCATGCGACGCGCCCTTGTCGATCACATCACCGAAGGCCCCGATCGAGAGTTCGGCGAATTCATCCGCAAGAACGGTCGCGCCCGGTTTCTGCGGGCCTCCTGCTGATCGCCTGTTTTACTGTTTACGGTTACCGTCGTTTGGCGCGCAGGCATCCGGCTGCGTTGCTTTCCACTCGTTCAGTTCGGGATCGTCGGGAGTCATCAGCAGTGCGTGACGCCGGATTGTTTCGGCTCCGGGCTGCTTCAGGGAACGGTACAGGCGGGCGACGCTTTTCAGAATGTCCGATTGCGCATAGTGGGACCACAGCAGGGCGTCCTGGGCCAGCGCCAGAGCCCGGGTTTCCTGTTCCTCTGTGAGGCGTTCCGCCCGTGATGCCATCAAATCGACAGCCGCCTGCAGCAGCAACGGATCATCGGGAGCGCCGAGGAGGGCGTTGTCGATGGTGGCCAGGGCTTCGGTAAATCGATCCTGCAGGTGGAGCAGTGCCGCCCGGTGGATGGCCAGAGCAATCGAATCCGCCAGCCGGGGCGCCAGCCGGGCGAACAGGTCATCGGCGCGGGCCCTGTCGCCGCTGTGTACAGCGATGTTGAACTCCAGCTCATCGAGCCACAGCACGTTGGCGGGCAGGGATGTCCGGCGTCGCAGGGCGTTGATGCGGGACAGGGCGAGGGGCCAGTCCCGGTTGCGGAACGCCAGCTCCGCCAGCAGGATTTCCATGTCCAGGGTCATGGCGGACGAGTGGATCTTTTCGAGGATGAGCCGCTCTGCCTGTCGGAAGCTGCCCCGGCGGATGAGGGTGAGGGTTTCAAACGCCACGGCGTCGTTGGTCAGCGGATAGCCCCTGGCCGGCGCGGCGAGGTGGAGGGCTTCGCCGTTGGCGCCGGCGGCGACGAGGTTGACCGCGAGGCCCGAAAAGGAGCGGTCGAGGAAGAACGCGATGTGGTTGCGGTGCGCGGCGAAATCAGAAGCGCCCCGACTGAGGGACACGTAGTGGGCACCCGGATCCGGCGTGGGGCCGATGGCGCTGTCAATGGCCTGCCATCTGCGTCCGTCGTGAAACTCGTTCCACATGTGAAATTCCCAGCTGCCGCCCCGGGCCAGGTACATGCCGGACACGAGCCGCGCGGGCACGCCGGCGGTGCGCATCAATGCGGCAAACAGCACCGCGTGTTCCGTGCAGTCGCCCATGCCGTCCGACAGGGCGCTGGAGGCGTCCTTCATGGTCTGGGTGCGGGTCTTGTCAGGCAGCAGCTGGTGGACATAGCGGGCCACCAGTCCCGCGACAGCCGCCGGATCGGACCAGAACTCGGCGGGCCGTTCGATGCGGGCGGCCTCGGCCACCGCCCGGTCGGCATAGCCCCGGCGCTGGGTGGGCAGACTGCCGTTTCGACCACCGCTCTTCAGGTATCGAAAGGCATCGACAATGACCGGTGCATCGCTGTTGATGTACGGCGATGGCGCGAGATCGGCCTCGTCGGGCGGATTCGTGCCGTCCGGCGCGCCCCGGCGCACATCCAGCTGCAGCGTGAACCGGTCGATGCGGCGCAGGGTCTGGTTTTCCGGCGTACCGAGAAAGGCAAAGTCGTCCATGGCAACGGGTTCGACGGAAACGATGTGATAGGTCGCGTGGGTGGACGCGCCGGGAAGGCCCAGGTACGCATCCGAAAAGAGCCCCTGCCATGCATTCGCGTATTCCCGGGGCGGTGGCGGTGCCGACAGCGACAGGGTCCGGATTTCGTGAATCGGCGGATACTGCTCTTCCAGCACGAGGCCGGTTTTTCCGTCGACAAAGACGACCAGCACGTCCCTGGTGGTGCCGGCCCGGCGGGCCGCCATGCGAAACCCTTCGCGCCGTTCGCCCCGCCAGGTGAGGACATCCGCCCGGGGTGAGGTACATTCCAGGGGCACCGGCGACACCATTTTCGGGCGGAAGAACGACACCGGTGCCGGCGGCTCCGTACGGCGGGCTCCGTCCTGCAGCAGCAGATTCAATTCAAGACCGATGGTTTCTTCCCCGGTGAGGTTCGCGGGTCCCGGCGGCGTGGACAAAGGAGACAGCACCGAATCCCGGAGTTCCTCCACCCGGTCCCAGCCGGCACCGTTGAAACCCACCAGGGACAACCGGACCGATCGCTCATCGATGTCCACATCCGATCCCCGCAGGAACAAGCGGTCCGCCGAGGCAAAGCGCTGGGCCTGCACGGACAGTCGATCGACTTCCACGTTCCGCGCCCGGTATCGCTGCACCACGTGGGACAGGTAAATTACCTCTTCACCGGTTGCTCCCCGGGCGGGGATGGCGGAACGAACTTCGCGCCCGGTATCGCGGCCGTCCGTGGCGATGGTGTAAAACCGGGTCTGTGGAACATCGTCCGGGCAAGCGAAAGAATTGCCGGCAGGCGCCTCCGGTGGGGATGGCAGCGTGATCCGCAGTAGTTCTGCCGGCGCCATCGTTTTTACCGGTGCGCTGCAGGCGCAGAGCAGCAGAATCAGACTCCGTCCGGCGGCCGGACTACACCATCGTGAACAGCAGGACCACCGGCGCGCCCAGGATAAGACCGTCGAGGCGATCGAGGAGCCCGCCGTGGCCCGGAAGGATATGGCCCGCATCTTTGACATGAAAACTCCGCTTGATGAACGATTCCATCAGATCCCCGACCTGGGAAACCGCGCCGAGGAAGAGCCCGAGCCCTCCCATGGCCGGAAGGCTCACCTCCGGAAGGAACAGCTGGCGCACGACCAGCACCGCCGCCAGGCTGCCCATGAGTCCTCCAGCCGAACCTTCCCAGGTCTTGTTGGGACTGAGCACCGGATGAAGCTTGTGCCGGCCGAGAGTGCGCCCGGCCGCGTAGGCGCAGGTGTCGTTCATCACCGTGGAGGCGACGAGCAGCAGTACCCACCAGCGCCCCTGTCCGTCCGCGGCAAAGGGGATGAGGCCGAGGGCCCCGAAGAGACCGCCTGTGTACAGGGTTCCAGCCAGGGAGAAGGCCCCGTTGCGGAATGCGGCAGTCGGTTCCTTTGAAGTGAACATGAACAGGGCAAAAAAGAGGGGCGCAAGGGAGATCAGCAGGGCCAGCGGGGCGGCGCTGCTCCGGATGGACGCCACCACGGCGGAGGCGGTGACGGCACACATGCCGCTGATGAAGAACCGGTGGGCCGCGAATTCCCGATCAACAGCCATGGTGGCGAATTCATATCCGGCCAGCCCGCAAAGGACCACCGCCGCTCCGGCCAGCATGGCCGGCGAACCCAGGGCGATGAGCGCCAGTACCGGCGGCAGGATCAGCAGCGACGTGACAATGCGGACCGTCAGGTTGGACCATCGGGCGTTTTCAGTCATGTTCCGTCACCTCTCCATAGCGCCGTTGTCGGGAAGCGAAATCCGCCAGGGCTTTATCGAGGTCCGATTCATCAAATTCGGGCCACATCCGGTCCGTGAAATGGAGTTCCGCGTAGGCGCAGCTCCACAACAGAAAATTGGACAGGCGCTGTTCGCCGGAGGTGCGGATGATCAGGTCCACGGGGCCCAGGGAGCCGGACCACGTACGGGCGGTAAATGCCTTTTCGTCAATGGCCTCCGGACGGAGCTGACCGGCGGCCAGCTCCGCACAGAGGGCACCCGTCGCCGCGAGGATTTCTTCCCGCCCTCCGTAGGAAAGGGCCAGGCAAAGGGTCATTCCGGTATTTTCTTTTGTAATTTCAATCAGTTCAGTAAGGGATTGGTGGGTGGAAGGGGGCAACCGATCCAGGTGTCCGATGGCCGTCAGGCGGATGTTGTTGTCCATGATTTTCCGTCGTTCCTGGCGGATGTATTCCCCCAGCAGCTCCATCAGGGCCTGTACTTCCGGCGACGGACGGCACCAGTTCTGGGAAGAAAACGCGTACAGGGTCAGCACCCGGATACCTCTCCGGCGACAGGCGGTGACCACCTTGTCCACGGTTTTTGCCCCCTGCCGGTGGCCTGCAATCCGGTGAAGACCCCGGGCACGGGCCCACCGTCCATTTCCATCCATGATGATGCCCACATGCCGGGGAAGTTGTCCGTTGTCCGATTCCGCCATAAGTAAAGAGGTCGTATCATATTCATATTCATATATAAAGAGAGCAGTGCGAAAACCGGAGTCACCGGCCCCGGGTCCATCCCGATCTTTACGGAAACGCGCCGGTGTGCATATTAGCAGAAGCGAGGAGTGTATCCATGGCCGACGATCTGTATCGGGAACTGGGACTGGACCGGAATGCCGGGGAGGCGGACATCAAGAAGGCCTACCGGAGACTGGCCAAACAATACCATCCGGACCGCAACCGCAACAACCCGGCGGCAGAGGAAAAGTTCAAGAAGGTTTCGGCTGCCTACGCCGTGCTGAGCGATGCCCGTAAAAAGGAGTTGTACGATCGCTACGGCATCGACGGCCTGCGGGACGGCTTCGATCCGGACAAATGGCAGCGGGCAGCAGCCGGTGGCGACAATCCCTTCGGCGGGGTCGATTTCGGGGGATTTTCCGGTTTTGGCGGCATGGAAGATATCTTTGAAACCCTGTTCGGCGGATCTCCCGGACGGAGACGGGGTCAGTCCCGGACATCCTTCCGCCACACCCCTCCCGGTGCGGACATCCGAACCACTCTGGAGATCGAACTGCTGGATGCCGTCGTCGGACGGGAGCTCGATATCGCGATTCCCGTTGACGGGGAGCGGCGGCAGTTGAAGGTGAAGGTACCCGCCGGCGTCGAAAGTGGGCAGACCATCCGGTTGAAGGAACAGGGTGCCCGCAGTCCTGTCGGTGGCAAGTCCGGGGACCTGCTGCTGAATATCCGTATCCGGGAAGAAGGACCTCTCCGGCGGCAGGGGATGGATCTCGTCACCGAACAAACCGTCACCATCGGTCAGGCCTGGCACGGGGACACCATCGAAGTGGCAACCCCCTGGGGCAGCGGTCGGTTGAAAATTCCAGCCGGCACCCAGGGTGGCGCCCGTATGCGCATCCGGGGACACGGTGTTCGCCGCGGCAGCGAAAAGGGCGACCTGATCGTCCAGATTCAGCTGCGCATTCCCACCCGGCGAAGCGATGAAACCAGCGCGCTAATCGATAAACTGGAAAAGCAATACTGATAAGGATGGTTTCACGTGAAACGGAGTTATCCACAGGCAGCGGGTGATTTCACGTGAAACGTTGAAATAACAGCCCGGAATGGCGGGGAGTTCTTCCGGCAGCGGGAAGAGGTCCGGGATTGACCACAGGTTATCCACAGGCAGTGGAAACAGTGAAAAGGGGCGATATCATGGGTTCTGACAACCGGAAAAAAGCGGTCGTGCTGCTTTCGGGCGGAATGGATTCGGCGGTCGTGGCGGCCATGGCCGCGGCGGAAGGCTTTGCCGTCCACGCTCTCACGTTCGATTACGGGCAGCGCCACCGGGTGGAGCTGGCGGCGGCGAAGCGACAGGCGGTCCTGCAGCAGATGGCGGGGCATACGATTTTTCCGTTGCCTCTCCACCTCTTCGGTGGGTCGGCGCTGACGGACGACATTCCGGTGCCAAGGAGGGCCGGAGAGGCGAAGGAAGGCAGCCCGGGCGCGGCGATCCCCGTCACGTATGTGCCTGCCCGTAATGCTGTTTTTCTGTCCGTGGCCCTGTCCTTTGCCGAGGCCATCGGTGCAGCGGATATTTTCATCGGCGTGTCCGCTGTGGACTATTCGGGATATCCAGACTGCCGCCCGGCGTTCATCGAGGCGTTCGGCAAGGTGGCGAATCTGGGAACCCGGATGGCCGACGGCGGACCCGGCTTTACCATCCACGCGCCCCTCCAGTACCTTTCCAAGGAAGAGACCGTGCGGCGGGGCCTTTCTCTCGGGGTGGATTTCGGCGTCACCCGGACCTGCTACGACCCGGCACCGGACGGAACGCCCTGCGGGACATGCGACGCCTGCTGTCTGCGGGAGAAGGGATTTGCCGCGGCGGGCGTCGTCGACCCGGGACGGTCACCAATGGAGGAAAACGAGTGAGCGCGCTGCGGGTCTACTCCATTTTTCGATCCCTGCAGGGGGAGTCCACCCGGGCCGGGCTGCCCTGCGTCTTCGTCCGCCTGGCGGGCTGCACCGTGGGCTGTCTCTTCTGTGATACCAGGGACGCGGCCGTTTCTTCCGGGCGCGTCATGACCATTGATGAAATACTGCAGCAGGTGTCCGCCTTCGGGTGCCCGCTGGTGGAGGTGACCGGCGGCGAACCCCTGGAACAGCCGTCCGTTCATGCCCTTCTGTCAACCCTGTGCGACACTTCCGGGGACGTATTGCTGGAGACGAGCGGCGCGTATCCCATCGACGAAGTGGATGCCCGGGTGCGGGTGGTGATGGATGTGAAGACCCCTTCATCGGGGGTGGCCCATCGATTTCTGGACCGCAACATCGACGAAATACGGCGCCGCCGGGGCGAAGTGAAGTTCGTCATTTCCGATCAGGCTGATTTTGACTTTGCGGTGGAGCGGGCTGTGCAATGGAATCTGGTGGAGTCCAATCCCGTCCTCATTTCTCCTGCCGCGGGATTCGATGCGGCGGTCGTGGCCCGCTGGATCCTCGATTCGGGCCTGCACCTGCGGCTGCAGCTCCAGCTCCACCGGGTGCTGTGGCCCGACGTGCAGGGCGACATCTGAACAGGCTGCGGAAGTTTTCAGGGAAGCAGGGTGACGACGAGTTCCCGGCTCGGCCGCGGTCCATCGAAGTCGCAGAAGAACACGTTCTGCCAGGTGGAGAGCAGCAGCTTTCCGTCTTCCAGGGGGATGGTTTCCGAGGCGCCGACAATGCCCGCTTTGATGTGGGCATCCGCGTTGCCGTCCATCTGGTCGTGGAGCCAGATACCACGGGGGACAGTTTTTTCCAGGGCGGTCAGAATGTCCTGCTTGATGTTGGGATGGCAGAATAATGGCACCATCATATCATGAATCAATCCGGCAAAGGTAACCTTCAACAAAAGGGGGACAGAGATGCGAAACGCGATGTGGTTGTTGCTGCTCACCGCCGTCTGTGCGGGTGCATGTGGCAGCGATGATGGGGCGTCCGGGGATGCGGATACGGACAGCGATGCCGATACGGACAGCGATGCCGACACGGACAGCGATGCCGACACGGACAGCGATGCCGATACGGACAGCGATGCGGACACCGACAGCGATGCGGACACGGACGAACTGCCCCCCGATTCCGGTATCGGCATCAACCTCAACTTTCCGGAGGCCGGCGGGACATTTGTCGATGTGGTCAAGGAGAACTACCGCTGGACAAAGGATGGTGACACCCTTTCCAGTGCGCAGGTCGACGAGAAGGGATGGCCGACGGTGGACGCAGACTTCGTGTGGGACAATCGCCCGGTCGCCGAATGGAATGACGAAATCGATGACCCGGAAGAGTACCGGGTGGATGTCTCCGGCAGATATGCATGCTCGTTCCTCGGGCAGGCGGACGTGACCGGCACCACTGGCTGCACCGTGGAGAACCTCGTCTACGACGCGGCTATGAACACCACCACCTTTGACTTTGTGGTCCCCGGTCCTCCCGGGCCCGGCCACGGCTTCATCATCATCCACTTCGGCAACACCCGCCGGACCGCCGATGACACGGCGGAAAGCGGGTTCACCGGGTTCCGGATGCTCCGGCCCGGATATCCGCGGGATACCGACAAAATCTTCACCGACGAGTTTCTGGCGGCGGTCAGAGGAGTCGCGTTTGAGGCCATCCGATTCATGCCGTTTGTGGGCGCCAACGACGTGGAGCAGACCTGGCCCACCGTTACCGAGTGGTCCCAACGCAAGCTCCTCGATGACGCGTCCCAGGCCGGGATCCCCCAGATCGGCAAGTATGGCAACGCCGCCTGGGAGCTGGTGGTCGAACTGGGCAACACCCTGCGCAGGGACATCTGGATCTGCATCCCCAACAGCGCCACGGAGGACTACGTGCGACAACTGGCGCAGCTGGTGTACGACAACCTGGATGCCGATCTGAACGTCTACCTGGAAAACTCCAACGAGGTGTGGAACGGGATTTTCCCGCAGCAGCCCTGGAATGTGGCGGAGGCAGCGGATCTGGGTATCGGGGAGCACGAAAACCATGCCCGACGGACGGTCCGGCTGGCGCAGATTTTCGGGGAGGTGTTCGGGGAGGCTGCCATCAACCAGCGGATACGGGCCATCCTGTGCAGCCACCAGCCCATGCTCAAATGGTGGGTGGTGCCCATGCTGGAATACGTGGACAGCACCATCGGCGACCCTGCGGGCCTGCTGTACGGCATTTCCAGTCAGGCCTATTTCAGCATGCCCATGGAAGACGGTCAGACCGTGGAACAGATATTGAGTGCGGCCAGGGATAACATCACGGCCCAGATTGACGAAACGGGCGGGACCAACGAATCGGGGCGGATGCAGTGGATTGCCACCGCCGCGCAGTGGCATCTGCCGGGCGGATATTTCATTTACGAGGGTGGCGGGCATCCGGAGCTGGGCAACCTGACCAATATCGACAATGTCATCCGCGCGGAGCGTGACGCGGGCATGGGAGAGCTGCTCCAGTACAACTACGGGGAAGCGTTCCTCGACCTGGGCGGAAACATGGCCATGCACTTCCTTCTTTCCAGTTCCTACCAGCGATACGGGAGTTTCGGCCTCACGGATGACATCACCAACCCCGACCGGAATTTCAAGTACGGCGCCCTCGCGGACCTGGCGGGCAACTGAGAGGGATGCGTTTGTCCACCAACAGCTGGTTCAGTTGACCCGGGCAGAACCACTTACGGTCACGCGCAGCGGGCGGTGCGGGAGCCGGGGGAGATGCAGTTGCGGAGGATGGCGCGCTCGGTCGAGGTGAGGCTCCAGAACGAGACACCCATGCCGGAGGCTTCCCCGTTTTCGTCAACCCCCACATGCACCACCTTGCCGATGACGAGCAGGGGCGCGGGGGCACCGGGCACTTCCAGCTGGAGCACCACCTCGTCGCCCGGGTACATGAGCAGATCGGAGCGAAGGAACATGCCCCCGTGGTTCAGATCAAAGGACTCAAAGGGGATCATCGTGCCGTCATCGTCGATGAGGTGCACGACCACGTCGTCGCATGGGCGGCGCATATCGCCCCGGCGCTCCGTCCGGACAACTGGTTCGCTGCGTCGCGACGACATCAGCGAGTGAACCTGCTTCACCGGGTTTTCAGCCATGCAGCCGTTGTAGACCCCGGGGGCCGCCAAGTCAAAAAACCGGACGTGGCCTGAAGCGACATGGGTTTTCCGGATTCCTCAATAATTTCCGGGTTCCCGATCGGGGTGCACGCCCGTGGAAAGCCCGTTTCCCCGGCGGCCCAAGTGGGGTAGGATGGCTCGAAACTGCAGAAACCGGGAGAATGCCATGAACAGAAGAAATCATCTGGCAGCAGTGATGGCCGTCATCTGGGCCATCGGCTGCGGCGCGCAGGAAGAGGAGTTGAACCGGGACGTCCGTTACACGGAGATCACCGACGACATGCCCGCCGCGGGGAACCCGGCCGGGGCATGCGGCATTCCCGATGAAGCGATGGAAGAGGACACGACCACCCCCGACCGGGTCATCGGCGACGGCACACCGGAAAGCTGCACCAGTGCCGCAGTGTTGGCGGCGGTGGCAGCCGGCGGGGTCATCACCTTCAACTGCGGTCCGGAACCTCACACCATCGTCCTTGAGGACACCGCGAAAATCGTAAACAACACGGGTCCCCGCACGGTCATCGACGGCGGCGACCTCATCACCCTGTCCGGCGGCGGCCTGCACCGGATTCTGTACATGAACACCTGTGATGCAGACCAGGTGTGGACCACGGAACACTGCGACAATCAGGACCACCCGCAGCTCACCGTGCAGAACCTCACTTTCGCCGACGGGGACACGAGGGATCTGGGCGAAGAGGACGACTACAGCGGCGGTGGCGCCATCTGGGTGCGGGGCGGTCGCTTCAAAGTGGTCAACTGCCGGTTCTTCAACAACGCCTGCGCGGACACGGGCCCCGACCTGGGCGGCGCTGCCATCCGCGTGTTCAGTCAGTACGAAGGCCGCCCCGTCTACGTGGTCCACAGCACCTTCGGCGGCCGCGACGACCTGGGCAATGTCTGTTCCAACGGCGGCGGCATCAGCAGCATCGGCGTGTCCTGGACCATCCTGAACAGCGTGTTCTCCCACAACTCCGCCATCGGCAACGGCGGCAATCCGGCGGAGGGCGGCACCCCGGGGGGCGGCAGCGGCGGCGCCATCTACAACGACGGCAACACGATGACTCTGGACATCTGCGGCACGCTCATCGACTCCAACACTGCCAATGCCTACGGCGACGCCATCTTCTTTGTCACCAACGACCACAGCGGTAACATCATCATCGAAGATTCGACCATCACCAACAACACGGGCGGCGGCTGGGACGGTGTCATCCCCAGCGTCTCCATGCACGATGACACCCGGCACGAGGTCATCAACTCCACCATCGACTAGGAAATCGCCATTGCGCGCGCAGGACTACACGCCCTTCGGGGTGGAAGAAAGGGCGGCCCTGTGGCTGGAGAACATCCGCGGCGCGGTCCCTCCCCGGAACCACCTGCAGCTCCAGCCGGATCGCTGTGCCCTGCTGGTGGTGGACATGAATCGCTACTTTATCGAACCCGGCGGTCGCGCCTTCCTGCCCGCTGCACCCCGCATTGTTCCAAATGTCCAGCGCCTGCTCCATCGCTGGCGGGACACCGGGCGCAGCGTGGTGTTCACGCGGCACGGCCACGGAAACGACGGGGATGGCAACATGCTGCAGCGCTTCTTTGGCGGCGTCATTTCCAATGACAGCGAAGAGGCCGACATCGTCGATGCGCTGGTTCCCCGGCCGGGCGAACCGGTGATTGCCAAGGACACCTACGACGCGTTTTTCCGCACGGATCTCGAAGCCCACCTGCGGCACAGGGGCGCAACCCAGGTGCTGATTGCCGGCGTGCTCACCCACATGTGCTGCGAGACGACGGCCCGCAGTGCCTTCTGTCGCGGCTTCGAAGTCTACCTGCCCGTGGACGCCATGGCCTCCACCACGGAAGAACGACATGTGCAGTCGCTCCTGTCCCTGTCCACCTGTGTGGCGGTGCCCCTTTCCACGGCGGAAGTGCTGGCGACATGAAGACAGTCGTCGTCATCGGCGCGGGTCCGGCGGGCTGTGCGGCGGCGGTGCAGTGCCGGCGGCTGGGGTTTGACGTGCGGCTGTTCGATCGGCAGGGACAGGCGGGCGGCCTGGTGGCCAACGGGTTTCTCATCGAAAATTATCCCGGCATCGAGCCTCCTGTGACGGGCCCGGCCTTTGCTGCACGACTGCAGGCGCTGCTCCAGCGCTTTTCCGTTTCTGTCCTGGCGTCATCGGTGCACCGGATCGAGGGAACCTCGCATTCGTTCACCGTGCACGCGGATGGGGAAACCCTGACGGCGGATGCGGTGGTGGTGGCCACGGGTACCGCTCCCGTCGTGCCGGATATTCCGGGAGTTCAGAACTCCGACGGACACGACGGCCTGTTTTTCGAAGTGCGGGAGCTGGAGCGTCGATGTCCCGCAGCGTCTGACGTGGTCATCATCGGCGGCGGCGAAGCGTCTTTCGACTACGCCCTCACCCTGACCCGGATGGGCGTGTCGGTGAAACTCCTGTGTCGACGGACGCAGCCCCGGGTGCACGGACGGCTGGCGGAACAGGTGGCCGCGGAACCCCTCATCCACCTGCAGACGGATGTGCAGGTCATTCGTCTCGAAAGGGACGGCGCCCGGCCGGAAGTCCATGCCCTTGCCGGCAACGGCGAGTCACTCCGTTTGACCTGCGACGCCGTCCTCGCCGCCGTGGGACGCCGCCGATCCCTGCCGATCCTGCCCGGAAACATGCTCCCTTCCACGGATGCCTTGACACCGCTCCCGGGTCTGTATATCTGCGGCGATGCGCGGCTTGGCACGCTGGGCCAGGCCGTCATGGCAGCGGGGGACGGCATGGCGGCGGCCGTGGATATCGCCCGCGCGGGGAGCCTCCATTGACACTGACCATCGTTCATACCTGCGGCGACGACGAACTGGCCCGGGTATTCGTGGCGCAGACCGCCGACGGATCCCTCATCGAGTTTGTCGAATCGGTGCAACCGCCCCTGCCCAGGGAACAGAAGTGGGTGCTCATCGTCTCCACCCTCAAGGGATGCCCGGTCCGCTGTCCCATCTGCGACGCGGGCGGGAATTATGCGGGAAGGCTCACGGCCGACGAAATCATGGCCCAGATCGACCACCTCGTCGGCCGGCGGTTTGCGGACCGCCGCGTGCCGGTGCCCCTGTTCAAGATCCAGTTTGCGCGCATGGGCGAACCGGCGTTCAACCCGGCGGTCATCGAAGTGCTCGATCGCCTGCCGGACCGGCTGGTCGCGCCGGGGCTCATGCCCTCTATTTCGACGGTGGCGCCGAAGGGATGCCTCGCATTCCTGCGGGAACTGAAGGTGGTAAAAGATCGCCGATACAGCGGTGGGCGGTTTCAGATGCAGTTTTCCATCCACACCACCTGCGACACCCGTCGTCGCGAACTGATCCCGGCGGCCACCCTGCCCCTGCGCGCCATTGCGCAAGAAGGCAACCGGTTTTTCTCGGCGGGAGATCGAAAAATCACGCTCAACTTTGCCGCTGTGGCGGGATATCCCGTGGATGCCGGGGAGGTGAAATCCCTGTTCGACCCGGAGCGGTTCATCATCAAGCTCACCCCGGTGAATCCCACCCGTGCGGCGCTCTCGAACGGTCGCGAAGGGATGATCCAGCCCGGGGATGATCCGTCCGCCTGCCCCATGGCGGAGGCCTTCCGCAGCGCCGGCTTTGACACCATCGTCAGCATCGGCGAACTCGAAGAAAACCGCATCGGCTCCAACTGCGGCATGTACGTGGCAACCATCCGCGCAGCGGGCTGAGGATGAACGCCAGTGCACCGAGGGTGCACTGTTCCCTTAAAATCCGAACCCATCACTTTTTTAAATTCCTGAATGATTTCCGCTTGCACGGGTGGGCTGCCCGGGTGGGATTGGGTGGGGGGGTTCAGGCTCAGCCTGGGTCTCAGGGGGCGTCGTAACCGCGCCCGAGGATCTGTGTGGTGCCGTTGCCATCTATGTCGTCTTCCCACAGGACGACGACCGTGCCGTTGTCGTTGAGCGCGATGGCGGGGGCTTCCTGCTGGCCGATGGCGTCGTGGTTGACGGTCTGTTCGGGCATCCACTCGCTGCCGTCGGCGCGGATGCCGCGCATGCGGATCTGGAAGTTGCCGTTGCTGTCGCCATCGTCGGCCCAGGTGGCGACGAAGTCGGCGTTGTTGCGCAGCGCGATGCGGGGGTGGACGTGCGCACCGGAGGTGCCGGTGAGCGCGAACTCGGTGAGGCGCTCCGAGCTGTCGGCGTTGAAGGCGCGGGCCAGGACGGAGACCTCGCCGTTGTCGTTGGGGTCGTCTTCCCAGAGGACGACGAAGCGTCCGTCCGGAGCCATGCCGATGGCCGGGCGTCGTTGCTGGCCTGCAGCGGTGCTGTTGACGGTGAAGCGGGCGAAGCGCTCCGAGCCGTCGGCGTTGAAGCCTCGGGCATGGATTTGATAGTTGCCGTTGCCGTCGCCATCGTCTTCCCAGGCGACGACGAAGTTGCCGGCGTCGTCGATGGCGATGGCTGGAGCGCCGCGATCGCCGGTTGCGTCGGCGTGCACGCTGCGGTCGGCGAAGCGTTGGGAGCCATCGGCGTTGAAGCCGCGCACCCAGACTTGGCTCGTGCCGTCGCTCTCTGGGTCGTCTTCCCATGCGACGACGAAGCGTCCGTCGGGGGCCATGGCGACGGCCGGGAAGAACTGCTGACCGGCGGCGGTGCTGTTGACGGTGAAGCGGGCAAAGCGCTGGTTGCCCGTGGCGTCGAAGCCGCGGGCGTAGATCTGGTAGGTGTCGTTGCCGTCGTTGTCGTCTTCCCAGACGACGACGAAGTTGCCGGCATCGTCGACGGCGGCATCGGGTCGGCGTTGCTGGCCGGCGGTGAGGTCGTTGACGGTGAAGTCGGCGAAGCCGGCACAGCCACCGGCATCGAAGCCGCGGGCTAGGATGTCGTAGTTGCCGTCGCCATCGGCGTCGGAGGAGTTGTCCTGCCAGACGGCGACGAAGCGATCGTCGCCGGCGAGGCCGACGAGGGGCTGATACTGGTTGCCGGAGGCAGCACGATTGATGGTGCGGTCGAGGAAGGCGCGCGCGCCTTGGTCGTTGAAGGCGAAGGCCGGCGGGCTCAGCATGGGGTGGGTGAAGACGTAGTCGTGATCGGCCGCGCTCGGCTCGGTGGAATACCAGATGCCGCCATTGTCGCCAGTGTCGTTGAAGAGTGGGCTGCAGTAGAACGCGGGGACGCCGCCGGGGAAGGCATTGGCGTTGCCTTCCTCGACCGTGAAAGTGCGGGCGTGGACGGTGCTGCTGCGGGGGTCGAAGACGAGCTCGCGCATCCAGCCGTTGCCGTTGTGGGCGCCCTGCTGGCAGTGGTTGGTGCAGGAGGCGAGGTTGGCGGCGGAGCAGGGGTCTTCGAACTCGTAGTCGACGATGATTTCGTGGACGACGTTGCCGTTGTTGCCTGGGAGCTCGTTGTGGTGCGATTCGCCGACATGCCCCGAGACGACCATGAAAACATTGGCGTAGCGCGACACGAGCTCGTTCCAAGTGGTCTCGCCATCGGCGCCAAGGGTGTTGTACTCGTCGCTCGGACAGCCGGCATAGTGACCATTACTGGTGAGGTAGCAGTGGGTGGCAATGATGACCTGGTGCTCTGGATGGGACGCGATGAGATCCTCGGCCCAGCACAGCGCGTCTTTCCGCGGCGCGTATTCGAGGCTAATCACCATGAACTTCATGGGGCCGACCTCGAAGAAGGTGTAGTTGTTCACGGCGCTGCCGTCCATCTTCTCGCCGTACCATGACTTTCCGGCGAAGCGATCGGAGCCGAACCAGGTGTCGAACTGGGTCTCGGAGCGATCGAAGCCGTCGCTCGTCTTGTAGTCGTGGTTGCCGGGAACCATGCTGTAGGGAACACCGGCCGCATCGAGGATGGCATGCGCGTCGTTGGCAATCTGCCACTCGCCGGTCTCGTTGTGATCGGTGATGTCGCCCAGATGAATCGCGAAGCGGATGTCGTGGCTTGCGCGGTTGTTGACGATCCAATTGGCTTGCTTGCGGTAGGTGTTACTGGCGTTGTTGGCCTGCTTGCTCGTGTAGTACTGGGTGTCGGGGAGCAGCATGACCGAGAAGGGCTCACAGTAGTCACCGCAAGGCTCGCGGCACGAAACCGTCGCGGGGTCGCAGGTGAAGCCATCGTTACAGGCCTCGACGGCCGACCACTCGAGGCAGACGTCGGGATCGGTGTTGCCGCACAGACGCCAGCCGGCCCCGAAGCACTCGCTCACCCCCTCGGTTGGGCACTCGTTCTCACACGCGGGGAGCTCGCTGTCCTCGGTCGTATCGGTGTCCGCGGCGGTGTCGGTGTCTGTGTCCGTGTTCGTGTCGGTGTCTGTGTCCGTGTCCGTGTCGGTGTCCGTGTCCGTGTCAGTATCCGTGTCAGTATCCGTGTCAGTGTCGGTGTCCGTGTCGGTGTCCGTGTCCGTGTCAGTGTCGGTATCCGTGTCGGTATCCGTGTCGGTATCTGTGTCCGTATCTGTGTCCGCGTCCGACGCCGCGCTGTCGTCGTCGCCGCCGCAACCCGATGCCAGAGCCATCGTAAAAAGCGCCGCCAAGATTATCCACGGTTTCCTGGTCATCACATCCTCCTTCCGGCCGCGGGAATCCCTTCACGGCACATGGCGGCTCTGGAGACTTCAGAGTCCCGTCCGCGCGCATTCATTTCTCCTGCTGTCCGGTATACGTGAACAGCTAAAAAAATCTCATATTTTCACCGCCTGGGAGGCGAAGTTTGAAAAAAATGAAGGCCACCCATGGCAGATTATCTACCGCAATGACCTCTGGGGTCAGACCTTGATCTCCTTCCAGTGGGTCATCCACCTCGGTCCTGTGGAGATCGCATTGTTGAACGACTCGCACAGAGAGATTGTCCCCTACCGGAGAATCCAATTGGCCACGAACAGAGTGTTACCAACGTCCCCGGTCTGAGTGTTACCAACGTCCCCGGTTGACACA
>JAKQNG010000161.1 GCA_029565915.1 Deltaproteobacteria bacterium
ATCGACGACATCCGGCGTCATTTCCTGGAGAAGCTGGGGCTGGAGCTCGAGGTGTTCTCTGCCGGATCCGCGCGCAAGAACCTGCATTACCATGTCACGGAAAGCGGTGACGGGGAAAAACTCGAGGTGCTGCGCGGCCTGCTGGAGACGCACGCGTGTCCCACCATCATCTATGTGGCGCGCACCAAGGCCACAGAGGAGCTGGCGGCGCGGCTGACAAAGGACGGCTTCCCGGCCCTTCCCTACCACGGGAAGATGGATCGTCAGGAGAAAACCGCCAACCAGGACGCATTCATCCGCGGCGAAGCGGGAATCATGGTGGCCACCTCCGCGTTCGGCATGGGCGTGGACAAGAAGGACGTGGGCCTGGTGGTGCACTACGACATCTCGGACTCGCTCGAGAACTATGTGCAGGAAGCCGGCCGCGCGGGACGTGATCCGTCGCTGGACGCCGATTGTCATGTGCTGTTCCAGGATGAGGATCTCAACAAGCATTTTGTGCAGCTGAACCGCTCAAAGCTGCACATGGCGGAAATCCAGCAGGTGTGGCGCGCGGTAAAGGAGGCCACGCGCTTTCGGAGCCGGCTGTCCGCATCGGCGCTGGAACTTGCCCGCAGCGCCGGCTGGGACGAGGCCCTGACGGATGTGGAAACCCGTGTCACCACGGCCATCGCGGCCCTCGAGGTGGCGGGATATCTGCGCCGCGGGCAGAACATGCCGCACATCTATGCTGACAGCATCCTGGCACACAATGCGCGGGAGGCCGGTGAGAAGGTGCGGTCCTCCCCGCTGTTTGGCGAAAAGGACCGCGAAACCGCCATCCGCATCCTCAACAAGCTGGTGGCCAGCCGCAGCCGACAGCGGGCAGCCTCTTCGGATACACCGGAGGCGCGCGTGGACTATATCGCCGAGGATCTGGGGCTCGACAAGGCCGAAGTGATTCGTGTTGTCACGCTGTTGCGGGAGGCGAAGGTGCTCGCCGACGCGAAGGATCTCACGGCCTATCTGGACGAAACCGGCACGGCAGCCCGATCCCTGCGGCTGCTCAACGAGTTCCGGCAGTTGGAGCTGTTCCTGCTGGACACCCTGCCGGAGGCGGATACCGTGGTGAACCGCAAGGAGCTCAACGAGCTGGCGGAACAGGCCGGGATCAAACAGCCATCCGAGCGGATGCGCACAGTGCTCAATTACTGGAGCGTCAAAAAATGGGTGAGGCGGGAAGTGGTGCGCTCGTCCCCGAATCTTTTGCACATCCGGTTTTTGAGCGACCGTGGGGAGATGCGCCAACAACTGGAGCGGCGGGTGGATATCGGCCAATTCATTTTGCGACAGCTGGAGAAGGAAAATCCGGAACGCAACAAAACGCTGACCTTCTCCGTCCTGTCGCTCAAGGACGCATACAACGCCGAGCGCCAGCTGGGGCGGGACCCGGCCGAAACGGCGGATGTGGAGGATTCCCTGTTCCATTTGGGCCGAATTGGCGCCCTGCGGCTGGAGGGCGGATTCCTGGTGACCTACAACGCCATTTGCGTGGACCGGTTGGTGATGGACAACCGCGTGCGCTACAAGCAGGAGGATTATCGGTCGCTGGAGCAGCACTACGAACAGAAGATGGAGATGATCCACATCGTGGGTGAGTACGCCCGGCGCATGCTGGAGAACTACGCTTCCGCGGTGCAGTTTGTGGAGGATTATTTCAGCCTGGAGTACAGCGTGTTCCGCAAGAAATATTTCCCGGGCGCGATGGGCGAGGAGATTCACCGATCGCTTTCCCCGCGTATGTTCCGGCGAATTTTCGGGGAGCTGTCCGTGTCTCAGCTGGCCATCATTCAGGATCAGGATGCCCCGA
>JAKQNG010000191.1 GCA_029565915.1 Deltaproteobacteria bacterium
TCCTTCGCTTCTTGCTACACTTGCTCATGGCGATTCTCCTTGTTGTTTTGCGACCCTGATCATGCTGATCAGGTAAGGAAATCGCCACTTTCATTTTCAACAACCTACGGGGCTATGCCTTGAAACACATCCATTTGAAACACTGGATTCCGAGTCAGCGACTGGATCGAAATGGAGTAGTCATCCCATATTTCGCTGAAAATGGTGGTGGATACACACTTGAAGCTGAACTCGGGATCATCCCGAATGGATATTCCGAACCTGATTTTCTCGGATGGGAGATCAAACAGTTCGGAATCAAGAATTTGATGGATGCCTTCAATACGCATCGACTTACACTTCTCACTCCGGAACCGTCCGGTGGTTTTTATGTGTCATCGGGAGTTTCGGAATTTGTGAAAAGATATGGTCATCGAAGTGTTACCCGGCCTGATCGTTACGATTTTACCGGCCTTCATGTATTCGGACAGCGCTGTGCAAGCACCGGGCTGCGACTGGAAGTTCAGGGATATGACCTCCAGAAGAAGTGCATTTCCGATGATGCTGGTTCGATTGCGCTCATCGACATAAATGGGCGCATCGCGGCGCGTTGGGACTACTCGAAAATTCTGGAGCATTGGAGTCGCAAACATGCAAATGCCGCATACGTCCCGTCGCTGAGCCGAAAAGCAGACGCCGGGAAGCAGTATCGATATGGAAACGTTATCCGTCTCTACAACTCCACGAACATTAATATGTTCATGAACGCAATCTGTCTGGGTGAGGTGTACTATGATCCCGGAATCAAGCTGGAAAATGCTTCTACACGCCCGAAGACAAAAAGGCGTAGCCAATTTCGCGTGAAAGCGTGTGATCTCAGCATTCTGTACGCGGAAAGCGAAGAAGTTGATTTGCTTACCTGGTCTCCATGATCTCCACCCACGGAGTCGGGTAGTACTGTTCATCGGTCAGTTGTTCCGCGTCGTATCGACGCTTTGCCTCGACGGCAATCGGCTTGAATGCAACCGGCCATCCGGATTCAACAAAATACGGATTGGCAATGTCCGTGAACAGCGCATGGGCCTGACTGTCATGGGCAATCTCTGCCTCCTCCGGATCAAAGTCATCGGGATGCAGTTGCGGTCCGGCAACGAAAATCTGCTTCCAGTTTTCGGCAAAATCCGCGTCTGCCATCCGGTTGAGCCGATTTTCCCGGGACGCCGTCAGGAGAACGTCTATTGCTGCCCGGGCAGTTGCAAGAATCTGATCATCTTCTTTGTTTTTCATGAGTAGCCTCCTTGCAGAGACATTACTGCACGGCTGAGACAGAATCTGTCGCATTCTTCCGGCGGGAGATCGTTTTTTCGCAGGACGCCACGGTGGAGGCATTCAACATCGGGATCAATGCGGGCGCTGCTGCCGGGCAGACGGTGATGCATGTGCACGTGCATGTGATTCCCCGACGGGAAGGCGACTGCGCCGATCCCCGGGGCGGGGTGCGATGGGTGTTCCCCGATCGGGCGAAGTACTGGTAATCTCCTTCCCCCGACGTCCACACGTCCACCGGGGGAAGGCCGGGATGGGGGTAATCTCCTTACCCCGACGACCACTCGTCCACCTTGGGAAGGCCGGGATGGGGGCCATCTCCTTCCCCCGACATCCACTCCTCCACCTTGGGAAGGCCGGGATGGGGGCCATCTCCTTCCCCCGACGACCACACCTCCACCTTGGGAAGGGCGGGATGGGGGCGGAAATCCAGCTTGATCAAATCCATGGCGCTGCATACCCTGAACGCATGACGTCTCAGACTGAAATGGAACATCCGTGGTGTGTGACACAGGCTAAAATCAACGAAGCCATTGATCGGATTGTCCACGTGTCTGCACCCAGAAAAATCATCCTGTTCGGTTCTGTCGCGCGAGGAGAGGCGGGGCCGGACAGCGATGTGGATATGCTGGTTGTGCAGGCCCACGTTCCCAACCGGTACGCTGAAATCGTTCGCCTGACCCGATGCCTTCGCGGATTGCTTCTCAGTGTGGATCTGCTGGTCGTCGGCGAATCGGAGCTGGATGAGCTGAAGGACGTTCCCGGCAGTGTTTATCGAACGGCCCTTCGCGAAGGACATGTCGTCTATGAAGCAGCCTGATATCGTGGCCTTGCTGATCCGAAAATCGGAACAGGACGAGAAGGCCCTGCGGACATTGCTGTCGGATCCGGAAATTGACACGGAAATTCTGGGATTCCATGCACAGCAGGCGATCGAAAAGCTGTTGAAGGCCTGGCTGTGCCACAGTGGGATTGACTACCCCAAAAACCATCAGCTGGGTCTGCTCCTGGAACTGGCCCAGGCAAACCATCTGTCCTTTCCAGACTCTCTCAATGACGTGATCCTGCTCTCTCCCTTCGCGACGGTTTTCCGATACGATGCCCTGCCTCTGGATGCAGACATGGATCGCCATTCACTGCTCCAGCTTGTGGAGCAGGTCCGGTCCTTCGTTCTGTCAAAAACAGAAATGGCCTGACTCCCGGCGCGGATATCTTCGCACAGGAACCAGAAAGACAACCCGTTGGTACCACCTTTGCAGACGGTTTTGCACGTGCATGTGATTCCCCGCAGAAAAAACGACTGCGCCGATCCCCGCGGCGGCATCCGGTGGATATTCCCCGACCGCGCAAAGTACTGGTAATCTCCTTCCCCCGACGACCACACATCCACCTTTGGGAAGGCCGGGATGGGAACAGCCAAAATCAGATGCGTTCTATCTCTTCTTCGGACAGGCCGGTGATGTCAGATATTTCCGCCAGGTCCATTCCCCGGGCCTTCAGGGTGGCGGCAATCTGAAGCCGGTTCTGATGCGCACCAAGGGAGATGCCTTCCTCACGCCCTTCCTCACGCCCTTCCTCACGCCCTTCCTCACGCCCTTCCTCACGCCCTTCCTCACGCCCTTCCTCACGCCCCTTCGCTTCGCCCGCAACAAAGCCTTCGGCCTTTCCTTCGTCGTAGCTGAAACGCTTGATGGTGGAGACGTCCCGCAGGTATTTCTGCCGCGCTTCGTACCGCTCCATCAGCTCGTCGTCAGCCGTAAATTTTTCGTACAGGTCGTGGGCCTCCCGTATTGCGGGGTTGCGTTCCATGATGGTGTCGAGGCCTTTCATCTCTATGTCCATGCAGAAGTAGCGTAGCCAGTCCGTCAGGCTGCTGTTCACAGTATACGACTGCTTCTTGAACACGGTCAAATCGAGAAAATGCAGCATCAGGTGGTCCGTGAGCACGGGCTGGCGGTCTTCGCGCTCGCGCAGCAAAAAGCAGTTGTGCACGTGGGGATTCTCGAACAGCGGAAAATTGTGCACGTCAATGCAGATGACCGGATTCAGCCGGTTGTATTCGTCGCCTTCTTCCAGTTGCGCCTTGTAGCATTTGGCCCAGTAGAACAGCGCCCGGTTGACGAAGACCGTGTTGCCCGCGAGCTGCATCTCGATGTCGTAGATGCGGTGCTGCTCGTCCTGCGCGCACACGTCGAGGACGATTTCCTTGTCGGTGATGGAATCCTTCGGGCTGAAGGGATTCCGGATCTCGACCTTCTGCAGCGGACCCATGCCCACGTCGGCAAGAACGCTGTTGATGAAGTTGAGGGTGAGAGCCTCGTGGGTCTCCTGTCCGAGGAGATATCGAAAGAAGAAATCATTGATTGGCGAAATGTATTTTTTCATGGCAAGGGCCATTAGCGAAAACCGTGCCAGTTAAAACGAAACGCAAGGGCGACCCAAAAGTCAGGCGGGATAATGCTTTCCGTAACTTTCAGGGTTGGAAATCTCTCGCAAGGTGGCCAATGGCGGCCGGAAAAATGGCGAAATCGGCCAACCTCCTTCCCCTTGCACATCCGCCCTTTCCCGGGTCCGGTGTCCTGATGTACAACGGATGCGCCGACACCAATGCAGCGAAAACCATGCGAGCACTTCCACACCTGATTTCTGCTTTAACCATTCTTCTTTTCCTCATGCCGCTGCGCGCCCGGGCCAGCACCGTGGAGCTGACCGCCGACAGAATGACCGCACTCTCCAACGGCGACACCTTCATCGCATCCGGCAACGTACGGATATCTCTTTCGCCCCTGCAGCTGCAGACGGACAGCATCGTTTTCTTTGCCGAACACGGATTTGTCGACATTCCCGGACCTTTTGTGGTCACCACGCATCAGCTCCAGCTTCTGGGCCATTCGGCCACTCTGTTTCGCAACGGCACCTGGAACGGTGCCGACATGACCCTGCGATTCACACACCCGGCGCACGCCCACTGCCTCATGGCGCCTTCCGTCCACTGCCATCCCGAGGGCTGCGTTCTCAAAAAAGCCACCCTGTTCCTGTGCGGACAAGGCGGGAGCGTCACCATCGATGCCGCGCAAATGACGGCCACCCGGAACGGCATCATCTACCTCCAGCGGCCGGTCCTGCGCATCGCCCGTCAACCCGTGCTGGCGGCGCCGGCGCTGAAACTCGTTCCTCCCGACCATCCGGGACTGCTCGCGCCCCGCCTCGGCTGGACCGCCGAAGACGGCTTCAACGCCGGGCCGGTGTTCCACGTCCCCATCAACAGCAGACTCCGCCTGCAGGCACATGCGGCCATCCGCACCAACGCGGGAATGGACAGCGCCATTGCCCTGTTTTCCGACGCCCACGCCATCGAAGTGAATCACCTGATGGACATGACCCGGCACCATGCGCGCCTGGAGGCCCAGTCTGCCGGGCGGATGGACCACATGGATGCGGCCCTGTCCGCGGACATCGCCACGGATCGCCGCATTGCCGATGCGCAGTTTCTGGCAACCGACCGGGCGATGACAAACACACAGAGCCGCATGCGCTGGTCCGTTTACCCATCCGACGTGGAGCTGACGAGCGATCTGTCGGCTGTGCAGGACTTCGCGTCCATCCTTCCTGCCAAACCGGATGATTACCGGATGGACATGAGCGTCGGTGCTGTTTTTCTGCCGCCCGTTGCCCGCACCTTTTCGCCATCGCTGTCTGCCGATGTAAACAGATCCCTGCTCACCGCCGATGGCGTCAGCGAAACCCGGCTCTCCCTGCAGCCCGGTCTTGCACTGCCCGTGGCCGCCGGTCCATTCCGGGTGCGGCTGGCCGCGTCCTCCCTGCACCGGATGAACACCAGAGACAGCCAATCCACCGGTCACCACGCCATCGGACTGTCCGGCAGCGCCGACCTTCCCCTCATCAAAACCCGGCATGGCATCCGCCGCCTGATGGTGCTGGCCGCCGACTATCGCATCACCCCGGTGCAGAGCAAAAAGCGCCTGCCCCTTCGCACCATGGACGATCTCATCATGACCGGACACCTCGTCACGATCGCCATGCGCCATTCCATTGGCAAATCCATCGCGGCGCCTGCTGCCGATTTCAACCTGCGCTACCTGGTGACCCCTCCCGGCTTTGCGGCCGCCACCCGCCACGCTCTGCGCGCCGCAGGTACCTTTCAGTTCCGGCCGTTCGATATGCAAGCGGAAGTGCACTGGCCCCTGCATCGCCACCAGCCCGACCGGGCGCAACTGCAGCTGGCAACGCAACGCACGGATGGCAGCAGTGTCGCAACGGGACTCCTGTTTCTCGATGCCACGCAGGCATTCACCGCCACGTCGACTTCCCCGGACAATCCCTGGTGGTACGGGTCCATCGACCTGCCGTTCCGGCAACTGGCCTTAACTGAAGAGCTGCGTCTGCAACTCTCGTCCATGCTGCAATTGGTCGGCGGCATTCAGATTGGACTGCTGGCGGCCCCCCGGGTGGTTGCCCTGCACTACGGCCTCGCGTTCTCCGATAAAAAGCGCTGCCTGCAGCTGCAACTGGTGGCCTCCCACGTGCAGACCGGCCCGGCGCCGAACGTCCTGTTCCTCATCAATGCGGCGGGAATCTAGCGCTCTGCGGGAGGCAGCGGAATCGGAATCCAGAACAGCTTCAGCAGGCGATCATCACCCTGACGGCGCCAACCGACAAGACCGTGCAGCAGCTCCCACCTTGCCCCATCCGGGGCGGGCGGCTTTCCAAACAGCACCAGGGGAAACAGGTTGAACGTCCAGAAATCGTTGCCCTTCAAGGCGCCGCGGTGCATGGAGACGTTCAACACACCGGTGCGCGCGCTGTCGCCATCTTTCACCCGCCAGAAGAGGGGCGGGAACGTCATGATCGTCCGGCGCGGGTCGGCGGGATTGTTGAAGTCCCAGTAAAACGGAAACACAATCCGCCGGTATTCCCTGTGCCGGGTATCGTCAAACTGCCACCAGAGGGGAAAAAACACCCGCCTCGTGCGGTGATATTCGATATCCCGGAACTGCCACCAGATCGGAAACACAACCGTATTCCGGTCCCGTCGATTGTTGAACTGCCAGAAGACCGGTGCGAGGACCAGATGGTTGCGGTCTTTCGAATTGCCAACATACAGCAGCGGATGAATGCGGAAATGACTTCCCCCTTTGCCCCATCCAAAATCAAAGGTCGGGAAAATCCATATCCGCTGGTTGTTCTCCACCATATCTTTCGAGTGGGCAAACAGCGGCATGATCGCCAGCACATGCTTCATGCTCTGCTTTTTAAAATTCCAGTAAATGAGGCCCACCATGAGGTCGTCGTCCACCGGCGACTTGCCCCGGTAAAACAACGGCGGAATCAACAGATTGCGTTTCAACGTCCGGCTGTTTCCCCATCGCCAGATGAGTGGGGAGTACATGTTCAGGTACTCGCCCTCGCTGCGATACCAGTGATAAAAAATGGCTACACCACCCTGCCGCAGCGTCGGCGAATGCCGCCAGTAGGACAGCAATGCCGGAAAATAGTGGCTTCGCAGCTCACCCACCCGACTGCCGTAATAGAGCGGCAGCACCATGTTGCGCGACCAGTTTTGATCCCGCGCGAAATACAGAACAGGAAGCAATCCGGCGCTCCATCCATGCTCCCGGGTTTTCAGGAACAGAGGTCCCAGAACGGTCGTTGTGGCGTAATTCACCGGATCGCTGATATGCCAGAACAGCGGGGGCAATACGGTCGTGACCGTTCTTCCGTTTGTGCGATTCGAAAAGAAGAGAGGCACCAACCCTCTCTTGAACTCGTCTTTGATGCGCTGGTCGTAATACAGAAGCGAATACAGGAAGCCGCCATCCTTGTTGTGGAAATTCCAGAACAGTGGCGGCAGCACAATCTGATAGGATTTCTTCGTTGATTCGTCTCTCCCGAAATAGAACAGCGGCGAAAATCCAAAATGAAAACCGTGTTCCTTCCTCGAATAGTGGGTTTGCAGAACAATATCTGCATCGAACGCTGCATTCCGGAAACGCCAGTAGAAGGGAAAGTACACCCGGGCGTGCGCGTCCGCGCTGTCGTGCTGCCAGTAAAAGGGCAACACTCCCAGATCCCGCCGGGCTCCGTCTCCATGCCTTTCCCTCAGATAAAACAGGGGAAAGACGGCCTTGAAATGCACATTGCCCTTTTTTTCAGAATAGAACGGCGGAATGATCAGGCGCTCCGGTCTGGCCTCGATCCCCTGTTCTTCCTCGGTCAATTCAATTCCCTGCAATCCGATGGGCGTCTTTTCCTGCGCAGCGGTTTCCGAAGACGCAGCATCCGCGGCAATCCCCGGGAGGGAAACATGGATGGACAACACAACGGCACAGGCGAAAAGAAATCCGGCTGGTTTCACTGTTTCTCCATCATCTTCCCGGCCAGCTGTTCAATGGCCACGGCTTCCTGTTCGCCGGTCTGCATGTCCCTTAGAACCACACATCCTGTCTGCCACTCTTCTTCCCCGACAATCGCGGTAAACCGCGCACCGGACCGGGCCGCCCGCTTCATATGCGAACGAAGACTGCCTGACGCATACGGGGTTTCGACCGTAAAGCCGGCGTCCCTCAGCATGGAGGCAATGGTCACCATGTGGCAATAGTCGTCATCGCCAGCGCCGGTGACAAATATTTTCCGGGTTTCCGGCGGAAAGCGATCTTCTTTCAGCAGGAGCAGCAGTCGTTCAATGCCGAAGGCAAAGCCGATGGTGGGGGTCGGCTTCCCACCGAGCTGTGCAATCAGGCCGTCATATCGACCTCCGCCGACAATGGTCGACTGGGCGCCGAGGGTATCTACCCCACCTTGAATTTCAAATATGGTCCGGGTGTAGTAGTCAAGGCCACGGACCAGCCGGGGCTGCACCTTGAAATCCACATTGAGAAGGGACAGCTTCTGTTGCAGCGCGGAAAAATGGTCCATGGCGGTCGGGCTCACATGCTCGTGAAGCAATGGCGCTTCCTTGCAGGCCTCAATGCAGGCCGTCACCTTGCAGTCCAGTATGCGCAGAGGATTGTTTTCCAGCCGCCGAATGCAGTCCTGACAGAGCCTGTCCGCCTGATGTCGGAAATAGCTGCGCAACGCATCTCGATAACTTTTCCGTGTGTCCGCATCGCCGAGCGTGTTGATCAGCACAGCCGTATCGGAAATCCCCAACCGCTGGACAAATCGCACCGCCATTTCGATCATCTCCGCATCCGCCGCAGGCTCCCCTGCTCCGATCAGTTCGGCACCGGCCTGATAGAACTGCCGGAACCTTCCCCTGGCCGGCCGCTCCCGCCGGAACATCGGCCCGATATAAAACAGCTTGTTAATGGAATTCTGTCTATCGAGACCGTGTTGAATATACGCGCGGACGATGGAGGCAGTTCCTTCCGGGCGCAAGGCCAGATCTACCCCACCTTTGTCTGCAAACGTATACATCTCCTTCTCCACAATATCCGTCGCATCGCCGATGCCCCGGACGAACAATTCCAGAGGTTCCAGGACCGGTGTCCGGATTTCTCTATAGGCATACTGTGACATGAGTTCCTTGAAACTCTGTTCAACAAAATGCCACCCGGGCATGTCTGTCGGGAGAATATCATGCATGCCTTTGACGCATTGCAGACCAGTCATGGCTGGACTCTAAGCAGTGCAGAGTATGGTGTCAATTGTTGTTGATGGATGCCGGAAGGTATTTTCAAACGTCTCGCCGATGGCGGGTTGCTTCACGCGATCATTGCGATGCGGTCAGCTGGAACGGATACGTGACGATGACCACACCACCGCCCTTCGGCTGCGGGAAAGTCCATCGCTTCACCGCCTGGGCGATGCAGTTTTCCACCTTCGCATTACCAAGTGTCGTCTCCGCGACGGCAGCCATCTGGACTGCGCCGGTTCCGGAAATGATGAACTTGATCGAGACGCGACCTTCGAGATCCGGTCTGGCTGCGAGTTCCTTCTCATAGCAGAACTTCACTTCATTGATATGACGCTGAATGATCCGCCGGATGACCTCTTTTGACAGAGAGCCCTGCACCATTGCTGCGCCGGAACGAATCTGTGGCGCACTGCCCCGACGACCGCCCAGTCCACCTGCGCCTCGTCCATAGCCGGAACCGGAACCGCCACCACCACCATGACCGATGGTATTCAGATTTCCAAGACCGATTGTCCCTTCACCGGTTCCGCCACCACCGCGCCCCGTTCCGCTGAGTCCGAGTCCACCGTAACCAAAATTCTCGCCGACCTGATTGCCCATCAGCGCGCCCAGAGCATTCTCAGGATCAACACCAAGCGCCGTGTCCTGTCCGAAGGGCGATGTGGGTGCGTTCGCTGCGGACAGATAGCTCAGAATACCGGCGTTCTTGGCCATCTCTTTGGCCGTGTCACGAGCCATGTGCGGATTGGGATTGTCTTTGGGGCCTTTGATGCCGTAATGGTTATCGGTCTTGGCAGAATCCCGCTTGCCCATCTGGCCTTCTTCGCCCTTATGACGCTTTCCTTTACCGCCCTGCTCCTCGTCCTTCTTGTCCTTCTTCAGCCATTCCGGAACTTCTTCCTGCTCAACCTCCGCAGCAGTCAGCATGTATTTCACAAAACGGTTATTTTCTTCCAGCTGATCGAGGGACAGACCTTCCGGACTCGGAGGAATGAAATACATGAGCGTCATGAAAACGATGTGAAGGATGCCCGAAATTCCCACATATATCTGACCAGTCCATTCAAATCCCATCGGTGCAATAAACTTTTTCGGACTGGCAACGGCGTTCACAAGAAACGTCCAGGGGCCAAAATCCATCTTGATTCTTCCCCGATTGGGAAGCGACAGGGCATGGCCGCCCGGAATCTCGGATGATGGCTGGGCCTGTCCACTGCTGATGACTTCTTCGATAGAAACCCGGGAACCGTTC
>JAKQNG010000192.1 GCA_029565915.1 Deltaproteobacteria bacterium
GGATGACCAACATCACGCCGGGGCGACTGGCCAACAAGATGAACCTGCGGGGACCCAATTTTGTTGTGGATTCCGCGTGTTCATCGGGGGTCGCCGCCTTTGTGCCCGCCATGTACCAGCTCATGTTCGGAAAGGTGGACATGATGATTACCGGTGGGATCAATCGGCAGACCAGCGACGTGTTCTCCTGCGCGGTGACCCAGCTGGACGCGGTGGCGGAAGCCGAGGCCCGACCCTATGACCGCGACGGACGGGGCTTTCTCATCGGTGAAGGCGGCGCCCTCTTTCTCGTAAAGAGGCTGGACGACGCAAGGCGGGACGGTGATCGCATCCTGGGCATCATCCATGCCGTTTCCGGTTCGTCAGAAGCAAAGAGCAAATCCATGGTGGCGCCCACGGAGGAAGCCATTCGCCTCGGCATCCGCAATGCACTGGCGCAGGCGGATATCGCCCCTTCGCAGATCGGTGTCGTGGACACCCACGGCTCCGCCAACCTGGTGTCCGACGTAATGGAAGCGCGGGCCATTGCCGCGGAGTTGCGCAGCCAGGACGGCGATCCGGTGTGCGTCCTCGCGACCAAGTCCCACATCGGCCATCTCTACGGTGGCTCCGGCGCCACCAGCATGATGACCATCGTCCAGGCTCTGCGCACCCGCACGGCCCCGGGTATCCGGCGCCTGGAACACCTCCGGCCCGAGCTCGACGGGGTCATCCGGCGGGCATTACCCCAGAAGGAAACCGCTCCCCTCCCGGCCTCCACCACCGCCGGTGCCGTCAATTCCCTGGGTCTCGGCGGTTCCAACTATTTTGCCATCCTGACGGACGACACCCGGCAGCCGTCTGCATCCGCGGTTGCGAACGACGGCCCGCCCCTGGGCGATGCCTTTGCCGCGTACCTCTCCCGGAAGGAGCCGGAGCTGAAAGCCCTTGTCGATGCGGCCATCGTCCGATTCCGGGGCGTCCTGCCGTCCGATTGATGTGCCGGCAACGGATGGTCGGTTATCGGGGAGAAATGCGATCCCGGAAATGATCGAAGGTTTTTTCGAGGGTGAGGTAGCGGCCCTGCATCTTCAGGTTGTAGACATCCCTGAACCGGATGCCCAGAAGGCCGGCCAGATATCCCGCCGGCGCGAACGCCGAGACAAACGAAGAACTGCGGGAGGGGGAAATGAATGACGCATTTTTCGCCGCGATCAACCACCCGTCTGCCGCGTACTTCCATTTCTTCAGCCGCATCTTCAGTTTCTGCAGGCCTCCCGGCGGCGGTCCTTCGCGCCAGTCGAGGGGCTGGTCGAAGTAGCTGGAGCGGACCTGCGCCATGGCCGGACAGGCGGCGGTCATGATGCGCCGCTGGATGGCGGCATCTCTCTTTTCGTCCAGCGTGAAGCCGAAACTGTATTTCGCCAGCAGGTCATCGAGGAGTGGATGGAGCCGGTAGCAGAACTGGTTGAATGCGGTGATGCGGCTGCCCCCCCAGAAGCGCATCTTTTCCAGATAGTAAATCATCTCGACGCCGGTTTTCATATCCGGCGGCCGCCATTCGGCAAGCCGGGCGTTGAACTTGGCCTCCAGGGCGTTCAGGTAGCGGTCCTTCAGGCCGGGCGGCAGGTGGGCTCCCGCGTTGAAGTAGGCGGTCTCCACAAGCCCCCGCACCGAAGAAAAGCGGCTGTATTTGTCCCGCAGCAGCTCGCCGCCATAGCCTCCGGCCACCACGTCGAAGGACGCGGCCTTGCGGGCAAAGAAGGACGGCGTCTCCATCGCGGCAAACACGTCGCGGCAGATTTCGAGCTGCACGAAGCAGCGCTCCACCTGCTGGGGGAACGACAAATCCTCCTCTCCCCGGTCGAACAGCTCAATGGGACGGGCCACGGCGCCGGCCACTTCCACAGCGACCGCGTGATCCCGGGGATCCTTCGGGTTCGTGTTGGTGTTGTATCCGAACCGGCAGCCCGCGTGTTCCATCAGGGTGCCCACCGTGCGCGAGTCATAACCGCCGGACATATCGCAGGACCATTTCAGGGAGGCGTCGCCGCATCCGGCGAACCAGTCATCGGCCGCGGTCAGGTATTCGTCCACCGATACGCGCTGCCGGGCCGGAAAGTAGTAATTCGTCCGCTTTTCAAATCCCCGCAGATCATAAATCGCCCCGGGCTCCAGATGACGGACTTCGTTGAAGACGGTCGCCCCGCCGTAGGTGGCCTGGGTGTAAAGGTATTCCATGCATTCCTGGGCGCCGATGGACAGGGATGGCAGGGCCTCCGCCACGGCGAACAGGGAACTCGACGCGTAGAAGTGCCCGTCCGCTCGCCCGGCGAAGCCGTGGTAAATGCCGCACTTGTCGGTGACGAGGGTCAGCGCACCACCCAACCGGACGACAAAGGTGAAATGGCCCCGGACCGCGGGCCATACTTCGCATCCCTTTACCAGGTCGCCCCAGATTGCGGGCAGCGCGGCGTTACCGAAGCGGCTGCCGTAGGACCAGGCCCCGAACCCGGCGATGAAGTCGCTGTCCCGTTGCAGGATGTGATCGTCGTTGTCCACGAACCGCTTGTGGAAGGCCAGCAGCGTCACGCCGTCGGTGTCCAGCGCCACATACCGTCCAAGACCCTTGCGGGCCATGCGATCGATGGCCCTGTCAAGGGCGTCCGGATTGCTGGTGAGGAAATACGCACCCATGGTTATACCGCCCGCCTGCGACATCCATAATAGTACCGGATACCGAGGACCAGCAGAAGTGCCTTGAGGGGCAGGAGGATCCACCAGACAGTGATGACCGCGCCGCCCGCCATCACGGCGGCAGTCGCCGCGAGGAGGAGGCCCATCCGGGGCAGCACGGCGCCGGGCGGAATCACCGCTGCTTTCAGCACGAAGCGCGCATTCAGGTAGTGCAATACATACAGCAGGGCAAACGAGAAAAGGGAGGTCCACGCGGCGGCCGCGTAGCCGAAGATGGGAATCAGCCACCAGTTGAGGCCCACGTTGGCGGCGCCGGCGATGACCGTATTGACCGAAATCAACCCGGTGCGCCGATCGAAGGCGGCGTACTGGAAATAGAGGGTGTACAGAAATACAAACACATAGCCGAGGATGATGACGGGGATAAGGGGAAACGCCGGTGCAAATTTTTCGTCGGCGACGAGAGTGACCGCCTCCTGTGCAAACAGGATGATGACAAACGCGATGAAGTAGATATCCAGCGCGTAGTGCCGGGCCATCCGGTTGATGCGATCGAGGTTCTGCTGACGGTACTCTTCGAAGAAGATGGGCCGCCAGGCTCTCACCGTGGCCAGCACAATCAGGTTCATGGCCATCCCCACGTCATAGGCGAACGAGTAGAGGCCGGTGGCGTTTTCGTCCACGATGTTGAAGATGAGGATCCGGTCGAACCACCCCAGCACAAAGCGGGAAATGGTGTGGGGCAGAAGAGGGAGCGAAAAGGCGAGGGCATAGAACAGGTGGGCTCTGGAAAAACGCCATGAAGACATGGTGCCCATGGCGAAGACGGCGTACAGGGACAGCAGTCCCACCACGATCAGCTCGCCGAAGACGCGGCCCAGGTAGCGATCTTCCCGCAGGTAGAGAATGAGCCCGATGGACAGCCCGAGGGCGGCGCCGGTCTTCAGCACGGTCAGTGCCGCGTAGGCCCGACTCTTCTGGGCCGCATTCAGCAGGGGCATGTAGATTTCGATGGCCACCGAGAGGATGGCTAGCAGGGAACCGTACCAGAACACGGTTTCGTCGACACCCACCAGGTGGGCGAGGGGAGCGCGGAACAGGTGTACCGCGGCCAGGAGCAGCAGGCTGAAACCGCCGATGAACAGCAGGTTCGTGCCGAGCATGCCGGCGAAGTCGTCTTTCTTTTCCAGGTAGTAGCGCGTGATGCCCGCGTTGATGTTCAGCCCGAAGGCGATGACAAAGACGGACGATACGGTAAAGAAGATGGACAGGATGCCGTATTCGTCCGGGTCGAGAAAGTGGGTGAGGATGGGCAGGCTGGCGACGACGAGAATGTTGGAGACGACCGTGCCCGACAGGTAGTTGCGCGTATGGCGGAAGAATTCCAGGTTCTCTTCGCCGATGAACGCGTTGATTCTGTTCTTTATTGAACCGGACATGATTGTGTTCCGGAAGGCGTAAACAGGCTTTCCGGGCTTCTTTGCGGGAAGGTCGCCCATGTGGTGGGGAATGTCAACCGGCGTGTCCCGCAGCGGGAACGTTCGCACCCGACGACATGCCGTGATCGTTCCCCCATCGGGCACCTCGATTGTGCCCGGGGCAGATACGTCCCTTTTCCAGAGCCCTACAGCATTCGAGTCGGCGCTCAGTCCTGCTCGCAGGCACCCATGCTCCAGGGGATGGTCCGGCTCAGGCCGTCAAAGTCGTCTGCCAGCCCGACGGGGAATTCGTCTGACAGGTCGAGTCCGCCTTCACTCACCGCCACGGGCGAGCCCGGGGTGAGGTGCCAGTCGGTAGCCAAATCGACGAAGCCCGGATCCACGCTCACGTTGCCGCTCGAACCCTCGCTCATGTCGACGAGCGCGTTTACCGCGGCGATGTCGGTCAGACAGTTCCCGTTGCCCCAGAAGGCACAGGTGCCGGCGGTGGCTACAAAGTCCACGTACAGCGCGGTCGGGCAGTCGAACAGGTCGTTGTTCAGCAGCGCGGCCGGGTTCCCGGCACCCGAGTCTTCCCAGATGCACAGGCGGTTGGTGCCGCCGGATGTGAAAAGGATGTTGTTTTTGATCACGGCCTCACCATTGGAGTAGGCGAGCGCGACGGAGTAAGTCGGGCACTGGCCGCCGTCGACCGTGTTGTTGGCCGCCACAGCCGCGCCACTCATGTGAATGCCGTAGCAGGATGTAGCGCCGTCGCCGCCGTCGATGCGGTTGTTGCGGATCAGATCCCCCAGCGAGGAGCTCACCGAGACGCCCATGGCATGGGAGCTGCCGGTGCCACCGTGGATCACATTCCGTTCGAGAAGTATCGCCGAACTCTCCGCGTACACGCCCGTTGCCTGTTGTGTGGCCACGCCGCCGTCGATTTCGTTTACCGCGATCCAGGGGCCGGAGCCGTTGGACACATGGAGCCCGTAGGGGTATTCGCAGCTTCCGCCCTGAATTCTGTTGTGCCGCAGGGTGGGCGATGCGTTGTCGAGCCATACGGCCGCACACACCGTGCCGCCGCCGCCCCGGATCTCGAACCCGTCCACCACCGTGGATGGGCCGATGTTGTTGCTGCTCGGTGCCTTGACCGGTGCGTTGGTCACCCCGGTGGCCGTGCTTTCGTCGATGAGCCGGGTCGGGTAGGCGGCAGCGTCGCGGACCTGGAAGCCGTCGGGTCCGGCGCTCCGGTACCCGCCGTAGAGGGATATTCCCTGCTGGAGCTCCAGGTAGTTCTCCTCGGCCGGATCGCTGTTCAGCAGGTAGTCGCCGCCGGCGACCAGGAACACCGCCGGGTTCAGATCGGCCACAACGAACGCCGCATCGAAGGTCTGCAGCGGCTCTTCAGGTGTCAGGCCGCTGTTGCTGTTGCTGCCGAGCTGGACGTCAACATACAGGTAGGTCAGCTCGTCCACATAGAGCACATCGTATTCGGCTTCCAGCGTGGGCAGCGGCACCCCGGCCTCGCTCTGCACGTCGAGTACCAGGCGCCGGGACCAGCCCGCATTCCAGGCTGCAGTCGGGCTGATCTGCAGATGATCATTCGGGACCGTCACGGTGCTCCACTGGGTTTCCTCTTCACCCAGGTCTCCCCCGATCACCAGCGAGGCGGGATTCATGCTCTGGTCGAAGAACACATCGAGGCCAACCCCGCGATCAAGGGGCGAACCGCTGGGCAGAAACACTCTCGCGATCGGGACACCGGGTTCGGTTTCAGTATCGGTATTGGTATCAGTGCTCGTATCCGTGTCCGTTTCGGTGTCGGTATCGGTATCGGTATCGGTGTCGGTGTCGGTATCGGTGTCGGTATCGGTGTCGGTATCGGTATCGGTGTCGGTATCGGTGTCGGTATCGGTATCGGTGTCGGTATCGGTGTCGGTATCGGTGTCGGTGTCGGTATCGGTATCGGTGTCGGTGTCGGTG
>JAKQNG010000135.1 GCA_029565915.1 Deltaproteobacteria bacterium
CCGACACGAGGGACAGGTAGGACGACAGTCCCGCGGTCCATCGGTGGAGTCCCAGTTTGCGCAGGAAATAATAGAGCGAGAAGGGTGACAGCCCGAAACACAGGCATAGCGTAAGGTTGTGCACGAACATCAGGTTCCAGCCGGTCACCAGGTGCACGGCCACGTTGAACATATAGAAGAGCGACTGGTAAAAGCGCAGCACGGGTTGGCCGTGTTCAATGCCCAGGGGTCCGAAGATGCTGTCGCCGACTTTTGCGCCGTGGGCCATCGCATATTCGTTCATCAGGTGGTAGATGTCGTCGCCGCTGCGGTTCTGCACCGCGTCCAGCAGGATGTGGGTGGACACGAACGACAGCACGCAGGCGGAAAACGGCAGCAGCAGGTGGCCGTAACGCATGAACCAGTAAGCGATGAACTGTCCGGTGGTTTTCAGGTATTTCATGGTCGGCCTGTCACAGGTTCACGTGGTGCGTCGAAATGACGAAGTGGGCGGTGGCGCTGGGGACGCCGTCCTGCATGAGGCGCCAGAAATACGTCTGTCCGCGCTGCATTTCCCGGTTGTAGGTATGAGTGGTGCCGGACACGGTGGTCTCTTCCACCAGTGCATCAAAGCTTTTTGTGGTGGACACCTGCAGGGTGATGGGCTTTTCGATGTTGCCCCGGTTCCACTGGAGGGTGACGGCGCCCCGCTCTTCCACATAGCCGTTGGGGGGCAGCTGGGGTCTGGGGCCCATCCCGTTCAGGGTGACCGTGATCAGGTCCGTGGCCAGAATGCCGAGCAGCAGCATCAGGATGCCGTAGCGCCGCAGCCATCGACCGATGTGCAATGTAATGGACAAGTGATTCATGGGCGCCGTTTGTAGCAGAAAGCGCACCCCGCCGCCAGCTTCTCATTGACAAATGGAAAGGTCACTCAAGCGGACAGGCGGCGCCAGAGCAGTCGGGGCGATCGGATCAGCATGCCCGCCAGCATCCGCAGGCCGAATCCGGGGGAGAGGCCGGCCGCAGGCGCGGTCCGATCCCATTCCCGCGCCGTGGGAATGTGGCAGGTGGGGATACCCGCCCAGGATGCCCGCACCAGGGCCTCGGTGTCGACATGGTCGTCGGATTCCCGGCAGCCGAGCCCCAGGGTTTCCTCCACCGGATACAGGCGGAACGTGGAGGCCGCGTCCTCGAACCGCCGCCATCCGCTGATGCTGGCGATGACATTGGCGAGCCGGCGTGTGGCGGCCCCGTGACCCGAGGCAATGAGGATACCGCCGGGATTATCAAACGCCGCGTTGACGAACCGGGAAATCTGCTCAGGTGCGTGGTGGGACGCATCCGACGCCCGCAGCACCACTGCGTGGGTGTACCCCAGTGCCCCGACTTCCCGCAGGGCGGCCATCACGACAGACTCCCGGCCCTGTGCCGCATCCAGATGCATGGCCCCGGCGGCGATGGCCCGCTGTACGGTGTCGTCGACGGAATCCCGATCCACCACGAACACGTCGGGTTCAATTACGTGGCGGCAGCGCAACACCAGGTTTTCGATGGTCGATTCGTTGTTGCGGGTGATGAGAATGGCGCAGATCTGCATGAATTTGTCCGTCGTCGTCAGCCCCCCGATGACGGCACACCAAATCTGACACGGGTCCGGCTCGATGCAAATCTATTCTTCGTCCGTCCGGTGGGCCCGCCAGTCCACGGCCGCGTTCACGTCCTGACACTTCCCCCGCGTGCGGGTTCCCGGGGGCGGGGCCCGGTAGAGATGCCGTCGCTGTTCCAGAAATTTTTCCTTCTGCAGCAGGAGTACAGACTTGCCATCGTCGGTGGTGGAGCGGACGACCATGTCGCCTCCCGGCACCAGCCCGTGGATGTCGCCGGGACCGATGCCCCGGAGGCTCTGCAGCACGGACAGGGCCAGGTTCAGGTCCATGTCCATGTTGATGAAACCGGAGAGGCGGGTGTACAGGGCCGGCAGATCTGCGAGCCGCTCCTTCAGCGCCCGGTCCCGGATGCCCATCATGACGGCCTGCTGGCGTCGGATCCGGTCCAGATCCGTGCGGCCGTGCCGGGAACGGGTGTACATCAGGGCCCGGTGTCCGTCGAAATGACGGCGCCCCGCTTCCACAAAAAAGGCCTCGTAACCCGTGGGTGAATCGGGGTTGACGAAGTTGTCCCGGATGGGGCAGTCCACCTGCACGTCGATGCCCCCCAGCAGATCCACCACTTCTGCAAAGCCGGCAAAATCGACGGCCACCGTATAGTCCACTTCCAGATCCAGCTCGGCCCGCAGTACTTCCTTCAGCAGGGTGTGCCCCATGCCCGGGCCATAGGTGGCGTTGCCGAGGCGGTAAATCCGGTTGATGCGACTGAACCCCGGATCCCCGTCGCTGTCGGTGCCCGGAGCCTCTTCGCTGTCCCCGTGCGCGTCTTCCGGGTTTTCTGCCGCCGGATCCGCCAGGGACGGGATCTTTACCCACAGATCCCGCGGAATGCTGATGACCCCGACCTTTTGCCTCTCCGGCCGGATTTCCACCACCATGATGGCGTCGGTTCGCCCGGCGCGGCCGCCGCTGGCGCTGTCAAAGCCCAGCAGCAGAATGCGCAGGTCCTTCTTCAGAAGGGGATGGGATAAAAACCAGCCGTACAGCAGGTGGGACAGGGCGAACCGGTCGTTGGGCACCACTGTTCCGTCGGGGGTCACATCGCCTTCCAGGGGCAGCGTGGCGGACATGGGTGTCGGCCTGTGGGTGTCTGCGACGCACCAGGCGAAGGTGGCAACGGCACCCGCTGCGATCAGCAGGACAAGGAAACCGATGCGTCGTCCGCGTCCCATGGACGTCACCTCGCGGCTCAGAGAGGGCTGCGCTCCGGGCCCAGATCGTAATGGAAGACCGGCAGGTACAGGGGCGCGCCTTCGGGCAGCTCCAGCCGCAGCCGGAAGGGCCGTTCGAATCGTCCCCTCGGAAACAGGAACACACCCGTGATGCTGCTGCCCGCGGTCAGCGCTGCGTCCTTTTCCATGGCGCCCAGCTCCGCGGCCAGGGGAGGCACCCAGCGACCGGGTTCCACCTCCAGCGCGGCCCGGATGGCGCCCGCTTTTCCGTCCGCGTCGCCCGTATTGACGATCTCCGCTTCCACGACGGCCAGAAACTCGTCTTCGCCCGGAAGGGAGGTGTCCTTATAGGTTTTCTGCGTTGACACGGATTTTACCCGAAGCTGCCATTCGCTGCCCACCACCTCCACGGGAAAGGAGGTTCCAGCCGCCCGCTCAAAGGCACCTTCCATCACCACGTCTCCCCGTTCCACCCAGGTATCCGTTCCGTCAAGGCGGGTCACCAGCACCTTCGACAGACGGCTGAATCGCGCCTTGGCCGGCTGCGGTCCCGACGGCGTGCGGATATCCACCCGGCGGTCCACTGCCATGCCGACCACTTCCTCCCAGCGCAGGGGCAGTGCCGCCAGCACCCATTTCCTCCCGCCGTCCGCGATGCCCATGGTTTCCAGTGAGATGAACAGTGTCACCTCTTCGGGCACCACTTCGCAGAAGGCTTCGCTCACGGGCATGGATTCGAATACCAGCGATCGCGTCTGGCCTTTTACCCACGGGTCGGCACCCCGCACGGGGGCAGCCACCCGGGATCCGGATTCCCCATTCGTTGAAACCAGCGCCGGCACTTCCGCAAACCGCTTGCCGTTCACGTTCACCACCATGGCGCCGGACACGGCCGCGGAGACCAGCAGGTCGTCACCCGTGTAGGTGACATTTCCCCGCATCACCGCGCTGATGCCGCTGGTGTTGCGCCGTTCCGCGGGGACGGGTCCCCGCGCGCAGGCCCCGGTCAGCCAGGCGTTTTCCACGGACACGCGGAAAGGGGCTGCCGCCACTTCCTCCTTCATGGCCGCATATCGTTCCGCCGGTGTCTGCTCGTGTCCGGCTTCATCGGGACACACCGGACATTTCAAGGCGCCGCCACCGCCGTCCGCCACCCGTGGAACCGGCTTGTTTTCTTCCTTTTTTTCGCTGCATCCGGCGACGAACACCAGCAGCGCCGCCGCCACGACAACCAAATGATTCAATGATTTCATGATCGTTCTCCCCGGGCAGCCAGTCCCCTGCCCGTTACCAGTAAATCGCCCCCTCCCGGCAGTACCCGGTCCACCTGCAGGGGAAGCCCTTCTCCTTTTTCGAGCAGCGTGCGGCAGGGACAGCGCAGGGGATCCCCGGCGACCGCGCCCCTCGCGACGGGTTCAATGAGCACCCGGTAGGGATAACGCCGCGCCTCGTCCAGTAATTTCCACAGCTGTTCCCTTGCATTGCCGCCCTCGCCCAGCAGGCAGTCGCCCGCCGGAACAAAGGCGCCCTCGTCCTTCACTTCCACGACAAAGCGGATGTGGTGAAAGTCGGTTCGCTTTGCCACAATCTCTTCGTACACGGCCAGATCCGCCACCAGGTGTTCCGGATCGGAAAACGACAGCACGTTGATGTGGGAAACCGCGAGGAGCGGGTCCGGTGCCGCAGCGTTCAGCGCCAGACATCCGGCGGTTCCCGAAGGGGCCAGGGTGATGACGAGGTCGAATGCCGCACACAGCTCAGCCGCCTGCGCCGTACTGCCGCCATAGCCTTCCGCGGCCGGATGGACCGCCACCACATCCACCAGCACGCCGCAGTCCGCGCCTTTCCGGGTCAGGGAGGCCCGCAGCAGTGTGCCGATCCCCGCCGGCGAGGTGGCGAAGGCGGTATGGACAAAGACGCAGCGACCCCGTTGTCCCAGCATTTCGATGAGGGACGAGGAGACGTGCGCGCTTTCGCTGCCGCCGTGCCGGTCCATGAACAGGATGAGGGGCTCCTGTGGCAGGGGCGTTGTGGACAGGAACCGGGCCACGCATTCGCGCAGTGTGGTTCCGTCCAGCATCCGCCGCATGGGGTCGTCGGGTCGGGCCAGGTGCCTCGTCCGGGACAGTCTCGTTTTCCAGGTATCGGGAATGTTGGAGAAGGCGTCGCTCAGCCGCCGTGCGGCCGGGGTGGCGAATTCCTTCATCAGGCAACGAGCTTGAGGGTCCAGAGGATCTGATCCTTTACCACCTTGCCCCGCACGACCTGGTGCTGCAGCCAGCCGCTGTTGCGGAAACCGGTGCTGGCATAGATGGCGTTCAGCGGCAGGTTGTCCGCGTCCACCAGACCGAAGATGGCCACCGTGCCGATGTCGCCGAGCCATTTGACGAACGACTGTACGCCGAACCGGGCAAGGGCCACGTCCGCCTTGGTTTTGAACTCCGTGAAATAGAGGTCGAGCTTTGCATTGCCGAAACAGTCCTGATACTCGGCGGCCAGCACATTCGCCTGACGGGTCCGCTTGTTCGTCACCGCCCAGTAGTAGAATTCCACGCCCCGGCTGAATTGCATGAACAGAGGATTCTCATCGCCGGGAACTTCAATCTTCACCTTCCTGGCCTTCGATTTCCCGTCGCTCTTTCCCTTGACCCGTCCCAGTTCCCCTTCGAGCAGGGCCGGCACTTCTTCGGGGGTGATGTTTTCGCCCTTCAGGCCGGTGCCCTTCTGTTCGGCGTACTCCGCGGCGAGGGTCCGGATCTGGGCCAGGTGGGCCTTCCGTTCGTCCGGTTCTTCCTCCTCCGAAAACTCCGCCGTGATATCCTCGTTGGCCATCCAGCCCATCACGTAAGCGTCGGAGCGCCGGTAGTAGCCGGGAATGGAGCCTTCGCGCACGTAACCGCAGCGCTGCCAGCCCTGCATGTCGTCCCGTTCGATGAGGGTGAAAATTTTGCGGAAGCCTTCGGCCGCCTGCACCCGGTTCAGATAATCCTGCTTCTGCTGGAAATTGCCCCCGCGGAAATCCACCACCCGCAGCGTTGAATTGGCTTCATCGTACAAGAGGCTGCAGAAGATTTCTTCGTTCCGGACCATCCGCTCGGCGAGAAGATTCGCTTTCTTTTCGCTTTTTTCAGACATGACGGTAAATGGGCCCTCCTTCCCCGGATGAACGCGCTGTCATATCACCGCACTTTTATTGCCGCAATACATTCTTGCGGCGGTCAGAAGAAGCCGCGGGCCGCTTCCCTCACCTGTTCGACGGTCTCCAGCCAATGCACGGGTTCGGAGCGGAACCAGTTTCGCTGGCGCCTGGCAAACCGGCGGGTATCTGCGACGATCTGCTGCACCGCTTCCTCCTTTGTGCAGCGCCCTTCCAGAAAAGCGACGATGCGCCGGTACCCCAGTCCCTGCAGGGGGCGCAGGTTGCCCGCATAGCCCGCCGCGAGCAGACCTTCCACCTCGTCCACGAAACCGTCCGCCATCATCTGCGCCACCCGCCGCTCGATGCGCCGCGCCAGTTCGTCCTTGTCAACAGCCAGGCCGACCATGCGGAATTCGTAGCGGGGCGTGGCAAAGCCGTGGGCCGCCTGCCAGCTGGAGATGGGACGGCCGGTCTGGCGCCAGACTTCCAGCGCCCGCACGATGCGCACCCCGTCGTTGGGATGAAGCCGCCGGGCGGTTGGTGCATCCACCGCCGCCAGTTCCCCGTGCAGGGCCGGCCAGCCCTCCTGTCGCGCGCGGCGTTCCAGCTCCGCCCGGATGTCCGGATCCGGCGGCGGAGCGCCCTGCATGCCCCGCAGCAGCATTCGCAGGTACATGCCCGTGCCGCCCACCACCACCACCCGCAGGCCCCGGCGGTGGATGTCCGCGATGGCTGCGTCCGCGTCCGCGCAGAACCGCGCCGCGTCATACGTTTCGTCGGGGTTCACCATGTTGATCAGGTGATGGACGATGCCCTGCAGCTCGAAAGGCGTCGGCGTGGCGGTGCCGATGTCCATGCCCCGGTATACCTGCATGGAATCCGCACCCACCAGTTCCGCCCGGACGTGGTGGGCCAGGTCGACGGCAGCGGCCGTCTTTCCGCTGGCCGTGGGACCGGCGATGACCAGCAGTTTTACGGGAAAGAGATATCCGTTGCCGGTCATGGGGAACCGCGCCCCACCCGTCGACCGATTTCCACCCAGGGAATGCGGGCCAGCACCGGTCGTCCGTGGGGACAGTGTCCGGCAAAATCGACGCCGTCCATCAAGGAGAGCAGCGCCTGAACCTCCCGGGGCGCCATCGACCGCCCCGCCCGCACCGAGCTGTGGCATGCAATCGTGGCAATCACCCGATCATCCCCTTCGCCCCTTGAGCCGTCCCGGCCCTGTTCCAGCGCGATGATCATCTCCGCCAGCAGTCGATCCGGAGAGGCGCCGGCCGCTTCCGCGGGAATGCCGTGAATTGCCACGCGGTCGGCACCCGCCCGTTCCACGTCCAGCCCGAGGCGCGACAGGTCGTCCTGAAACTCCATGATGCGATCAGCCTCTGCGGGCCCCAGATCGACCGGATGGGGAACGAGCAGCCGCTGGGACCGCACCCTCCCTTCCTGCAGCTGGGCGCGCAGGTTTTCGTAGGTCACCCGCTCGTGGGCCGCGTGCTGATCCATGATGACCAGATCCGGCCCGTCCTCCAGCAGCAGGTAGGTGCCGGCGCCTTGACCGATGTAATGCATGGCGGAAAAGCGACCGGCGGATACGCCCTGCAGCACGCCGGTGGGAAAACGGGGTGCGCCGCCTGTGGCCGTGGTCGACGGGGATGGTTCCGGTGCAGCTGTCGTCGGGTCCGGACGGAACGGACGAGGGGCTCGAATTGGTGTAGACGCGGGTGGAGAAAAGAAGCTCCGTCCGGATGCGTAGGACATTGCTTCCTCCCTGACGCCGTCGGCGGGCGGCACAGGTGCAGATATCGCACCGGTCCAGGGGGAGCGGGCCGCCATGGTGCCGATGACATGGGTCACGGCGCGGAACACCGTCCGGGGATCGGCAAAACGCACTTCGGTTTTCTGGGGATGGACATTCACGTCGCAGGCCGCCGGCGGCACTTCCACGCGGATGAATCCCACGGGATAGCGTCCCTGTTCCAGCGTGCCTCCGAAGGCCGCGGTCACCGCCCGCAGCAGCGCCCGATCCCGGACAAACCGACCGTTCACGTAGGTGTACAGGGATCCCGCGCCCGCCCGCGCCCGGTCCGGTGCCCCGAGCACTGCCTGCACCCGCACCCCGTCCTCGTTGCCCTCCGCCTTTGCCAGGCTTTCGGCAGCAAACAGGTCCCGCACGCGGCTCAGGGGATCGTCGACGGAGGGCAGCTCGCGCACGCGGCGGCCGTTGACCAGAATGCGGAATCCCACCGCCGGACAGACCAGCGCCATGCGGATAACCGCTTCCACGCAATGGGTTCCTTCGGTGGACGCCTGCTTCAGGAACTTGCGCCGGGCGGGAACATTATAAAAGAGATCCGTCACCTCAAAATCCGTGCCCGTCGGACAGCCGGTCTCCCGGGTTTCCCGCATGTCCCCGCCCTCGATGACCAGTCGCGTGCCGGCCACCTGATCCCGGGTGCGGGTGTCCACGCGGATTTTCGAAACGGATGCAATGGACGGCAGGGCTTCGCCCCGGAACCCGTAGCTGTCGATGCGCGAAAGGTCGTCGATGTCCGCGATTTTCGATGTCGCATGGCGTCCGAAGGCGGCGACCGCATCTTCCGCTGACAGGCCTTCCCCGTTGTCCAGCACCCGGACGCGACCTACGCCGCCCCCGTCGATGTCCACCTGAATTGACGTGGCGCCCGCATCGATGCTGTTCTCCAGCAGTTCCTTCACCACGGACGCAGGGCGCTCCACCACTTCGCCGGCCGCGATCTGGTCGGCCACCACTCTGGAAAGGACGTGTATTTTTCCCATGGCTCTCCAACGGAAACGGCGGTTCAGCCGTTTAGCAGGGCCCGCTGCAGTTCGTCGGGCAGTGGACACTCTAGCGCAACGGTGCGGCGATGGACAGGATGATTGAGGCGGATGGCGCAGGCGTGCAGGAACAGGCGCCCGGGCCCGGGCAGAGGAGGGTTGCCGTACAGCGGATCGCCGGCGATGGGATATCCCGCATGGGCGAGGTGGGCGCGAATCTGGTGGCGGACGCCCCGGTGGATGAGGACGGTCAGCAGCGACTGGCCGCCGGTCAGCTCCCGGACCTGCTCCACCACCGTGAGGGCCGGCCGTCCCTGCGGGTGCACGGTCACCTTCCGGGCACCGGGACCGGATTCCTTCAGGGGAAACGCCAGGGTCCGCGGTCCGTCGTAAGGGCCGTTCACCAGTGCCAGATAGCGTTTTTCGATCCCATCGGCTTCCTGCTGTCGGCGCAGGGCGTCACAGGCTGCTGTGCTGCGGGCGGCGATGAGGATTCCCGAGGTTTCCGCGTCCAGTCGGTGGACGAGTCCCGCATCTCCGTTGCGGCCGACGGCGGCACATTCGGGAAAACGGGCCGCAATGCCGCAGGCGAGGGCCGTGTCATCTTCCGGCGACAGGGCGCAGCTCGGGACGCCGGCGGGTTTGTTCACGGCGATCATCGACGCATCCTCGTACAGGATGTCCAGCGCCATTTCCGCGCAGGGGAGGACCGACCAGCGGGGTGTCTTCCACTGTGCAAGGATATCAATCTGATCGCCGCCTCGGACGGAGGTGCCTTTTTCGATGCGCCGGCCGTTCACGCGCACCTGTCCCATCGACGCCAGCCGCGCCGCTTCCCGGCGGGAGAGATCTTCCACCCGGGACGCGAGCCATACATCCACCCGTCCCGCCTGTCCTTCGGGGACGGTCAGGGTCAGCACCGGGGTGGGAAATGACATGAGCGGGATGAGACAGTCGATTCCGACCGCTGCGCCGGAATCAATAGCCCGGCTGGGGCTGTGCCGGTGCTCCGCCGGGGGGCAGTGCGGCCGGCGCGTTCGGATCCTGGTACATGGGCACGCCGCTCGATGCGTTCGGATCCTGGTAAGCGGGCACGCCGGTGGCGGGCTGGGCGGGTTGACCATAGGCCGGCGGCGGCGCATAGGCCGGAGCAGGTTCTTCCACCACCTTCGCCTGGGTGCAGACCGCCTGTCCCGAAGAAGGCGCCGGACAGTAGTACACCTCTGTTTTAAAGACGAGCATGCCGATTCCCTTGGTTTTTACATACCAGGCGTCGCCGTTGACATCTTCGGTCGTGTGCTGACCGGTGCCCACGTAAGCGCAGCCGGACAAAGACAGGAGCAGTGTGATGAGCAGAACTGTGCGCTTCATGGCTACTCTCCTCCCTGCGGGATTTCCTGCACCTTTGTGCAGACCGGCGTTCCGCTCGTGGCGTCGCAGTAGTACATCTTCGTTCCGAAAATGTGACCCTTGGACACGTAGGCCTTCTTTCCCTTGGACACGGCGACCATGTTCGCCGCGCACCCCGCCGCAGATACGGCCAGCAGGGCAGCCAACAGCAACCGACACAGTTTCATGAATCTGCTCCTTGTTCAGACATTGCGACAGCCCGTCGCCGCAATGGAGCCATTATGCTGCCACATGGGACCACACCATGCCAAGCGTTTTTACCCGGAGGATGAAGGGCAGGGACCTGCGGCATCAATTCTCCACCTGATCGCCACGGTTTCCTCCGTTGGGCGAGCCTGCCCGGGTTGCGGGAATTTCACTGTCCACAGGTTTGTCTGAGCCCGCCGCTTTTACGAGAGAAGCGGTAATCAGGCCCGTTGGCACTGCAATGACTCCGATTCCAATCAGAGAAATAAACGAGGTGAAGATTTTTCCCATGACAGTGATTGGTATCACATCCCCGTATCCAATGGTCGTCAGCGTGATGATAGAGAACCAGAAACACTTCATCACGGATCCGAATTGCCCGGGTTGGGCTTCATGCTCACAGTAGTAGATACCAACGGAAGATACATACAGAAGCAGCAGGGACACTCCTGCGACAAGCAACAATTCATTCCTGATCATGCGGTAGGCAACTCTGAAGCGGTCCATCACCTTGCCGTATCGGAAGAACTTGAAAAACCTGATCAGTCGCACAAGTCGAAATGCCCGGATGGAGCGAAGGTCCATACCCGCGGACAGATAGAACGGCAGAATCGCAATCAGATCCACAAGGCCATAAAAGCTGAAGATGAACTTCGCCTTCTTATCCGCAACGAAGAGCCGAAGCAGGTATTCAACCGAGAACAGCAGGACGATCACCATTTCCGAGACATCAGACAACGCTGAACTGCGGCCGGAAGCTCGCTGCCGGTCTCAATTGCAAAGGTGATGAGAGAGACAATCACCAATGATTGAGAAACGATATCGAACGCCAATCCGGCCCTTGTATCGCTGGATTCAACGATGTCCTTCAGCTTCGAATGCGCTTCCGTTTTCATTTTTGTGTTTTTTGTGAATCGCCATCTACAGTAACCGTGCCGGAGAAAAGGCATTATCCAACTGACGATCTCTTCATCAGCGGAAAGTCAATTCTATGTTGTGTGGCGAAGCTTTTCCCGATCTTCGATTGTTTTTTCAAAGCATGTCCGAATGACCTCTGAAAGGGTCAACAGGTCCTGTGATGATTCAATCCTCACCCGGAATTCAGCGAAAGCACTGGGCTTTAGAATTTCGAATTTGCTTGGAGTAAGATCTTTTGCGAACTCGGGATCAATGTCGAAACCAATCCACTTGATTTTGCTCTCCACAGAGAGTCGCATGATCCACCAGGACGGCTTGTTGAAATACACGTTCAGATAGGCAGTCGTATCTTTGTAAGCGATTTCAATTGGAACGTCAGATCGCACTGCAGGATCATAGATTTTTTTTGTCGCGTAGATGGAACCGTCGAACATTTTTTTCAGTACGGCAAAATACTTCAGTTCTTCATCTGTCGTGCAGATTTCTCTCCCTTTGTGCGGCTTTTCATCTGCATTGGTATCGTCTGATTGAGATGCCTCGATTGCGGCTGCAGCGGCATCAATCGCTGCATCTGAAACCGCTTCCGGAGCTACGGACACAGGGCGGGTGACTTTGTCATCGATTTCTCGAAGCACGCGCCGGACGATTTCGTTGATGATTCGCTGTAAAGCAGTTTTCGCAATCGGTTTGAATCGTTCAATTGTTTTTGCCGTTACAGACCCATCATAGATTCCAGGATTCTTCAGAATCCATCTCATCAATTCGTCACTGATTTCGCCGCCCTGGATGTCGATTTCTCTTCGAAGAAGGTCAATGATTTTGGCCGTATATTTCAATTCAGTCGCATATTCTCTGATTGCTTCCGCAGAAAAGACATCGCGATGGAACCGTGTCATTACTTCGAGGCCCTGCTCCACTGCGTCAAGACGCGCAACATGAAATGCGTCATCATCCTGAATGTTGGGTTCACCTGTGTCAGTGAAAAACCGATATTCAAGACCGTTGGTCAGAATCCCCAGAGATACGGACGGGGTAGACATGAAGTAGCGTTTGAGCTGTCCCTGATGACCATCGAGGCTTTCGCCCAGAGCCTTGACTTCAATATAGATGCGAGGCTTGTCTCCAAGAAGAATCGCGTAGTCCACCTTCTCCTTCTGTCCGTTCTTTTTTACAGCAACATCAGCTTCATATTCCGGCTGAACCTCTGAAGGATTCCAGATGTCATATCCAAGGGCTTCAATCATGGGCAGGATCATTGCCTGTTTGGTAGCTTCCTCCCCTCGTCCCTTCACCGAAGCAACACGATTGAGGATATTGTCTACCGCAAGTTTCAGTTTCTCGTTCATGGGCGTCTCCTGTTGCCTGAATAGAATCCGGTAATGTTTTCAGCTTGTTCCGGGTGTCTATAATATCGCCGGGTTGAATTTGATCAAACGAAACTATTGAGCGCTGCCCGGAGGGTGAGGCAGGAGGGCTATCCGATCTCGAAGTTGCTTTCCTGCTGGCACTGGTAGAGGTCCTTCAACGCCTGTGCCATGCGGTTGTCCACCATGTCCCGGCCGATGGCCAGGATGACCGTGTTGTTCCGGTCGTCCGTGATGGCAATGGCGCCGGAGGGCTCCCGGTGCACGGTGAAGGCCGCGGGCAGGGGATATCGAAACCAGCGGAACAGTACGCGCCGCGCCACACTGTCGCCCCGGAACACATAGACCTTCTGGAAATAGTCCACGACGCCGGCAAGGACCAGCAGGTTCAGTACCGCGATGAGTTTCTGGTTGATGAAACCGAGATCGGACCAGTAGAACGCAGTAAAAATGAAAATGGACACCATGAGCGCGGCCACCAGAATCCGCATTTCGCCGGGCGCGCGAATGATAATTTCCGGCATCTCTCCGGGGGGCAGGGATGGTGCACCGCGGAAGAAGCCGCTGTCCGGACCCGGACGGACGGCCAGGAATGCGGGCGGAAAGAGCGAAAAGCGACCCGGACTCCGGGATGCCTTCGCCCACGGCGCTGTCGGTGCCCCCGACGGTCCCGTGCGTTCTCCGGCCGGTACCTGCTGTTGGTCCGTTTCTGTCATCTGCTGAACCATCCGTTACCTGACTGTTCTGTCCTGCCCAATATAGCGCGGAACCGACATCGCGCAAACCACGTCTGCGAGAGATCACCAACCAGCCAGCTTTTTCAGCATCCGCGCCACGCCTGCCGATGCGCCCGTCGGACCCAGGCGCCGTCGGACCTCCCTCAGCGCCGTCCGCTGGGCATCCGCTTCCTCCGGCTGCAGCAGTCGCCGTGTCTCCTTCAGCAGCGCCGGCACGGTGGCCATCTCCTGCAGCAGTTCGGGAACCACCTGTCGCCCGGCCACCCAGTTGGGAAGTCCCACAAAGGGAACGCGCAGGTATCGACGGGCGATCAGGGCGCTCAG
>JAKQNG010000206.1 GCA_029565915.1 Deltaproteobacteria bacterium
GCTACAGCTACGGCGAACTCACCATTCCCTGTGAGACCGCCACGAAGGGCGCCGTGGTGAACGTGGAGGTGGATGTGACCAACGAGGGCACCGTGGCCGGCGAAGAGGTCGTGTTCCTGTTCGTCTCCTATCCGGATACCACCGAGCGGCGTCCCGACAAAGAACTGAAGGGATTCAAGCGGGTCGCCCTGGATGCCGGCGAGACAAAGACGGTGACCATTCCCATCAACGTGCGGGATCTGCGGTATTACGACATGGACAGCGACGAGTGGGTGGTGGAGAGCGGTGAACTGCTGGTGATGGTGGGCGGGAGTTCCGACGCGCTGTCGTCCCAAGGGACACTGACCATTACAGAGTGACGGATATCCCCGTAACCTTAACCTTCACAGAACACAGGACAGGTGACCCATGATGAACCGGACCTCATCGAGCATGTGGATGGTGCTCGCGGGCCTTCTTGCGCTGGGGCAGGAAGGGGCGGTGCTGGCACAGGACACGGACACGGACACCGGCGCGGCGCTGGCGCAGTTGCAGAGCCGCATGGACGACATCGTGAAGGCGGCGGAACAGGCGAGGGCGGATGCGGAACAGGCCAGGGCGGATGCGGAACAGGCAAAGGCCGACGCACAACAAGCCAGGACGGACGCGGATCAGGCGAGGGCCGAAGCGGACAAGGCAAACCGGGCCGTCGAGGATGCCGAAAAATCCCGTGAAGAAGCCCTGCAGATTCCCGGCCTCATCACCCTGCCGAAGGATGCATTTTTTTCGCCGCGCGTGCGGGGCATTCCCGGCGGTTCCCTGGAAGCCACCACCCACGGCCTCCAGTGGCCGTATCTGAAACAGACCGCCATCGCTGTATCCGGCGGCCTGTGGGTGGACACCGGCTACGAGCAGATCCGGCGGGGCGATGCGAACCAGGCCGATATCGACTACTTCCTGCAGGAGGGTCGGGCGGTGCTGCGCATTACCCCCACGTTCAACGCACAAAACAGCTGGTTCGTGCAGGGGCAGGCAGAGCTGGTGCTGAACAAGGATCAGACGCTCTCCCAGCCGCTGGTGGCGGACACGGACGATCTGTGGATCAAGCTGGGACAATGGGGAAAGGAGTTCCACAGCTGGGATGTCCAGGTCGGTCGCTTCGAGGCCTTCGAGCTGTACCACTTCGGCATGGGCATGGACCTGAACACGCTGGAGCGTCGGGGCGCCTTTGAGAGTGTGATTCCGGTGCCGGATGTCTACGGCGTAAACTACACCTACTACCGGCCGTCCGGTCCGGGCAACGTTGCGGTGCACTACTTTCCCACGGATTTCCTGCGCATCGAAGGGCTCTGCCAGTTCGGCAACGAGCTGGGCCTCAACTCCATTGCGGGGCGGGGCGCCGCCATCCTGGATCTGGGGTGGCTGAAAATCAAGGGCGGCAGTGAATACAAGCTGCAGAAGTCCCAGCAGGACGGGGTTCCCGAGGAACGCAAAAGCCGCGGGTCCGGCGGCACCATCCAGTTCGTCTTTGCGCCCTGGGTGGAGTTCGGGTTCAACGGCGGATTTGCCCTGGTGGACCACATCGACATCCGGGGAACGAAAGACCGTCCGGGAAGCACCACCACCTGGAGCGTGGGCGGGTTTGCCAACGGGCGGATCGTGGAGAACCTGTCCCTCGGCATCGGTGCCAATTACACGGATCAGGAGAACCTGCACATGGACGAAGAAGGGGACGTGGGAGAATTCAACCACCTCCAGTTTTTCGGCGCCGTCCAGTACAGGTTGTTCGGAAAACTGGCCATCAAGGCGGTGGTCGCCCGGGCCGTCGCCGACCTGGACCCGAGTTTTTCAGAAAACCGGCCCTACAAGAACGTCATGATGAGCGGCCGACTGCGCCTCCAGTACGACTTCTGAGCCCGGGAACGGGGACATCGCTCCATTGTCGGTAGCCCGTCGCTCCGTTCCGGTTTACAGTCAGTGCCATGAAACGGATGACACCGTATGCGCTGCCGGTGGCGGCAATCATCGTGGCTGCCCTGTTCATTCTGTCGGCCCATTCGGAACGCAACCGGGATCTGCGCCGGGCCCGGACGCTGTTCGAGGGACGGCTGCGCACCGTGGCCGCGCTGGCGGCCGAAGGCATTGAGGAAGCGGTCCTCTCCACCTCCCTGCTGTATGAAATGTATGCGGATCGGCTGTTGACCACGGCCCGGTGGATGCGCGCCCCGACGGAAAACCCGGACGCACTGGAAGGGATGCTCTCGTCGATGGAGGTGGTTGTCCATGTCCATGTTCACGACGACGGTACGGGAACCGGTCAATTCGGACCGGTGCCGCCCGACCGGCACGGACCATTCCTCGCGTGGATGAAAAATGCGGCGGACGGGGAACCCCGGATGGACGGTCCCCTGCAGGAACTGGCGCTCATCTGCATTGCCCACGACGAACCCACGGGCCGCTCCATCACCTGTCAGGACGCCGCAGCGCTGGTGGCCCTGCGCAGAGAAGCGGGCATCGGGCCCATGCTGTCGGACCTGGTGTCCCTCGATCTGCGCTATGTGGCTCTGCAGGACGAAGAGGGCATCCTCGCCGCGGCGCCTCCCGGTTGCCGCATGTCGGCCTGGGGCGACGATCCGGTGCTGCGCCGGACCCGTCAACGGGGCTCGTTCCATTCCCGGTTGATCGAAACGGCGGACGGTCCGCTATTCGAAGGACTGCAACCTTTTGAGATGGTGGATGGCACCACGGTGGTGCTGCGCCTCTCCATGGATGCGGAACCCCTCATTTCCATGGAAGCAGGAGCCCGGCGGCGCTTTCAGGTGACCACCTCCCTTGCCGTCGCCCTCCTGCTGCTGCTGAACGGCGCAGTCTTCGTGGTGCGCCGCTCCCGCATGCGCCGCGAGCGGATGGCGCAGGAACTGGCCCGGGAGCAGGAGGCGAATCGCTGGTTTGCCCTGGTGGGCCAGATGGCCGCCACGGTGGCCCACGAGGTGCGCAATCCCCTGAACACCGTCCGGATGGTCGCCTCCCGGCTGCGGAAGGAATTTTTTCCCGGTGGCGACAGCGGTGCGGAGTACGCCGCTCTCCTCGATGCGCTCGAAGGCGAAGCCTCGCGGGTGAACCGGGTGGTGACGGATTTTCTGGAGTTGGGAAAGCCCCTGCGGCTGCAGTTTGAAACCGTGGACGCGGCGCAGGCCCTCGAAGAGGCGGTTGCCCCGAAGGTGCTGCGCGCCGCTGCAGAGGACAAACAGGTGGTGCTGCACCTTCACTGCGCCGGTCCCGTGGCCCTGGACCGGGGTCGGTTTGCCCAGATCCTCGGGAATCTGCTGGACAACGCCATTGACGCCATCTTGCCGGGACAGGCGGTATCGGTGACCGCGCGTCGGATGGAACAGTCCTTGCAAATAGAAATCGCCGACGAGGGACCGGGCATGACGGAAGAGGAAATCCGCGAAACCATGAAACCGTTTGTCAGCCGCAAAGCCACCGGCACCGGGCTGGGGTTCACCGTGGTGGAACGACTGGTGGCGGCCATGGGCGGGCATTTTCATCTGCGGCCCGGCGCAACCGGCGGTCTGGTGGCGCAGGTTTCGCTTCCCCTCGTTCAGGAGGAGCATCTGCCATGAGTCAGGGGACCATTCTCGTCGTGGAGGACAGCGGCGCCCAGCGGAGCGTCCTCGAAGGATTTCTGCGCAAGAAGGGCTACCGGGTTCTCGGCGCCGGCTCGGCAAAGGACGCGCTGGAGCGATGCGCGGGCGAGGAAGTGGAGCTGCTGTTGACGGACCTGCGCCTCGGCGGCCAGGACGGTATTTCCCTGTTCAGGGAGATGCGCGGTCTGCTGCCCGCCCTGCAGGCCATTGTGCTCACCGCCTACGGCACCGTGGAAGACGCCATTGCCGCCATGAAGCTCGGCGCCTACGATTTTGTCAGCAAGCCCGTCGATCTCGATCGGCTGGAGACGCTGGTGGAAAAGGCGCTGGAAAAAGGGCGGCTCGAAGGCGAGAACCGGACGCTGGCCGCGGTGGTGGGCAATACGGATGCGTTTTCGGGGGTCATCGGCGCCAGCGAATCCATGGCAAAACTGGTGCAGCTGGCATCCCGTGCTGCCGCCTCCCGCGCCTCCGTGCTGATCCTCGGTGAATCGGGCACGGGCAAGGAAGTGCTCGCCCGGGCCATCCACCTCGCGTCGCCGAGACGCCACCGGCCCCTGCTCACGGTCTCCTGTGCCGCCCTTCCCGACACCCTCATCGAGTCGGAGCTGTTCGGCCACGAGGCGGGTTCCTTCACGGGGGCCGCGGGTCGGCGGAAGGGCCGGTTCGAGCTGGCGGACGGCGGTACGCTGTTCCTCGACGAAATCGGCGAGGTGCCGCTGCACGTGCAGGTGAAGCTGCTCAATGTGCTGCAGTCCGGGGCCTTTGAGCGCATCGGCGGTACGGAAACCGTCCGCTCGGATGTCCGCATCATCGCCGCCACCAACCGGGATCTCGAAGAGCGGGTAAAGGAAGGTCATTTTCGCGAAGATCTGTTTTATCGACTGAATGTCATCCGACTGACGATTCCCCCTCTGCGGCAGCGCAAGGAGGACATTCCCGCCCTGGCTGGTCATTTTTTGCGCAAGTACACGGGGCTGAACGGTGTCCGCATCGACGGGTTTGACGACGGCGCCATGGCGCGGCTGCTGGCCTACGATTTTCCGGGCAATATCCGGGAGCTGGAGAACTGGATCGAGCGGGCCGTCGTGCTGGCCGAAGGCGATGTCCTGCGGGCCCAGGATTTGCCCGAGCTGGAGAACGCGCCTGTTGTCGACGATGGCCCGGAAGGGTTGGACGGGGTGGTGGAATCCCTGGAGAAGAGAATGATCAGCGAGGCCCTTGGCGCCTGCGGCGGCAACCAGAGTGCGGCGGCGCGACGACTGAAGATTTCGGAGCGGGCCATCCGCTACAAGATGAAGAAGTACGGCCTCTGATTCGTCCATTCCGCCGAGCAATTCGACGCAGCAGTCGATGGGCCGCCTGTTCGGGCATGATGACAATCCAATGATTTCAATGTGTTGCGAGAACGGCAGGCTTCTGCGGAGAATGGCCCGGGGATTGCTCAGTTACCGGGGCAGGACAACATTTCAACCAATGGAGGTAAGACAATGCGTTTCAGAAAGATGATGGGTTTGGGATTGCTGGCCGGTACGCTGGCGTTTTCGGGGCAGGCCTTTGCGCAGGATGACGAAGCAGCGGCCAGTCAGGATCGCGTAATGGATCAGGCGCAGACGAAGGCGCAGACCGGCGAGCAGACGCAGGCGAAGGCGCAGACGAAGGCGCAGACCCGGTTCCAGGATCGCAACGGAGACGGCGTTCCCGACGGAGAAGGTGACGGCCAACTGACCCAGAAGAAGACCGCGCAGAAGAGCAGCGCTGCGAAGAGCACCCGGGGGCAGGGACTCGGACAGAAACGCGGCGACGCCCGCGGTGCAGCGGAACCCGCATCCGGTGCCTCTTCCGGCGGCCGCGGCCGCTGATCTGTTCCTTCCCGCCTCGACGCAACCGTCGACGATTTCGACCAGTTTGACGAATCCCGCCTTCCGGGACCGGCCCCCGGGCCGGGAACCCGGCCTTTTTCTGTTTCGTGGGGTTGGCACGAAACCAGCTAACAGACAGGGAAACAGACGGGAGACCACAACACCCTCCCAAAGGAGAAAATCCGATGAAAAAGGCAATCTGGTTCATGATGACATCTTTTCTGATGCAGTTCGCAGTGGCCTGCGGTGACGACCCGCCGGACTCCGGCGACACGGACACGGACACGGACGCGGACACGGATGGTGACACGGACGCGGACACGGACGCGGACACGGATGCGGACACGGATGCGGACACGGATGGTGACACGGACGCGGACACGGACGCGGACACGGACGCGGACACGGACGCGGACACGGACGCGGACACGGACGCGGACACGGACGGTGACACGGACGCGGACACGGATGGTGACACGGATTCCGACACGGATTCCGTCCCGGATACGGATTCCGACTCGGACTCCGACTCGAGCAACGATTGTCCCTTTGAATGCCGTTCCGAAAACTGGTGCGCCATCAACGACGGACTGGAACACGTGGATATCGAATGTCCCACGGTGGATCAGATCTGCTGCGAAATCGCGGACACGGACAGCGCCATGGACACTGAGACCTTCACCTGCACGTACGGCTGCCATTCGAGCAACTGGTGCGCCATCAACGGCGTGGACACCTATGACGAACTCACCTGCCCCGGCGATCAGGTCTGCTGTTCTTCCGACACGGAACACTGAGTTCCGCTGCCCTTCCTGCCGTTTCGCATAAATCAGATATCGAGGCCGAAGGTGAGGTGGGCCATGTGGCGATCCGTGTCGTACCACAGATCGTTGGACCACTGGCGGAGGTACTCGTAGCCGAGGGAGAGGTTCAACTCCACCGCGCCGTCATCGCCGCCGGGCACCCAGTGGTATTCCAGTTCGCCGGTGGCCCACAGGCGATGGTCCAGGCGATCATCCGGCGTGGACAGGCCGGCTTCGTCGAGGGCGTCCCAGCCGTCGTAGGTCCGCTGTTCGTAATGGACACCGAGCCGTCCGGAAAAACCGTCCGTGAAGAAATGGGTCAGCGTCAGGGCCGTCCCATGGCCGGAAAACAGGAACTCCTCGCCGGTGAAGTTGAGCTCTTCGGCGTCGAGCTGGCGCTGGACCAGGGTGCTGTCGGTGAAATTGTGCGTGAAGGCGTAGTCCGCGCCGATGCCCGTGCGCGCGCCGAGTCCCTGGCTCAGGTGCAGGCCGGCGATGAGCTGTTGATCCATGTCGTCCGTTCCGGGAACCGCCAGGGTGTAGTACCGCAGGCCGTATTCGACGCGGGGGCTGATGGTGGTGCGGGTGGGCGCGGTGAAGGTGAGTTCGGTCCGCACCCAGCCATCCACCGAGTTTGACCGGTTGTCCTCGTAGAACCAGCGATACTCGCCGGAGGCACTGAGGGACCAGAACAGGAATGACGCCGGTTCCAGGTGCAGGGCGGTGGACAGGGCCGGGGCCAGCAGGTTCACCTGGCCGAACCGGGGCATGTTCCGCTGGGTGCGCAGGGACGCCTCCACGATGACTTCGTGTTGATCGTCATCGCCGAAGGACGGGGCCGCCAGGAAAAACAGGCCGTGCTCGTGGAAAAAGAGATCCCGGTGCATGGTGTAGACCTCCGCGTGGCCGTTGTAGCCGGCGGCCAGTATCCGCGCGAAGTCCACTTCGAGGGAGAGTCCCGGAGAAAGGAGCACGTCGGGTTCCTTTGTGTCGTCGAGGAAGGTGTTGCTCACAAAGGCTCCCTGCGCCTCCCCGTGAAAAAAGACATCGGCCCCGCGGGCGGAAAACGGCAGCATCAGAAGGCACAGTACGGGAATGGACAGACGGGCGTTCATCATGGGGAGCAATCAGTTCCGGCCGTTGCCGCCGCCGGCGGCGCGCCCCCGACGCTGCAGGAAGCGCGAGCCTTTCTGGTCGGAGGGAGATTTCTTGCGCAGCTGGAAGCGGTTTTCCCTGCCGTCGTTGATGCCGTCGCCGTTGCGGTCGACAAAGACGTCGTCCCTGTTCTGCGCCGCCTTGTCCGCCGCCTCGTCGGCAGCGGCCATGCCCGGAAGACAGAGGGCAGCGGCAACAATGAGCATGGTGAGAAAGCGTTTCATTTCTGTATTCTCCTGACGTTCAGCATAGCATTCCCGATGGTGTCGCGCATGGCCTTTCTACTGGGGAATGGTTTCCACGCTGACGATGGGCCCGAGGCCGTCGTTGCCGCCCACCAGGAATATCCGCGAATTCACATGGGCCAGTCCGAAGTACGACCGGGGCACCACGTAGCCGCCGTTGGAGGACTGGTATCCGCTGAGGATGTCCACGTACGGATCGGACAGCGGATCCAGTGTGACCTCGAACCGGGTTGTGAGAGAGCCGAGAGGGGTGGGCTCGTAGTCGATGCCGCCGCCGTCCGTGCCCGCCTGTTCCTGGTCCACACCCGGCAGGCAGTAGAGATATTCGTCCACGATGACGGCGCCGTTGGCGTAGGTGGTGCGGCCCATGGCGAGATCCGCGTCCTGTTCGGTCCAGACGCCCGGTTCTCCGGTGGCGAGGTCGATGACCGCCGCTTCGATGGTCATGAGCCCGTCGTTGAAGCCCGGTGATGAGAAGCTGTCGTCGCCGGCCACGGCGAACAGGGACACGATGTCACCTTCCTGGGCGGGAACCGGTTCCGGCGCCAGGGCGCTGGTGCCCGCCGCCTGGGAGGAGACGAGGGTGAAGAACGCCCGGGGAAGCGTCATGGTTTCCACCGCGTCCTGCCACGGGCCGAGGGAGCCGTCCGCCTGCACAACAGCGTATTCCACGCTGGACAGATAGTTGTCGCCGCCGCCGTCTTCCCGACCGCCGGCCACGTAGATCCGGGTGGTATCCTCGATGGCGACGATGACCGCGCCGGGGCCTTCCCGGCCGACGCCGAGCCATTCCGCATCTTCCTGCCAGCGGCCGATGGTGCCGATGGGCAGTGGCGCAATGCCGTCTGCTGCCAGCGTGGTGTCCAGGGGAGGAACGGCGCCCGTATCCTGCCAGACCGTGTCGGTCAGATCGGCGGCGACGAGATACGCAACCTCGTCACCGGTCAGTTCCACCGCGGCAGCGAGGGTCCGGTAGACGTTGTAGGTGGCGCCGGGAACTGCGTTCCAGCTGAGATTGACCGTGTTGTTGCCGATCTCCACGGTGATCGAAGAGCCATAGCCCGCTGGCGATTCGATGCCGTTGACCACTGACGACACGCGATAGACGAAGATGCCCTCGGCCAGCGTGCCTCCCGCGTCGAGGGACGCGGCGAGGAATCCCGGGGCCGGGGCGATGGAACCATCATCGATGAACGAGGTGGCCGCGCCGTCGAGGGTGGCAATGAGTTGCGCCGTACCCGGACGGCCGTCCGCGGCGGGTGACCGGTAGATGTTGTAGCCCGTGGCGCCCGTCACCGGTGTAAAGGCGACTTCCAGCGTGCCGCCGGCATTGAGGATCTGCACGTCCCCCGACGGGAGGCCTTCGCCCCAGCTGCCCAGCGCCGACACACGGTAGTACCAGGTGCCCGCGGGCAGGTTGCCGTCGCCCAGTCGCACCGGCGCGCTGACAGCGGGAATGGTGTCGCTGCCCAGAATCTGCGCGCGCTCCACCGTGTCCAGTGCGAGGATGGTGTCATTGAGAAGGATGCTGGTGTCCTGTGCCGCGCCGCCGATGGCGTAGAGCCAGTCACCCACCCGCACCAGTGCATGGCCGTGCCGCGGCGTGACGAACAGGTTGTCCGACCGCGGATTTTCCGGGCCGAACCACTGCTGTGCAACGGACCAGAGGCCGGTTTCGCCGAAGATGTTGACGGAGGCCGTCTCCGTGGTGCCGAGGACCGCGTTTTCCGCGTCGAGGCCGCCCGTGGCATAGAGGTGGGCGCCGCCCCGATCGTTGAACCCTGCGGCGAGGGCCAGTCGTTCGCGGCCGCTCGTGAGGGCGTTGGGGACCGACTGGAAATCGCCGGTGAAGTGGCCGTCCGTGGGGCTGCGCGCCTCGAAGGCATAGAATGTATCGGTCTGCCCGTCCGGGTTGGTCACCTTGACCGGATAGAGGCCCAGCTCCAGCAGATCCGCCGGAATGGACGTGACAATGGTCGTTTCCGTGGATGAATCAATGGTGAGGGGCTCTTCCCCCGTGGGCGTGATGAGGGCAGCGGTGACGCCCGTTGTGTCAAAATGAAGTCCGTAGATGGTGAACGGGGTGCACGCTTCGTTGAACGGCCACTGCACCGGATTGATGGCCGAAATCATGGGCGGTGCCACGGCGGTGACTTCCAGCAGTCCCGGCAGGCCGGTTCCGCCATCGATCCATTCGCCCGCCAGCTGATCGGGATTGGTTACCCACACGTGGTAGAAGCCCGCGAGCATCTGCGCGGACTCCGACGGCACCACGGCAATGAGGGTCTGCGCGTCGACGAAGTTCACCTCCGCAGCGCTGTAGCTCAGCTCGGGGTTGGTGTCGCTGACGAAAATCACCCAGGGCGTATTGATGAAACCGTCTCCCGATATCTGAATGGTGCGGTCGGATACGATGTCGTCGAGGAGGTCCCCCATCCAGGCCAGGGCCGGCTCCACGGCAGTCACTTCCGGCGGCGTCAGCGCGGACATGGAGAGGGCACCGGCGAGAAGCGCCGACTGTGTGTCCGGGTTGATGACTTCTACATCGTAGAGGCCCTGGGGCCGCGTGGAATCCGCGGGCAGCAGCACTGTGGCCGACAGTCCGTCCGGTGCCACCGTGGCCACGCCCAGATCGATGCTTCCGTCCAGGCTGTGAATCCATACGGTCATCCCTTCGGCGAAACCGGTGCCCACCAGGGTGAGTTCCTGCTCCACTTCCCTCGTGACCGCGGCGGGGTTCACGCTGGCCAGGGTCGGGGCCGACAGTCCCGTGTCCGTGTCTTCTGTTTCCGTATCTCCGGTTTCAGAGTCCTCGGTCTCAGAGTCTTCTGTTTCGGAATCTTCGGTTTCGGAGTCCACGGTTTCGGAATCTTCTGTTTCAGAGTCTTCTGTCCCGGAATCGGTGTCGGTGTCTGTGTCGGTGTCGGTATCGGTGTCGGTGTCGGTGTCTGTGTCGGTATCGGTGTCGGTATCGGTGTCGGTATCGGTGTCGGTATCGGTGTCCGTATCGGTATCGGTATCGGTGTCCGTGTCCGATGAATCGCTGGCGGTATCGACGGAGTCCGAATCCTCCGGCGCTCCGGAACCCGGATCGTCTCCGCATCCGTACAATGACAACAGCGAGGCCAGGAACCAGTAAAGAATGTGCTTTTTCATCTGCTCCTCCTTGGTGGGGGGTAAAACCCGTCGGTCCTTTCCGGAGAAGAGCGAAAACCGTGCCACAGACCGTGGGGCCGTGGGGGCGCGTCGTTGCGGGAGCGAGGTACATTCCCGTTGTAACCCGGGGTCGGGCGTTCGTCGTTCCCGACGAAAGTTCGACATTTGCGTCGAGAAAACGGAACGGTCTTTCTGCGGTACGCGGAAGGCCGGTTCAGATTTTCTGCGCTCCGCCTGCTGTTGTTCTGCTATGATGTTTTCGTGGGTTTCATTCTGTAAAGGAAGGTACAAACCATGCAACAATACAGACTGTTTATGGTGTTTCTGATGGTCGCGGCCTTTGCCTGCAACGGCGAAGAGCCCGAATTTGAGTGGGTCGGCGTGTACAAGGATGCGGGAGGGCGCTACCAGGGCGGCGGTTCGGGCGTCGCGGATGCGGACTCCGACTCGGACTCCGACTCGGATTCGGACTCGGATTCGGATTCGGATTCGGATGGCGACCTTGAAGATATCTGCGTGCTGTATTGTGACGCGGAGGAGGATTGCCCCGGATACGATGACGTTTCCTACAGCGTATGTCTCGAACAGTGTTCCTTTGAACTCGCTTCGATTGATGAAGACTGCATCGACGAGGCCGACACCGCCTATTCCTGCTATTTTTCAGAACTGGTCGATGAATCCTGCGACGCAGACGCCGCCTTAGAACTCTGTGAATCCGAGCTGCTGACGTTTTCGGAATGTCTGGGAGGCGGCTACGATTACTACGACTACTACGATTACGACTACTACGACTATCGCTGACCGCCCCGCCTCCGGGAGCCCCGGGAAGTAGAAGAACACAAAAGCCCCTGTTGTTCCGGGCGTTGTAAAGCCCCTGCCATTATTCCGGTAGAAAATGACCACCGCGTTGCGGTGCAGCCGGAATCGCTGAAGCCATACTGGACAGAATTGTCACTTTTGT
>JAKQNG010000225.1 GCA_029565915.1 Deltaproteobacteria bacterium
TCCAAGGCGTGTCCTTTGCCTATGTGCCCGATGTTCCCGTGCTCAAGCACATCAGTCTCAAGGCGAAACCGGGGCATACCATCGCGCTGGTGGGGCCCACCGGGTCGGGCAAAACGACGGTCGTCAATCTGCTGAACCGCTTCTACGATATTGATGAGGGGCGGATTTTGGTCGACGGACAGGACTTGCGCACCATGGACAAAGAGGTGTTGCGCGCGTCCATGGGCATTGTGCTTCAGGACAGCCGTCTGTTTACGGATACGGTACGGGAGAACATCCGGTATGGCAGGCTGGACGCGACCGATGAGGACGTGGAGGCCGCGGCGCGCATGGCGGAGGCTGACGGGTTCATCCGTCGGCTGCCACAAGGCTATGAAACGGTGTTGACGGAGGATGCCGGCAATATCAGTCAGGGGCAGCGGCAGCTGCTGACCATCGCCCGCGCCATTCTGGCAGACCCGCCCATCCTCATCCTGGATGAAGCCACCAGCAATGTCGATACGCTCACTGAAATGCACATCCAGCGCGCCATGCGCAAGTTGATGACGGGCAGAACCAGCTTTGTGATTGCCCATCGACTCAGCACCATCCGCGATGCCGATGAGATTCTGTACCTGCGGGATGGCGAGATTCGCGAGCGCGGCCGACACGAGGAACTGATTGCGCAAAACGGCTTCTACAGCTCACTGCACGCGCAGATGGGCGCAAGGGTCAGTACGACGGACGGAACTGCATAATCGGTTGCGGTCAATCGGTCCGCAGCGGAGTGGGTTTTGCAAATGATTCCAAAATGATTCCAATTCCTCCGGATGGTTGTAGAATGCGTTCAAGAATTTTTTCGATGGGAAGCTGAAAAACGGGTCCGGAATCAAGCCTGCTGAGGACACGGATTTATGCGCTAAAAGAGGCTTGGGGAAAGGCTTACACCCAATTGACGTGAATGCGGACAATCCTGTCGGCACGTCGGTATTTGTGCATGATGCATAAAATCCGGCGTGTTTTTTCTACGCCCTGGTGTGCTGCCAGTGCACTGGATTTTCGATCATTTTATGGCAGGATAAATGCAAGCCCTCCAACAAATGGGTTGTCGACGGGTTCGACAAATGGTTGAATCCCAACGCTGCCCAATGGGGTCTGACCCCAGTTCAAGTATTCGGTTCAGGCACCGGAAGGGGAGGGGAAACGCTACGGCGAACAGGAGGATTCAAAATGGAAAAGGCACGCGCGATTCAGGTATTGTCTGTATTGGCACAGGGAATGGACCCGGACTCCGAACGAACTCTGCCGGATTATGGCCCCTACAATGCACTGGAAACCATCCGGGCACTGCATGTGGCGATTAGCAATTTGATTCCTTTTGTGACTGAGGGACGTCGGATCCCGGACAATTACGGCGCCGCTGCCCTGGAGGCGGCCGAACGGGAGCAAATGGAAGAAGCGCGCCGCAAAAGTCATCAGGCGTGGGTGGAAGAATTTCCGGAAATGGACGACAAGCAGCTTCAATTGTTTGAAGCGCTCAAGCAGTGGCGGAACAAGCAGGCGAAAGAGGAAAACGTGCCTGGATACCTGGTGTTCAGCAATGCAACCCTTTCCCGCGTTGCCCATGACTACCCGGATACAATGGATGCCCTCGCAAAAATCAAGGGGATTGGCGAGGTGAAGCTGGCGAGATACTCTGATGCCTTGCTGGACATCGTCACAGAATACATGGATCTGGATGACCAGGAATAGTGGGAAGCCGATGGCTGAAGTGAGTTGTGGACAATGTCTTCAAACTGGCATTGACGCCTTGTGACGGGTATGCTATTGTCAATAAAAAATACCAGCAAGAGGAAAACATGCATTCGTCACAATTCGACGAAATTATGTAGTTTGTATGATGAAGCAACCTGATAAACAACAACAAGACTGACAACGTGCCGACACCTTCTGGCAATCTGACCGATGGATTTTCTTGTCCAGGAACCAGCTTTTCTGGATGAAATACTGATGCAGCAAGTTGCAGGAAGACTTGTTGCAATGTAGTTGGAGGCAGGTATGTCGGAAAAGGTTGTGATGGCACGGTTCGAGCGGATTGGCGCGGTTCAGGCTGCCAGAAAACGGTTTCGCGGTAGATGCGGGGGAATGCTTCTCGCCGTCATGATTGCGATGCTTCCCATTCAAGGGTCTCTGTTGACCCATGCGG
>JAKQNG010000226.1 GCA_029565915.1 Deltaproteobacteria bacterium
GGCATGATCATGTCCAGCAGGGTGACGTGGATGGGCCCGTCGTGTCCCTTGGCCAGATTCAGCGCTTCGTCTCCCGTGCGCGCTTCGATGACCCGGTAGCCGAGTCGTTCCAGCAGCCGCCGGATAGCCTTGCGCAGCACGGTTTCGTCGTCCACCAGCAGAATGGTTTCGGTACCGCCCGGCAGAGGAGCGGTGTCCTCCACGCCGGAAACCGCAATGGGCGGAGGCGGTGCGTCGGTCAAGCGCGTCACGTTGCTGGCCGGCAGGTGAATCCGCACGGTGGTACCTCGTCCTCTGGCGGAATCCAGCATGATGTGGCCGTCGTGGCCGTGGATGATGCCGAAGGCGCTGGTGAGGCCGAGTCCCCTTCCCTTTTTCTTGGTGGTGAAAAACGGTTCAAAGGCCATGCGCCGGGTTTCGTCGTTCATGCCGCAGCCCGTATCCGTCACTTCAATGAGTACGTAGCGACCGTCCTTCAACCACGGCACGGACGACTCCGCGTGCCGGGAAATTTCCTGATTGGCCGTGCGGATGGCAATCCGACCCGCCCGCAGTGCGCCCTCCGCGTCATCGAACGACTCAAAGGCATTGGACAGCACCTGGGTCAGCAGCAGGGACATCTGGGCGTGGTTCGCATCCACCGGCCACAGGTCGTCGGCCAGCTCCGTACCCACGTCAATTTCGTCGACCACCGCGTACACACGCGTATCCATGGTTTCCCGGATCACATCGTTCATGTTGAGCAGACCGCTCTGGTGCTTGTCCCCCCGCGCAAACTCCAGCAGCCGATCGGACAGACCTCCCGCCTGCAGGGCCGCCTGCTCGATTTCCCCCAGCATGGCCCGGGCCGGATGGTCCAGGGGCAGCTCCTGCTGGGCCAGCGACACGTTGCCCAGCACGCCGGACATCAGGTTGTTGAACTTGTGGGCAATGCCTCCCGCAAACGCCGCCGACGACTGAATGCGCTCAGCGGTCCGCATGGCTTCCCTGGCCGGTGCGGCGCTCGACATGTCAAGGGTGCTGGCCACGACAGCCCGGATGCGACCTTCCCGGTCCCGGACGGGCACCGCCCGCTGCAGCATGGGAAACCCGTCCAGGGTGGTCACTTCTGCCTCCACGGGTTCACCGGTCTGCACGCAGGTCGCCACCGGACAACGGCCGTCGGCACTCCCGCCATCCTGCCAGATGTCCCGGCAGTACCGATCGACCAGACAGTCCCCTTCGTCATCGTCGCCGGCATTTGACCAGATCACCCGGGTATCGGGCAGATGACAGGTGAGAAGGGTCAGGCTGGCCTGCATCAGCGAATGCTTTTCCACGGATGCCGGCACCGGCACGTCCGCTGATGCGGGATCGCCGATGACGCTGTCCAGGAGGGCCCTGCTCATCAGGGCGCAGAGCAGCTCGAAATGTCCGCCGCCGGGCTGCGCCATCACATATCCGGTCACCCCCCGCCGAATCCGATCCGCCGCACCGGCGACGTTATCGGCGGCAAACACACAAAATACCGGAACGCCCTGCTGCCACAGACCATCCACCAGTCCGTCCATCTCCCCGCCCCCGGCTGGCGCCTGGAAATCGACAACAACGCCGTCGTAACCCGCCGCGACATGGCTTTTTGCCAACGGCGCCTCAACCACGACCAGCTCAAAATGGAAGTCACATTTCTTCATGGCGCGCCGGATGGACAGCATGTCCGCGCTGCCGTCACCGATGAACAGGATGCGGATGGAGGAATCAGCGCTCACGGATGGGTACTCCTCGTTTCCATTCTCACTAAATGTGTCTCGAAACGGACGCCTGTCAAAGGACACCGGGTTCATCGCTGCCGGCGGTGCAACGGGCCTGTTTCAACTATGAAAAACTCCGTCAAGGGAAAGCGGATTTCTATCGGCCGACAAACAGGAAATCCCCGTCGTTAAAGGATGTTCAACCAGTGGGGCGAAAATTCCCAAACTGGCACGGCGATTGCTTAATGAAATTGTGTTCCTGAAACGGCGGACTCGAGCCAACGCCCCCCCGACTTCGAGTCCGTCGTTTTTTTTATGCGGGCGGTGACTCGGCCTGCACTTTCACCGGAACCCACAACCCGACCATGGTGCGCGCCCAGTCAAAACCAACGGTCTGGGATTCAGGTGGCGATTCCGCCCAGATCTCGCCGCCGAACCGCTCCACGATCTTCCGCGCCAGGGCCAGCCCGAGGCCGGTGCCTCCGTGCTCCCGCGTGGGCGACCCGTCAATCTGATAGAACGTCTTGAAAATTGCCCGCAGCTCGTTCTCGGGAATTCCTGCACCCGAGTCGTACACGAGGAACATGAATCGATCGGCGGTGCGCCGCGTGCACACGTGAACCCGCCCTTCCGCCCGGCAGAACTTGGCCGCATTTTCCAGCAGCTGCACCATCGCGCGCCGGAGCTTGTCCGAATCGCCATAACCCTTGAACCCGGTCTGGGGAATCGACGCGTCCATCCGGATGCCCCGGTCCCGGCACTGCTCGTCGCAGAGCTTGATCGCTTCGCGCGCCTGCAGGTTGAAATCGTATTCCCGGTTGAAAAACGTCATATTGCCGGTGGACAGGGCCGTCACATCGAGCAGGTTTTCCACCAGCGCCCGCACGCGATTCACGCCGCGGCCGATGGATTCGACGGCCTTCCGCTGCAGCGGCGTCAGCTCTCCCAGATCCTCCCCGAGGAGCATGTTCAGATAGCCGACCGCCGGCGTCAGGGGCGTGGAGAGCTCGTGGGAGAGATTGCGATAAAAATCGGTCCGAACCTTTTCTGATTCCAGCAGGGCGCGGTTCGCCTGTTCCAGTTCCTGAATCTTCACCTGAAGCCGATCCGCCAGCTTGTGTCCCTGCAGCAGCAGCAGTCCACTGTCATCATCCCTTGATGTCTGGGACTGGACGTTCACCCGGGGCCGCGCCCCATGGGCAAACGACCGCACCTGCTGGGACAGCTTCGCAATTTCGATGGGCTTTAAAATCACCCCGTCGCACCCCACCGCCTGGGCCATCTTCGACTCGCCCTCGCTGGCCAGGGCGACAATGGCCACATCCTTGGCACGGGCATCGCCCCGGATTTTCAAGGTCACCTCGTAACCGTCCAGGTCCGGCAGGTTCAGGTCGAGCAGGATCACGTCCGGCTTGGCATTCAGGGCCTTGCGGATGCCTTCCATGCCGCTGGCCGCCTCATCCACCTCAAAGCCGTTGTTGACCAGAATTTCGTGAACCAGGCGGCGATTGTCCGCATTGTTCTCGATATGCAGCACCCGGATATCTTCTTTTTTTCGGCGCATCATTTTCGATGGAAAAAGAGTTGTTCAGGCATCTTCGCCCGCGGTGGACGGCGCTTCCGCCGCAAAATCCACCTCGTCGCTTTTCGCCTTCACGCTAACCAGAATTTCGTTAATCTTGTTCGACTCAATGGTCTCGGCCTGCAGCAGCTCGGCCGCCATGGAGTCGAGGGCAGCGCCGTTGGATTCCAGTATCCGCCTGGCACGGCGATACTGGGACATGATGATTTCCTTGACTTCCGCATCAATCAGCTCGGCAGTCTTTTCCGAATACTCCTTCGCCTGTCCGATATCGCGTCCGAGGAACACCATCTCCTGGCGATCCGCCAGATACAGAGGACCCACCTTTTCATCCATTCCCCACTCGCACACCATGCGCCGCGCCAGGTCCGTCGCCGTATGGATATCCATGCCGGCCCCGGTGCTCAGCTCGTTGAACATCAATTCTTCGGCAATGCGACCGCCCATCAGCACCGCGATTTTGCCGAGCACATACGTGCGGGTGAGGTTCAACCGATCCTCAATGGGAAGTTGCTGAGTTAATCCGAGCGCACGACCGCGGGGAATGATGGTCACCTTGTGCACCGGATCGGTCCCTTTGATGAGGCGCGCGACAACGGTATGGCCCGCTTCGTGATAGGCCGTAATTTTCTTATCCCGCTCACTGATAATCATGGACCGCCGCTCGGAACCCATCATCACCTTGTCCTTGGCGTCCTCAAAATCCTCCATTTCCACCACGTCCTTGTCCCGCCGTGCCGCCAGCAGCGCCGCCTCGTTCACCAGGTTTTCCAGATCCGCGCCCGAAAAACCGGGCGTCCCCCGTGCCAGTGTCAGCAGATCCACGGCGGAGGCTATGGGGGTCCGCTTCGTGTGGACCTTGAGGATTCCTTCGCGCCCCTTGACGTCCGGCGTCGGCACCACGATGCGCCGATCGAACCGCCCCGGCCGCAGCAGCGCTGGATCGAGCACATCGGGCCGGTTGGTGGCCGCGACGATGATCACCCCGTCATTGGCCTCGAAACCGTCCATTTCCACCAGCAACTGGTTGAGGGTCTGCTCCCGCTCGTCGTGACCACCGCCGAGTCCCGCTCCCCGCTGACGCCCGACCGCATCGATTTCGTCGATGAAAACAATGCAGGGCGCATTCTTCTTGCCCTGCTCGAACAGGTCGCGCACCCGCGATGCCCCCACGCCGACAAACATCTCGACAAAATCAGACCCGCTGATGGAAAAGAACGGAACCCCCGCCTCTCCCGCAATGGCCCGGGCCAGCAGGGTTTTTCCCGTTCCGGGACTGCCCATGAGCAGCACGCCCTTGGGAATGCGGCCGCCCAGTCGCTGAAAGTGCTTGGGGTCCTTCAGAAAGTCGATGATTTCCTCAAGTTCCTCACGAGCCTCGTCGATGCCGGCCACGTCCTTGAACGTCACCTTGCGGGAATGGTCGGACATCATCTTGGCGCGGCTCTTGCCAAAGCTCATGGCCTTGCCACCGCCGGCCTGCATCTGCCGCATGATGATAAAAAACGCGGCGAGCAGCAGGATGACCGGCACGGATGACAGCAGCATGCTCTGGAACAGGCCATCGTCCTCGGGTTCCTGGTATTTCACCTTCACGTTGGCCGCCACCAGCGCCTTGTTGAATTCCTGATCGGGCTCAACGCCCATGGTCTGCACATCTTCGCGCGTGCCGGTTTCCGTTTCGCGCACATAAATGTATTTGCGACCGCGGATGACCACTTCCTGCACCTTGCCGTTGTTCAGGTCGGTCTGAAATTCGCTGAACGGAACAATGGTTTCGGTTTTGTCGCTGTTAATCAGCGCCAGAACAAAAATCACCAGCGCAATCAGCAGGGCCCAGAGAATAACGGTTTTCAATTTCTGATTCACATTGTCCTCGTCGACAATTACCCGGTCGGTCGGTCTTTCAAACGGCCGGAAATCCGGAGATTCCGGCCACCGGGAGTCGGCGCTTGTTTAGCACGGGAGTGTAGGCCTGACAAATTCAAAAGACCGGTTCACAGGGTTTCAATCCGGGCAGATCCGACAGGGGGCTGTCCGGCGCGATGCGCCATTCGACCCGGCAACCGGGAAGGGTACAGGACACGACTCCGGGCACCGCGATCACGCCTTCCCCTTCGATGGCCAGCACCGGCATCAACGGGCGATAAAAAGTGGGGATCTGCTGCTCAATGAAGCGGGCCTGCAACTTGGTCCCGATTCCCACAATGCGATCGCCGGGCCGACGGCGTCGCAGAACCGGCATCGCTGCGGCCAGAGAACCGGCCAACCGAAAGACGACCGTCACACCGACGAATGGATCGATCAGTTGTCCCGCGTCCCCTTCCGCACACCGGATATCATCTGCCGGTGCGACCGGGAGGAGCGGCTGCGGAAAAACGTACAGCGCACCGCCGGCGGTGCAGACCTGTGCACTGCCGGGCATCCCGTGAAAGCGGGTCCGGTTTCCCCCGCGCAGGCCGGCGACAATGCCGTCGATGTGCACCCGCTCCACCCGGCGGAGATGGCCAACCACCTCGCGCAGGGCCAGCCGCACAATTCTCGCCCGCAGGGGATCGGGCAAACCCGCAAAGGCCGCCGGACGGACCACGGCGCCGTTTCCCAGCCGTAAGCGCTCCACGACGCCGGCGTTTCGCCAGTGACTGTCCATCCAGTCACCGATGGCCGCCGCCTCCTCTGCCACCGCCGCCACGTGGATGCCCGCCTGCGAATGGATGGATTCCAGCAGAGGCAGCGCCTCCCGGCGAATCCGGACCCGTTCAAACCGGACATCCCGGTTGCTCGGATCTTCCGCCCAGTCAACGCCGATGGCCGACAGCCAGTTGCGAATATCGCGCCGTGCAACCGTCAACAGCGGCCGGAGTACCGAGATGCCGCTGCCGATGTGCCGACAGCGGGGAATGCCCCCGATGCCATCGACGCCGGCACCGCGCAGGAGTCGGGAGAGGACCGTTTCGGCCTGATCGTCCAGGGTGTGGCCCGTCGCAATGAACGATGCGCCCTCCTGCTCCGCGAGCTGGACCAGCAGCGCGTATCGCCGATCCCGTGCCCACTGCTGCAGGCTGTCCTTCCGCTGGACAGCCGATGAAGGCCCCACCGCCAGGCGGACCGCGCGAAATCCGAGGGCCCCGGACTGACGCCGGACCAGTTCCCACTCGGCGTCGATGCCCTCCCGCAGACCGTGATCCACGAAACCCACGACGACGGAAGCGGGCCGGGACAGCCGGGCCGCCAGATGAAGCAGTCCCAGGGAATCCGAACCGCCGGAAACTGCGAGCACCGCACCGCGGGCCTCTGCGAACGCCGTACCCAGATACGCGGCGGGCTCCCTCAGGCATTCCGGCACTCCCGAACCGCTGAACGCCGCCATAATCGTCTTTATTTTGTGCATGTTCCGGTCTACTATTGCGCCTGCGACCGCATCACTCTACCTCAGCGGGGAACGGCATGGCAGACAAATTCAACGAAACCGGCGTGACACAAATCGTTGGCTCCAAGGACAGCCAGGTTGCCCCGCTCATGAACTACACGGCCATCACAACCCACGGTGAAATGGCCAGCGCCTTTGTCAACCACATCATTCACTACAGTCGGCGGATCATCCCGGATCACAAGATTACCATTGAAGATCTCATCACCATCTGCCACGCCGCCCTCGAAAAAGATCAGCAGGGCGTTACCCTGCTCGAAGGTAAATTCCTGCGAGGCCGGATCTCCGAACAACTGGCGAGGGCCCGGCGCTACAACGAAATTTTCTCGCTCATTGTGTTGAAACTGCGCTCGGGAGTGAACGATGCTTCCTATGAGGCCATCATCGACGCCCTCCGCGAACGGATGCGGCGCAGCGACATGGTCTTCACCTTCCGCAACCGGATCTTCCTCATGCTCCCCCATACCGACCTGACCGCAACGGTCCGTCTCATCGAACGGCTGCGCGGGCTCGTCCAGCTGTCCTTCGAAGAATCTCCGCTGGAAGAGGTCAACCACCTGGCGTTTCCCTCGCCGGACATCACCAAATCATCCCAGGTGCTGGACTGGGCGGAAGACCAGTTGCGCTGACATGACCCATTCCATCACCGATTCCCTCCTGTCTTCGAATGCGCTGATCATTGCAGGCACGATGGCCGCCGCCTACCTGCTGGCATCCATCAATTTCGCCATCCTGGCATGTCGTCTCCTGCACCGCGTCGACCCGCGCACAAACGGTTCGGGCAATCCGGGCGCAACAAATCTGCTGCGCACGTGGGGTCCCGGACCGGCGACGATTGTCCTGCTGCTGGATGTCGGACGGGCGTTCGGATTGATGTTTGCCGCCTGGACCATTCCCGCCTGCGCCCTGTGGCCCGTCGTCGCTTTACCGATCCTCACCGGAAACGTGTTTCCCGTGTTTCACGGGTTCAAGGGCGGCAAGGGTGTGGCCACCTCCTGCGGCATCCTCCTCGCCCTCTCTCCTGTGTCCGTCGGCGCAGGCGCCATCGTTTTCCTGCTGGTTTTCGGGATCACCCGCCGGGTTTCCCCCGCGTCCCTCGCCCTCGCCCTGACAACAGCGGTCACCATGTACGTCGTCGACGCACCCCTGCTGTACACCCTGACGGCGGCATCCATTTTCCCGATACTGCTGGCAACCCACCGTCACAACATCGCGCGACTGCTGCGAGGCGAAGAACCGCGCATCTCCATTGGCGCACCAACCGGGAAGGAGTAACTGATGAATCCACTGGACAACGCACGTGCGGCCTTCGCGCGGCACCTGAAGCAGAATCCCTATCCGGGACGCGGTCTCGTACTGGGGCGGATGGACCGGGACGAACACTGGGTCATTGTATATTTCATCATGGGGAGAAGCGTGAACAGCCGCAACCGGCGATTCGTCTGCGACGGCGATCGCCTCTGGACAGAACCGGTCGACATGAGCAGGGTCAGTGACCCGTCGCTGATCATCTACGATGCCATGCTCGCCCTGCCCGGCATCCAGATCGTCAGCAACGGCGATCAGACCACCACCGTTTACAACGCGCTGAAAGAAGGCACCGGCTTCACTGAGTCCCTCGCCACCCGCGAACGGGAACCCGACAGCCCCAATTTCACGCCCCGCATCACCGGCATGCTGGACCTGCGCGGCGAACCCGCGGTTCACCTCAGCATCCTGAAAGCAAATGTGTCGAACCCGTCACTCACCGATCGCACCACCTTCATGCCTTCGCCACCCGCACCGGGCACCGGATACTGCCTCACCACCTACATGGGCGACGGCGATCCCCTGCCCTCTTTTTGCGGAGAGCCACTGGTGCTGCCCGTTTCCGGCAGCGCGTCCGACATCCAGACCCTGTACTGGGACGCCCTGCACGTGGAAAACCGCGTATCTCTGGCAGTTAAAGAAATTGACTCGACCGGCCGATGCATCCGCCTGTTGATATCCAACGTTCATGGCTGATGGACGCCTCCATATCCAATCCAACACAGATACATCTTTTCATTTAAATTGCATTGCCCCGGCGGTTTCTCTACCATTTGTCGTGGTTCACTGGACACAAGAGGACACCGCATCCAATCGGATGGGATGTCCCCAACAAAGGGCAGGAAACAAGGAGTATCGAAAATGAACGAAACCGCAGAAAAGAAAAAAACAGATCCGTGGCAACTGATTGCAATTCTGATGGTGGTGCTCGTGGTCCTCGCAGGACTCTTCATGTTGAATCAGGCCATCAATACCAGGGCGGACAATATTGAGAAGGCCATTGCGACCAACGGCGAAATCATGAAGATGAATATCATGAACGTGTCTGAACAGCTGAGCGCCATGCGCGTGGCCGCTGTCGAAGCCCAGAAAGCCCAGCAGCAGGCTGCCCAGGAAGCCGCCGCCGCTGAAGCCGCTGCTGCCGCCGCCGCCGCTGCTGCCGAAGAAGCCCCCAAGAAATAGTTCTCAGTCTTTTCCCCTCAGACGATCAACGGGCACGATATCGGATGACCGACTGACGACATCGCGCTTCGCGTCCCCCAGAATCCGGGGGATGTCCTTGGAATGACAGCCAATGATCTTCCGCATGGAAGAACTGTCCGAACCGGCCACTGCCTTGAATCGGTCGTTGATCCACACCACGTCGCCCCGATTGAACTCGCCTTCCACGGCCACGAGCCCGGACGGCAGCAGGCTCTTGTTGTCCGCCAGGGCGTTCTCCGCACCCTCATCGACAATCAGTC
>JAKQNG010000254.1 GCA_029565915.1 Deltaproteobacteria bacterium
GCAAAACTGACAATTCTCTTTTTCAAAATGAATCCCTCCTTGTGGAATTTGTACCAGAAGCATATCATCTGGCGCGCGCGTCGCGTGTGGAGGGTTGGTCTGTTTCCAGGGGGAGTGTTGTTGTCGGTTTGCCGGATGCAAGCAAGAATAACAGGTGTTTGTTCGTCATTTTTGCGCAACGGGAGACGTCTGGTTGTTGCAAATCGCACAAAAGTCCCCTCAACGTGCCGCGTGTCCATGGACGGCGCGAAACTCGGAGGGGAGCATCCCTTCCTGTTCGCGGAACACGCGGGAGAAGTATTTGAGGTCTGCGTACCCAACCGCCTGCGCAATCCAGGAGATGGGCTGCTGGGTCTTGAGCAGGTATTCCCTGGCCAGGTGGATGCGCCGGTAACGGACATATTCGTTGAAGGTTTGGCCCACCTGCCGCTTGAAGCACTGGCAGAAATAGCTGCGGCTCATGTTGACATGGGTGGCGACATCATCGGTGTGAAGGGCGTCGGTCATATTCTCCCGGATGTAACGGGCGGACTTGAGCATGCAGATGGCGGTGACGGAAAGGTCGTCTGTTTGGGCCGCATGCGATTCCACCTGTTCCCTGTACGCGCGGACGGACTGGATGGCGGAACCCAGCGAGGTCATGGCGGCCTCCGCCGGCACGGGGATGTGCGTGAGGGCTTCCGCGCCGGCCAGCGCGCGGCTCATCAGCGCGATCGCCTGTGTTTCAGGCTGCGGGTGCACCAGGGTGTCCTCGCACAACCTGTTGAACACGAGGTCGTCGAACAGCCAGGTCAAATCCAGCCAGCGTTTTGACAGGTCTTCTTCTGCCTGGCCGTGATTTTCCTCAGGCAGGGGAATGGGCGGCGCGGAGCCTTCGGCGGGCGGCGTGTTGCCGGCGGCGGGAGTCGCCGGGGAACCCCCGGTTGAGGCGGGATGCCCCATGCGCTGGGCGATGCGCTCAAAGATGGAGTTGTAGTCTTCCGTCTCCATTTTCAGCTTGGAGATGTAGTCCAGCGCACCCAGCCGGATGCAGGTTTGCACATAGTCGAAGTCCTCATGGAAGGTCAGCACCACGAACTGCAGCGCCGGATAAAGCTGCCGGGTTTGCTGCATCAGTTCGATGCCGGACATCACCGGCATCGAGAGGTCCACGAACATGAGGTCCGCCGGTTCCCGCGCGAGAAACTCGAGGGCCTTGAGGCCGTTCGGCGCCTCGCCAACCACCGTCATGCCCCACTTTTGCCAGGGCATGATGGACATCAATCCCTTGCGGGCCAGCTTGTCATCATCAACGATCAGCACGCGGATCATTCTGTATGCCTCCATATTCAGGCAGGACAAGCGTCACGGCTGTCCCTGTTTCCGGGTTGCTGTCAACCTGTATTTGCGCGCGGCCGCCATAATGCGTTTCGAGCACCGACCGGACATACCGCAGCCCGATGCTGCCCGGCGCAACCTGTGCGGCTTCATAGGCATCCGCGGCAAGCACGGCCCGAACCTTGTCGAGTTGCGCGGCCGTCATGCCCTTGCCGTCGTCCGCAATGACAATCCGGATGGCCTGTCCATCCACATCGGGGTGAATGGAGACAGCCAGC
>JAKQNG010000142.1 GCA_029565915.1 Deltaproteobacteria bacterium
TGTTCATGGCCACCCCGGTGGGATTGTTGGGGGAGCAAAGGTAGAGGATGTCGATCGGTTCGGATGGCATTGACGGCTCGAAGTTCCGTTCGGCCCGGCAGGGCAGCAACCGCAGGTGTTCGAACCCGTCCGCGGTGGGCGCGCCGAAATGCCCGGCCATCACATTGCTGTCGTAATAAACGGGATAGACGGGGTTGGGGACGCCGATACGATTCCCCGGACCAAACAGGTCCGTAAAATTCGCGGTGTCGCTCTTGGCGCCGTCGCTGACAAAGATTTCGTCCGGCGCGATCTCGCAGCCGCGGGCATGGAAGTCTTCGCGCGCGATGGTTTCCCGAAGAAACGCGTATCCCTGTTCCGGTCCGTAGCCCTTGAAGGTGGCGGGATCACCCATTTCATCGACCGCCGCGTGCAGCGCCCGGATGACCGCCGGCGGCAGGGGCTGTGTGACGTCTCCGATGCCCAGGCGGATGATGTCCGCCGCAGGGTTTTCCGAAGCGTATTGTGTGACACGCCGGTTGATCTCCGAAAAGAGGTAGGAGGTGGCGAGATCCTGGAAATGTGCGTTGCCTGTCATGCGGGTCCTCCCCTGTGTGATGCCGTGGTGTCCTTTGGCCTTGCGCGCCGTCCGGTGTTGTGTGGTGCCCGATTTCGTGCACCGTTCATTCGGTATCGTGTGTCGTTCGGTTTCGTGCGTCGCCGCTACAGCTTGATTTCTCCCTCGAAGACGGTGGTGGCGGGGCCTGTCATCCAGATCCCGTCGGACAGCCATTCAATCTCCAGATCCCCGCCCAACAGGTGCGCCGTGCAGTGCCGGCTGACCAGTCCCAGCCGGATGAGCGCCGCCGCCGCGGCGCAGGCGCCCGTGCCGCAGGCCAGGGTTTCGCCGCTGCCCCGTTCGCAGACGCGCATGTTGAAGGACGACTTGTCCAGGATTTGGACGAATTCCACGTTGACGCCTTCGGGGAACATGGGCAGCTTTTGAATCTGCCGGCCTGTCCTGACGACCGGGAAGTCGGCGGTTTCCGAAACAATGACCACCGCGTGCGGATTTCCCATGGAGACGCCGTGCAACGCGTACACCTGGCCCTCCACGGTCACCTGCACCGGAAATGAGCGGGACAGCAGGTCCGCAAAGGCTTGTTCATCTGAAAACCCGGGCACGCCCATCCAGACGCGGACCGTCTCCACCTGGCCGTCTCCGCCGGTGGTGAGGGACAACCGCCGAATGCCGGCCAGCGTTTCCACCGTCAGCTCCTTCTTGCGCCGCAGCCCGCGATCGTAGGCGTACTTGGCCACGCAGCGGATGCCGTTGCCGCACATTTTGCCTTCCGATCCGTCCGCGTTGAACATGCGCATTCTCAGGTCCGCCTTCTCGGAAGGGAGCAGCAGAATGAGGCCGTCCGCGCCGATGCCGAAATGCCGGTCGCTCACCTGACGGGCCACCGCGGCCGGGTCTGGCACCCATTCCTCGAAGCCGTTGACATATACATAATCGTTGCCGATGCCGTGCATCTTCGTGAATTTCATCTGCGTTCTCCCGTATGACAGCAGGGAATTTCGGTGTTGTGGACGGATTGCCGGAGATTCGGCGATCCGTCATCGAAAAAGGTATTAGTAGTTAATAAAAATACTACTAATACCCTTCCATCTTATCGAACCGCCTTTGCCTTGTCAAGGAGCCATTTTTCCGCTGCCTGGGCGGCTTTTTTCGCGTCGGCCTCGGCGCGGACCACCAGACTCTGTCCGGTGCGCATGTCCCCGGCCGCAAAAAACCCGGCACGGCTGGTCTGGTACGCGTCCCGGCTGGTCTGCAGGGACAGTGCCTCGGGCAGGTAGGTTTCCGCGCCCACAAAGCCCATCGCGAGAAGGACATCGGTGGCGGGAATCCGGCGCCTGGTGGATTCCAGCGGCTTGGGATAACGGCCCTTCTCCCCTTGTGTCCAGACCACCTGCACCGTCTCGATGGCGGTCACGCCTGTTTCATCGGAACCCTCGATGGACACCGCGGTGACCTCGAAGCTGCGGGGATCACGGCCGTACAGCCAGATGGCCTCCTTCTGGCCGTAGTCCGTCTTGAACACAAACGGCCAGCGCGGCCAGGGATTGTCCTGCGCGCGTGTTTCGGGGGAGGGGGGCATGATTTCCAGCTGCACGACGGAGGCCGCGCCCATCCGGATGGCCGTGCCCACGCAGTCGTTGCCGGTGTCGC
>JAKQNG010000269.1 GCA_029565915.1 Deltaproteobacteria bacterium
CATCGCAGGCCCTTCACTTCCACGGGCTTGTGATCGAGCAGGTACGACAGGGACGACACGCCCCGCCACTGGGACGGCACGCCCACGAGCCCGGACTTTACGGGATTGGCCAGCAGGTAGGCGTAGCGGTTCCAGAATTCGTCGTTGCCTTTGACCACCTCGTCGTCGTAGCGGCGCTGCCAGAACGTGCCCTCGCGGCCCCAGTGTTTGTTGACCGCCGTGGCGAGGCAACCCTGAAAGTAATCCATGAACGCGGCGAGCTCGCCTTTGGTGTCGCGCAGCAGCAGGTGAAAGTGATTCGACAGGACGACGAACGCGAAAATCTCGATGCCCCGGCCCTTTTCTTCCTTTGCGCGGGCGAGCCATTGAAGCACGAGTTCGTTGATGGCCTTTGTGGGCAGCAGCAGAAACAACTGGTGCTCGGTGCGGTTGGTGACAAAGTGGATGGCGTCCCGTTCGTGGATGCGCAGGGTGCTCAAAGGGTGCTCCTTTTTTACAAAAAAGTTTCACCCTCTCTTTCGGCCGCTGCGGGCCGGATTGTGCCAAAAAAATTTCCGGCTCTTCACTTTTTTAAATTCCCGAATGATTCCGCCCACCGCGGACGGGGTGCACGACGGCGGAAGAAGGGGCGCGGCGGAACGAGGACACGACGGGGGCGACGGAAAAATGATGTCTACTGCACCGGTTCCGGGGCTGGTGGTGTGTCCTGCGGTGGCAATGACGGAGATGGGTCGTGCCGCAGGTTGCCGGTTGGATCGGCAGTGTCGTTCAATACCGTGCGTTTTGCCCGGTAGACTTCCACCTCGGCAAATCCCATGGCGCCGCGCCCGCCGGACTGGAGCCGCAACCAGCGCGATTCTTGCCCATTCAGGTCAATTTTCCAGAAGGCACCCGGATCCCGGGTGGTTACGCGTGCCGCCGATTCAAACCGACGTCCGTTGTTTGACACCAGCACATCCAGAGGCAGATGTCCTCGTCCGGTAAAGCGATCATAGATGCGGATTTCGCCGATGGCGCGGCGCTTTCCCAGATCCACCTGCCAGAAGGGACGCGGCCGGCCCGGCCCGGTGGCAAAGCTCCGTCCGGTGCGATCGCCGTCCGTGGCAAATCCCGAATAGTAGTAATACGGCATCTGGAACGAGTGAATGGATGACATGGCCGTGGGTCTCGCGTAGGCGAGGTTTCCCGGGGCCGGCAGCTGTTCACTGGTCCATTCATAAACGGTACCGGCATGGGCACCCGTGTAGAGGCTGTGGCGCCAGGCGACAAAGGGCACAGCGAACAGGAGTGTACACAGGGCGCTCATCACCCAGCGGGACCGTCGGCCCAGTGCAATGAATGAAAAGAAAACGCCGATGGCAATGGCCAGCAATGTCGCAAAGAGGGCACCCCATTCCGTGGCGCGGCTCACGTAGCGGAATTCCGCCAGGTGTTTTCCCTTTTTCAGGAAGACGGCGTTTTCAATGCCGTTTGCCCGAAGGACATTCGATTCCTTCCCGTCCACCGTTGCCGCAAATCGACCGTCATGGGGCCAGTTGATGGACAACCATCCGTCCGCGGCGGCATCTACCGAGAACGCCAGGCGGTTGAACGAGGCATGGGTCAGCGTCACTTTGTCGACAGACCGTTTGTTCTTCTCTTCCGTTTCGGTGAGGTCCCGGCCGCCTTCCACGATGATATTGGCAGGCGTGCGTTCCCGTCGGATGGCCACGTAGGGGTCGTCGCCGGGTTTCACTGCGACGGCGTTGCGGTAGAATTTTGCCAGGGCGGGTTCCAGCGCCGACTGTTCCATCTGTTTTGTCACCGCGGGGGATTCCATGCCGAATCCCGGCGAACCGCGGAAACTGAGGTCCTGCTTCTTTTCTTCGTCCATCTGCGCCAGTGTCTTCGACGGCGTGACCTTTACCTGCCACGTGCCGAAGCGAAGCTGCCCGGTGACCTGCACAACGACCGATGCACACAGCAGAAAGCCGAAGACGCCTTTCCACAGACCGGGTTTCCACTTGATGTGAAGTGCATAAAAAAACGCCAGAACAAGGGATGCGAGCCCGAGATGCCAGGTGTACGGGACAAATTTTTCATAAGCAGCAAAGAGCGCTGCGTCGCGCATCTTTTCGCCGATGATGACCGCCGGCGTGTACCGGGAGGGTGGCGGCAGCAGGTCAGCCAGATATTCGTGGTAAACAACCAGTGCGATGGCGCCCACCAGTGCGGGCAGCGCCAGCGCGCCGAAGGGCAGTTCCCGTTTCCCCAGGGCCCGGATCCGCTGCGGAGAAAACAGCCACGCAAAAATGAGCAGCAGCAGAAACGGCAGCATCATCGACATCCGCCCCGGCGTGCGGAAGGTCTGTGCCAGCGGCACGTATTCCCAGAACAGACGATGCAACGGTGTGGCCTCACCGGCCGTGCACAGGAAGATGGCGGCACAGGTGAGGATCAATGCGAGGATGGGCAGGGGAACCCATACGCCGATCAGCCAGAGCGCGGGAACCGCCACCGTTGCCAGAAGGAGCTGGGAACTGCCGAACGCCCCATGCACGTCTGCCTGCAGGGGCGAAAACAGGCTGTTGATCACGCCGCCCGGGGTGTCGCAATAGGCCAGGGACCAGGCGTAGTCCTGATCTACGCGCAGGGCGTTGTCCGCCACAAATTCAAAATAAAACGACGCCACGTAGGCCGCGGACATGGCAATGCCGGCCAGCACGCACAAGGCAACCACCGCCAGAAATGCCACTCGCCGTCGAATGGTGAGGCCATCCGCCAGCGTCGGGTCAATGGTGGGAAGCACAAAGGGAATGGCAACGGCCACGAGCGCCGCGCCCAGAAGTCCCAGATACATCATCTGGGGATGTCCGCCGCAGACGAGCAGCCAGGTGGACGCGATGACCGCCAGTGGTGCAGCAACGCGACTGCGCCGCTCGATGAACAGAAAACCTATGGACGCGCACAGGAACAGGTAGCCCGTATAATTTTCCAGCGATGCCCCGTAGCGGAACAGATCGAGCATCCGCATGTTGTAGACCGCGAGAAACGAAATGAGGAATGCGGGAAGAATGGAGAGCTTCAGGCGCCGCAGGAAAAAGAAGATCAGCAGGTGGGCCATGGCCAGGGACACGAGGCGCAGCAGTGTGTTCAGGCTGAGGGCGTGTCCGTCCCAGTAGCCGGGCAGGGCCGCGGCGATGTGGGAAATCGGGTGAAACGCCTGGCCCATGGTGAGGGCGGCCTGGCTGCGGCCCATGGCGAATCCCGGCGCATAAAGCGGAAAGGAACCGTGCTTCTGGGACCATGCGAGTTCCATCTGCTGGGAAATGGGAAACACGCCGTAGTCGTTGCCGATGGTGGTATCCGACACAAAGGGCACCAGCCAGAACAGGACCAGCGCCGGCAGCAACGCGATGACGAGAACGGCGGTCCACTGTGCCGCGGCATTTTTTTTGTCCATGAAGTTATTCTCCGTTGAAGCCGTTGAGTTCGTTGAACCAGGCGAGCGCATCGAGGATCATGTACGGTCCGGCCTCGCTGTGATCGCGTCCATCGATGGCGATGAAGGACACCGACACGGCCCCCGCGTTTTCCAGATCGGACTGCATCCGGGTGGAGATGGACGCGGGAAGGTTCACATCGGCAGTGCCGTGATACAGGCGGATGGGTGCCTCCGCGGTCCAGGGCCCGATGCTGTTGTCGACAAAAGCCTCTCGAAGCGGGGCAAACACTTCTGACGAATCGAACCCGCTGGTCAACTCCGGCGCATACAGTTCGGAAATCCGGGTCGGCAGTGCGGCATTGATGTCGGCCGGGCTTCGCTGTCCATCGAACAGGTCTTCCACAAGGGATGCGTAGGGCTCCTGAAGGAAGGTACTGAGGGGCTGGGTGATAAACCCCATGGCACGAAAAGCAATCAGTGTGTAAGGCGCGTAAAACGGCTCAGCGTAGGTGTCCTGTTCGATAATGTAGTTGTTCACCGCTGTCAGATCGTAAGGGCCCGCCCCCGCCGCCACCGCCCGCAGGGTATAGTTGCTGTCGTTTTCCTCGAGATCACGGGCCACCGCGAGGGTGGCATGGCCGCCCTGGGAGTAGCCGAGCAGGAAGAGGTCACCGCTCAGGGAATACCCCGCATCGACGGCGCGGGAATCGGCCAGCACGTAGTCCAGCGCATCCACGACGGCATCCACTGTGGCATCCGCGCACAGGTAGGGATGAACGATGTCCGCAGAAGCGCCGAATCCGATGTAGTCCGGAACGACCACCGCGTAACCGAAGGCGGCGATGCCCGTGAGGACCCGGGTGTTC
>JAKQNG010000289.1 GCA_029565915.1 Deltaproteobacteria bacterium
TCTGCCGCCGCCAATGCCGAGATCAGTTTCGCGTCGCTCCAGGGAACGTCGGAGTAATCTTGGCGGTTTGTTTTGCGTCGATCCCGGTGGTCAGCCGGGCGAAATCTTCGCCGATACGGCGGTCGTTTTTGTGATAGACGATCACCGCGGCGGCAAAAAACAGCAATGCAGTACCAGATATGCGAGGAATCGGCCGAATACTGCGACAACATGGAGCGGTGCTTTGCCGACTTCTACTACTGCTTCGAAGCCCGGTGCCATCCCGGCGACGCTCTGGATCCCGACCAGCGGGACTACTACGCCCTGTGCGAAGACGACTACTGGTTCTGCGTGGACGAGGCCGACACGGATCCCCCCGTGGACACGGACACCACCTCCATTCCCTACACGGGCCCGGACCCTTATGCGGAACTGGACTGCGCCGTCGCCGGTCTGGACGAAACCCTGTGCGACGGGCTGTTCTGTGCCGAACGGGCCACCTTCGACACCTACTTTTACGGCTGCAACGCCACACCGGACATCTGCGAAAGGGTCTGGCAGTGCGCGAGAGACAACCTCCACTGCCGGATGGCCGCCTGCCCGCCCGGCACACCCGTGGCAGAGCAGGAGACCACCATCACCGAGGCCTGCCTCCTCACCTACACCGACTGTCTGCAGTACTGACTGGAGATGGGCCGTTCCTATTCGAGGAGGATGGGGGGCACTTCGACCTGGCAGACTTCTTCGGGGCTCATCCACTTGAACATGTTGACCCAGAACAGCTCCACCTGCTGTTCGGAAAGATCTTCCCATTCGCTGTCGTAGGTAATCCACTCGTCGCCGAACACGATGACGCGTCCGCTGTCGGGTTCGGCCACCACGAGGGCCACCCGGTCGCCGCTGTCCCAGGCCAGGGCCGTGCCGTTGGTGGCAACGGGCGCCACGCCGTTGTCGGTGAAAATGGAGGATACGCCGTTGGTGAGCGGGTGCTCGGCCCACTCGGTGATGAATCCCGCCAGGCCCATGTCGTCACCGGAGCTGCCGTAGCCCAGTCCGAAGGGATCGAGCAGGCGGTTCACGTTGACCACTTCTGCCGATTCGTCGCCCTGGTAGCCGATGGTGGTCATCAGGCCGCCGCCGGCACGGACCCAGTCCTCCAGTGCCTGCGTTTCTTCCGGCGTGAATTCGTGATGGGCCGGGGATCCGTCCTGGGACAGTTCCGCCGTATCCGCCCGGAGCACCACAATGACGTTGAGGCCGGCGATCAGCTCCGGCGTGATGGTCTGGTCGGCCAGCTCCGTGGCCGGAATGGGGCTGCGGGTGTCGAGCCAGGTTTTAAAGATATCACCCCCCGTGCTCCAGGGTCCGATGCGGCCGATGGTGCCGATGTTCAGGCAGTCGCAGATGCCGTCGCCACCCACGTCCACGTCGTCGATGATGCCGTTGCCGTCGTTGTCCCGGCCGTCGCAGACCTCCGCTTCCGTGTCCGTGTCGTCCGCGTCGCCGTCCGCATCGCTGTCGGCATCGCTATCGCTGTCACTATCGCTGTCGGCGTCACTGTCCGAATCCCCGTCGCTGTCGGCATCTCCGTCAGCGTCTCCGTCGGCATCCGTGTCGCTGTCGGCATCCGTGTCGCCGTCGGCATCCGTGTCGCCGTCGGCATCGCCGTCCGCATCCGCGTCGCTGTCCGACCCGGCGCTGCTGTTGTCATCCGAGCAGGCGACGGGCAGCAGGAATGTCAGCATCGGCACAATTATCCACCACAGGTTCTTCATTGGAGTTTCCTTTCCCGAAAATACGCGTTCATCATGGCTATCAGATGCCGGACTGAAAGATATTTGCCAGATCAAAAGCTGATCCGGCTACAATTGTGTTTTGTTGTCCCCTGTTCCGGCACGCCGGGCACTTGGAGATGAACAACCGGACAACTTGATGATCCGGAAACCTGAACGAAGGAGATGGCGAAAATGGCATGGATGAAACGGGCGATGGTCATGTTCATGGGCTTATTGTGTGTGGCAGCGTGCGACGAAAGCGGGGTCAGTGCTCCCGGGGACGTCGATTCGGACAGCGACAGCGACGGGGACTCCGACAGTGACAGCGATAGTGACAGCGACAGCGATGGCGACAGCGATGGCGATACGGACAGCGACAGCGATAGTGACAGCGACAGCGATGCCGACAGCGATGCGGATACGGACAGCGATACCGATACGGACAGCGACACCGATACCGATACGGACAGCGACACCGATACCGACACGGACAGCGACACCGACAGCGATGGGGACGGCGATCAGACGGCCGCGGAAGTCATCGGCGGCCTGTCCGCGGGGTGGAATCTGGGCAATGTGATGGATGCCCCGGACGAAGGGGACTGGGCCATCGCCGCGACGCAGACGCTGTTCGATGCAGTGGCGGCCGCCGGATTCGACGTGGTCCGCATTCCCGTTACCTGGACCGGCCACATGGGCAGTTCCGCACCATGGACCATTGACAGCAGCTGGTTGTCCCGCGTGGAAGAAGTGGTGAACTATGCGCTGAATGCCAACATGCACGCCATCATCAACATCCACCATGACGGGGCCGACAACTGGGCGGAGATGGAATGGATCAACCTGGACAGTCCCTACAGCGATGTGGAAGACCGCTTTGTCTCGGTCTGGGGCCAGATCGCCGACCACTTCCAGAATTTTGACCAGCGCCTGCTGTTCGAGTCGATGAACGAAATCCACGATGGATATCCCGGCGTCAACGACATTCCTCAGGCGGACTTCGACTTCATCAACAACCTGAACCAGGCGTTTGTGGACACCGTTCGCGCGTCCGGCGGCAACAACGCCAACCGCATCCTCGTGGTGCCCGGCTACAATACGGACATCGACCGCACCATTGCCGGATTTGATGTTCCCACGGACACCATCGCCGATCACCTGGCCCTGTCGGTCCATTTTTACGATCCCTACCTGTTCACCCTGCAGGCCACCATCCACAAGTGGGGCGCCGCCTTCATCAGCAGCGGTGACTACACGGGCATCCAGAACGATTATCCCAACTTTCAGGAGAGCTGGGTTACCGGGCAGTTCAACAAGCTGCAGACCAACTACGTGAATGCCGGCCTGCCCGTCATCATCGGCGAGTGGGGCGCGACCAACCAGTCCGGCTACGAATCCTATCGACGCTACTACACCGAATATGTCGCCAAGGCGGCCCATGATCGGGGCATCCTGCCCATCATCTGGGATAACAGCGGCACGGCCAGCGGCGGCGAAAACTCCGGCCTGTTTTATCGCGCCAGCGGACAGGAGGCGTTTCCCGATATCATCGACGCCCTCATGCGCGCCGTCACCAGCGACTACAGCATCACCGACATCGAGACCCCCTGACCTTCCACCCAGGGATGCATCCCCGCGTGAGATCTGATCCCTGACCCGCGATTTTCGAGCGCTCGGTGACAGATGCCGCCCGTCAAGACGCCTTGAAGTGCAAGGGATCAGTGAATCAGAGTTGTTCGATGTCTTCGATGGACAGGCCGGTGATGTCGGCGATTTCTGCAGGGTCCATTCCCCGGGACTTCAGGCTGACGGCAATCTGAAGCTTCCCTTCCTCACGCCCTTCCTCACGCCCTTCCGTGCGACCGCGCGAGTAGATCTCCTTCGTCCAGCGCTCCATTTTCTGCTGTATCATCGACGGTTCCTCCAGGGCTTCGTTCAGGGACGCTTCCGCTTCTTGCGGCAGCTTCAGCACCTCCATCAACCACAGCGCCACCGTCCGCTTCACCTCGTCCCGCACGTCCTTCTTCAACCACAGCGCCAGCGCCGCTATCACTTCTCCAGTATGGGCGGGATCTTTGCTGTTTTCCAGCGCAAAAATTGCCGACAACAGCTCGCTTTGTTCCACCGTCTGCGGCGGCGCGTTCACATCCACC
>JAKQNG010000324.1 GCA_029565915.1 Deltaproteobacteria bacterium
GGTGGTCCCGTCCTGCCGGATGGGCAGCCAGATGTACTTTGAGCTGACCAGATCCGGGTCCTGCCAACGGTCGTTCGCATAGATATACGTGGTGGTCTTTGTGCCGTGGAACGGGATGACGTAGGTGGGCTGCGAATCGAATGTCGTGTTGTCCCCGAAGTTGGCCAGGGCGGACCAGGAGCCGTCCATGGCGGGCGCCCATGCGGACGTTCCCTGGTTCGGATTCCATCCCGTGCAACCTGAAGAAAGCAGGAAATAGTTGCTGCCGTCGTGGAAGACCGCCGGCGCCTCCCGCCATTCGTCGGTCCAGATGATCATCGTCTGCTCTTCGATGTCGAGGTAATCGTCGGTCAGTTGATACAGCACGAGATCCGAGTTTTCGTCTGCGGAGGAGATGAACCAGGCCGTGCCGTCGGCGTCCTTGAAGAGGGTGTCATCCCGGGACATGTTGCCGTTCGGACGGAAGTGGCCCTCCATGGTGTAATCGCCGCATACCGTGTCGCAGGAAAACACGCCGGCCTCCGCCGCCGCATAATTGGCGCCTTCCCAGTGAAGCCACATTACGTATTTATCCGTTGACTCGTTGTAGACAACTTTGGGCCGTTCAATGATCCGATCGCTCGCCGCCAGATCTGCATGGGTCTGCGGTGTGATGATCGCGTTGATGAACGTCCAGTTCACCAGGTCCGGCGACGAGTAGCAGTTCACCGCGCGGAAGTTTCCCGAATTGTGGGACTTGTCTTCGCCAATCCAGTACCAGAGGTCGTCTACCCGGATGAACCCGCCGCCATGGGCTTCAATGCGGTTGCCGTCCACGTCGTTCCAGAACCCGCCGTTGTGAAACACCACCCATTCGTCCCCTTCGCTGTCCGTGTCGCTGTCGGTATCCGTGTCCGCATCCGTGTCGCTGTCGCTGTCCGTGTCGCTATCGGTATCCGTGTCCGCATCCGTGTCGCTATCGCCGTCCGTGTCGCTATCGCTGTCCGTGTCGCTGTCGCTGTCCGTGTCGCTGTCGGCATCCGTGTCCGCATCCGTGTCGCTGTCCGAATCGGTGTCTGCGTCCGGAGTTTCGTTGCGTTTGCCACAGGCAAACACCAGCGCAGTGGTCAGCCACAACAGCCCGAATATCCGGATGTGCAGTGTCATAAAGTACCTCGTTTCGATTCGTAATCAGTTTACCAGCTGTTTCAAATCCACGGTCAAGTCTATGTCATTGTGAAGAAAACAAAAAGAGTGCGTCAACATCCTTTCCGCCGTCGCGCACCCCGTCCGTGAAAGGCGGCGATGAGTATGATTTTCAGTATTCGTTTCATCGGGAACAATCTCGTCCCAAACCGGAGGAATCAACTCACGGTTCGCCCCTCACACACCGGACATGGTGGGCGCTGTTTTTCTCCTCGCCCCCTTCCACACCGGAACCGAAGTTCACAGTCCATGCGGCATTCTGTAATTCGACGGCGGAGGAAGACGACCAGAAATGACTCGACGGGGTCATCGGGAAGGCATCAGCATCGACCGCCGGATCCACGAGTGAGTGATCGGTGATGGTGAAGAGCTCATTGATGTCGGGCAATCGCCAGTCGTCATATTCGCTCCAGACAAGCGTTTCGCAATACGCCAGGGCTTCCAACCATGTGTGGGTGGCCTCCGTGCCGGTGGTGCACGCATCGCCAGAAAGACCTGATGCGCAGCCCTGCCAGATGCGACTCGTCACGTTGTCCGTCACGACCGGCTGATCCGCGTGCGCCAGGTTTCGGGAAAACCCCGTTTCCGCGGCTGTTCCGCCCCGTACGCATCGGACATGACAGTCGTAACTCTTGTCTCCGAAACTGACTTCTCCCCCGTATAGACCGGCGTACCACGCATTGACAGGATTTCCGGCGTGGGATGACGACGTCCAGAATGCAACCCCCGGAGTTCCCGGAAAGGCATCCGGATCGATGGTTGGATTATACCTGCCCAGATCAATGATGGAGGCGATTTCGTAGGGATCGGGCAAACGCCAGTCCGTGTTTCCACTCCAGTCCAGGCTGTCGCAGTATGCGAGCGCCTCAGCCCAGTTGTATCCGCCAGCTGCGCCAGCCGTGCACGCATCACCGGACAGACCGGCTGTGCAACCCTGCCACTCGAGGGTGGTGATGTTGTCGCCGACGGTCGGTTCTCCGGATTCGGATGCGGTGAGCGTGAAACGTTCGTTGGCCGCGTGGGTGGTATCCCAGCCGTACTGGGCATCCTGACCGAAGTATTCCTGACCCGACGTGGGGCAGGTAATCGGTCCGGCGGTACCGTCGTCGTAGCAGATTCGCTGGTTGGTATCGGGAACGGCAAACCGATGACCGGGCGCGTTGCATGCCGCTGTTCCGCAACCGGGTGATTCGCAGACCTCATCAACGCAGATGTCATTTGATCGATCGGGCGAAGTAACCACCGCACATGGAGCAAAATTTTCGAGTCCAGTGCAGTCCGCCGTCAGGACCTGATCGGATTCTTCTATTTTATTGCATGCCAGCAGAAGCAGAACAGTCAGCGCCCATTTTGAATGATTCATGTGTCCATCCTTATTTTAGAATTGGTCACAATATTACCATGAAGCGTCCCATTCCTGTACGCATTTGCGGTTGCGAAGGAAAAGGTCAGGTGGCTTTGAGGCAGCGGACCAGGGCGTCCCGGATCTGCGCGATATCTTCTTTTGTGCGGGGTTCGCGCTCCGGACGTCCCCAGACGACGCCGGGCCAGGCATAGTCGTCGGGTCGCCGCCCGATGACGTGGATGTGCAGCTGGGGCACCAGGTTGCCGATGGCAGCGATATTCAATTTCGCAACGTCAAACTGCTGCAGGACGAACGCCGACATGCGATCTTCCAGGTCGCGCAGCTCGGCTCGCAGAAGGGAGGGCAATGCGAAGACCTCCTTTTCCTGCGTCTGCGGCACAAGGACAAACCAGGGCACCAGCGCGGTGTTCTGCAGCAGAATGTGGATGTCGCGCCAGCGGGTCATCGGGACACAGTCCTGCGCCAGTCGCTCGTGAATTGCGAATGTCATGGTTCCTCCCACCATTGTTTCAGTTGTTCAAAGTCAACGGTCACTTCCGCAGGTGGAAGGGTTTTTAAGAAACTGGCGCCGTAGCCCTTTGTGCGCAGCCGCGCATCGAGGATGGCCACGATGCCGCGATCGTGGGTCGTGCGGATCAGCCGCCCGAACCCCTGCTTCAGCATCAGTGCGGCCCGGGGCACCTGGTAGTCGCGGAACGCGTTGCCGCCGGCCCGGGTCATGTGGTCGATGCGGGCGGCCGTCACCGGATCGCCCGGGGCGGCAAAAGGCAGCTTGTCGATGATGACGAGACGCAGATCGTCGCCGGGAATGTCCACTCCCTGCCAGAATGCGGCGGTGGCCACCAGCACCCCGTCCCGTTCGTTGCGGAATTCGCTGATGAGGCTGGATTTGGGCGCTTCCCCCTGCCGCAGCACCGGACCCGGCCAGGACGCGGTGAGGGCTTCGTGGATGGCGTGCATGTTCCGGTAGGAGGTGCACAGGATGAGGGCGCCGCCGCCGGTCAGGTGCACGAGCCGGTCAATTTCTGTTCGGGCCGCGTCGAGGAATCCGTCGCTGCGGGGATCGGGCATCGCCGCGGGCAGGTACACCCGGGACTGGCGCCGGTAGTCGAAGGGCGCCTCCACCACCAGCTCCTCCACGTCGAAGTCGATGCCCAGCCTTGATTTTAAAAAGCGGAAGTCGCCGCCCGTGGACAGGGTCGCGCTGCAGAGCACCACGCTGTCGCGCACCGTCAGCACCTCGTCGTGGAAATACGCGGAGATGTCGATGGGGGATGCACCCAGCACCACGGAGCGCGGCTTTGTCTCCACCCAGTACACATTCGCCGGATCCCGGTGGTCGAGGACGTCGGCCAGATCTGTGCGGATGTCGGCGATGCGGGCGGCGCAGTGGTCCACCCCTTCATCCCGGCCCTCCCGGGCGCGCAGGGAGAGCTCAAAGGATTCCAGCGCGCTGTCCAGACGGAAGAACGCCCGTTGTGCGTTGTCGTCAATGGGGACTTCGCCCAGATCCCGTCGGCCCGGCTGATCGCCCCGGAACCGGTCGAACAGGTTGGCGCAGAGGGTGTTCAGCGAGGCAGCGGCTTTTTTGCGATTCTCCTCCTGCGGATCCTCGGCGAAGCGGGCGGCGCCCACGGCGGCCAGCGAATCCTCAATGACCCTTGCCACCCGCGCCGAAGAAACCCGCGTGCTGAAGAACTCCGTGGCGATGTCTTCGATGAGGTGGGCTTCGTCAAAAATGACCACGTCATGGCCGGGCAGCACCGCGCCTCCCCGGCGGCGTGTGGCGATGTCCGCGAAATACAGGTGATGGTTGACCACCACCAGGTCCGCCACAGCGGCATCCCGTCGCGCCTTTGTGATGAAGCAGTTTTCGTAATTCGGGCATTTCTGTCCGATGCGGGTTTCCTTTGTGGAGGCCACCTCCCGCCAGATGGGCGCGTCGTCGGACAGTCCGGGCAGTTCCATCCGATCGCCGGTGGTGGTTATCTGCGCCCATTGTTCGAGGCGGGCGACCTCCTTTGAGGGAAAGGCGAGGCACTTTGGCGAGTGGAGGAAGGAGTGGAGCCGGGTGAGGCAAAGATAATTTTCCTGCCCTTTCAGGCAGGCGCAGCGTACCTCGGCGCCGAGGGCTTCTTTCAGAAAAGCGAGGTCCCGGAAGAAGATCTGTTCCTGCAGGTTCTTTGTGCCCGTGGAGACAACAACCCGCAGGCCGCTCCGCAGGGCCGGCGCCAGGTAGGCGAGGGTTTTTCCGGTGCCCGTGCCCGCTTCGCCCAGCAGCACGCCGCCGCCGTCCATGACGTCTTCCACGGCCTGTGCCAGCCGCACCTGTCCGTCCCGTCGCTCATAACGGGACAGCCGGCCCGCAATGGGGCCTTCGGCGGCAAAGACATGGGCGATGGGTTTCACAGGGCCAGCTTGAGGATCAGAAACAGCATCACCAGCGCCGTGGCGCAGAAGATGATGACCGCCACCGGATCGGCGGATGATTCCGTGTTCTTCGAGGCGGCGTCCGGCGTTTCGCGGGATGGATCACTCATGCGGCGATCAGTTTACCGATCCGGGTGCGGTCCGGTCAAGGAGTGGAAATCAGCAGAGCACCTTGCGGATGCGGGCGACGGCCCAGTCGAGGTCTTCTTTTGACACGATGAGGGGCGGCGCAAACCGGATGGTCATCTCGTGGGTTTCCTTGCAGAGCAGGCCTTCCTCCTTCAGCTTTTCGCAGTAGGGCCGGGCCTTTCCGGCCTCCTTCGTCAGCTCCACGCCGATGAAGAGCCCTTTGCCCCGGATTTCCTTTACCAGCGGGGATTTCAGATCGATGAGGGCCTTCTTGAAATAGGCGCCGAGTTCGGCGCTGCGCTCCACCAGCTTTTCGTCAACGATGACGTTCAACGCCGCGATGCCCACGGCGGACGCGAGGGGTGACCCGCCGAAGGTGGAACCGTGCTCCCCCGGATTGAATACGCTCAGCACTTCCCTTTTTGCCGCCACTGCCGAAATGGGGAACATGCCGCCCGACAGGGCCTTGCCCATGCAGATCACATCGGCCTTTACGCCTTCGTGCTCCACGCAGAACATCTTTCCCGTGCGGCCGAAGCCTGTCTGGATTTCATCCGCCACAAACAGGACGTTGTTCTTTTCGCAGATCGCCTTGCACTTTTTCAGGTATCCGTCCGGGGGCACGATGACGCCCGCCTCGCCCTGAATGGGCTCCACGAGGAACGCGCAGGTGTTCGGGGTGATTGCCTTTTCCAGGGCGTCCGCATCGCCGTAGGGCACCACGACAAATCCCGGCGTGAAGGGACCGAAGCCCCGGCGATAGTCCTCTTCGGTGGAAAAGCTCACCGTGGTGGTGGTCCGGCCGTGGAAGTTATCTTTGCACACAATGATTTCGGCCTTGTTGTCGGCAATGCCCTTCTTTGTGTAGCCCCACTTGCGCACGGCCTTTACCGCGGTTTCCACCGCCTCGGCGCCGGAGTTCATGGGCAGCACCATGTCCATGCCGCTCACCTTTGCAATGGCCTCGTACAGGTAGCAGAGCTTGTCGTTGTGAAACGCGCGACTGGTCAGGGTCACCAGATCCGCCTGGTCCTTCAGGGCCTGCACGATTTTCGGATGCCGGTGTCCCTGATTGAGGGCGGAATAAGCGCTCAGCATGTCCATGTATTTGCGGTTTTCAAGATCCCACACCCAGCATCCCTCCGCCTTCGCAAAGACCACGGGCAGCGGATGATAGTTGTTGGCGCCGTATTTTTCGGTGAGAGAAATCACTTCCTGTGTCGTCGACATGACAGACTCCTTCGTCCATATGTGGGGGGCTTTTCCGCGTCGGACCGGGCGCAGGGACAAGTCCCGCTGTTCTGTGCGCAGCCTACTCCAACCGGCGATCCCGTCCAATAGATGACTGTCATTCAATGATGCAGAATCGCTATCAACGGCGCATGTCTAGGCGCAGCGCTGCAGCAGGCCGGCCAGGGCGGCGCGGATATCCGGAGGCGGCGACAACGAGAGGGCGACGAGGGCGTGCTTGCGGGCGAGCCGTCGATCCCCGAGGCGATCGGCGTCCTGTGCATCCGCAAAGGGGCGCTGCCAGGGAAGTGGCGCGGTGACCGGTCGCTGCCGCCTTGTCCGCCGTTCGCGTTTCATCCGATTGTGGGCATCGAGCACCAGCGCATAGGCCCGTGCGGCGGTATCCCGTTCTTCCGCAGCGCGTCCCTGCTGCCGGTCGGGGTGAAGTTCCAGGGACAGGCGGCGCAGGGCGCGGTCCAGATCACCCTCCGGGGCATTGGGTGACAGGCCCAGCAGCACAGCGTCATCTGCCCCTTCGTTCGCGCGCCTCAGGATGCGCAGGGCCGTCGTTGCCCGGGGGAGGAACCCGGGCTCCCAGGTTCCTTTCCACGCGCCCAGCAGATTGAGGGCCACGAGGAGGGATGCGGCCTCTGCCGGCGGGAGTCCCCGCTTCCACAGAATCATGGGCAGGGGCGCGGGGACCGTCAGTCGCTTCAGGAAATCGCGCCGGGAAGGCGACAGAGGCAGTTGCCGGAGCGCCGCCAGATCGTCTTCATCGATGTGCAGCGTGGACAGAGGGATGCGCTCCACCATGCCCACCGGATCGAACAGCTCCGGCCGGGCCGTGACGCCTGTGACAATCAGGCTGGCCGGATCCAGCGCCTCATCGCCGGTTGCGCTTCGATCATCTGTCCAGGTGATCCGGGGCCTCGGAAGGGAAAACAACCGCACGGCCCGGGAAAAGCTGTCGCCGGTTCCCGGACCGTTCACCCCGGTAATCGCGCCGTTTGTCAGGGCCACGCGATGCCGCCGGTCTGCCTCCTCCACCAGGATGACGCCGCTGCGCCGCTGTGTCACGGCGGTGAACAGGGAGCTGCCGAGGCGGAGCAGGGGCGAGCAGGGATCCCGTCGTTCGAAGGGCACAGGCGCGGTCATGGCAGACATCCTAGCGATCGGACGACAGGGGAATCAACTTATCGGCGTTTCGCGGACGCGCTCGGCATCCGCGTCGGATCGGCGTTCGGACCTTGCGGCGGGCAGCACCACGGAAAAGATGCTGCCGAGGCCCACCTGACTGCGCAGTTCGATTTCGCCGCCCGCGTCGCGGATGATTCGCTGGCAGACCGCGAGGCCGAGGCCCGATCCACGGCTCTTGGTGGTGAAGAAGGGAATGAAGACGTTCTGCGCAATGGCCGGATCGATGCCCGGACCGGTGTCGGAAAACCGGATTTCAACGAAGTTGGCGTATTCCGCACCGCTGGTGCCCCGCGTGATCCGGCGGACCTTGCGCAGTTTGGAGCTGATGTCGAGCCGGCCGTTTTCCTGGCGTTCCATGGCCTGTTCCGCGTTCAGCAGGAGGTTGAGGAACACCTGCTGGAGCCGTTCGCCGGCGATGAGCACACCGGGCAGGTCAGCGCCGTAGTCCACCTGGATGGCCATGGGGCTCCGGCGTCCCGTTTCGAAGACCTGGATGGTCCGGCGCAGCATCTCGTTCACGTCGAGCTGCTCAGGCGCCACCTTGGAGGGCCGCGCGTAGGACAGGAAGTCGCTCACGACCCGGTTCAGGCGGTTCACCTCCTCGACGATGATGCCCAGATACTCCCGGTCTTCCTGCTGGCTCTCCACGGCGTCCGCGATTTCTTCTTCGATGAACTGGGCCGCCGCCTTGATGGCCCCCAGTGGATTGCGGATTTCGTGGGCCAGGCCGGCGGACATTTCGCCCAGGGAGGCCAGCCGATCCCGCTCTTTCATCTGCTGGTAGAGCTGGGAGTTCTCCACGGTGATGGCCGCCTGGGTGGCCAGGCCCGACAGGGATTTCACTTCTTCGGGCGAAAAGGCGTCGTTCACCCGCTCGTCCTTTACGCACAGCAGGCCCAGCAGGTCTTCCTGTCCTTCCAGAAACACCACCACGTCGGCCTTTAACTTTTCCAACAGCGCGAGGGCTTCGTTCAGGTCTTCGGTGGTTTCGCCCTTGCCCGCCTGCAGGGAACGGGCCCGCCGGGCGAGGAGGCTGGAGGCCACGACAGCGCCGCTCCCCGGCGATGAACGCAGATATCGACGCACCGCGGCCGCTTCCACGCGTTTCTGTTCCGGCGCCGGACCCGCAAAGGATTTCAGGTCGTAGCCGGCCCCGTGGGCATCGATGAGGTAGAGGGATGCGTGGGTGATGCGCCGTGAATCCTCGAGGCCCGCCATCAGCACGCCCCCCAGATCGTCCGTGCTGATCACGTGGGCCAGCCGGAACCGGAGATCGGCGATTTTCTGCTCCAGGAACAGGCGTTCGCCAAAGAAGAAGTCGGTGATCTTCTGCTCGACGAAATCCCGCAGGGGATCGAAGAGCAGCAGGATGACGAGGGAGGCGAGGAACGCGTTCAGCAGGAACCCTTCGCCGGTGCCCACCGAATGGATGAGCCCCAGATAAATCAGGGCGAGCAGGAGTCCCATCATGCTGAGCACGGCCAGGCGGCCGAGCATTTCGTAGAGGTCGAGGATCCGGTAGCGCACGATGGACTGGGAAATGAAGTACAGATAGAGCAGCGTCACCGCGAGGCCCACGGGGGGCACGTAGATGTCAAACACCTGATCGAGGCGGTCCGTCACCTGCAGGGTGAGCACGATGAACCCGCCGCCGGTGAGATAGCGGATCCGGGCCGCATCCACGCGGGTGGCGGCGGTGCGCGCCTGCACGTTCAGGTCCAGCAGGGCCACCAGCATGAAGCCGAGCACGTAGGCGAGGATGGCGAAGCCCACGGGGGGCTTCAGCGCCGTGGGCCACAGCACGATGGCGGACAGCAGCACGGCCAGGAAGAAGGCCACGGACAGCAGGCGGATGCGGCGGGCGGGTGCGCTGAAAGATCGGAAGAAGAACAGGCCGCCCAGAGGGATGAGGATGGCGGCGATGAGGGCCATGCGCTCCATCCACGGATAGCCCAGCAGGTGATAGAGGAAGGAAGAAAAGTAATACAGGGTCAGGTTGCCCGACAGGAGGATGAACAGGCGCTGGCGGACGTCCTTGTCCCGCCGCAGCAGCACGGAGATGGTGATGGCGAGGGTGATGATCCACCCGAGCAGGGCGCTCTGGACTTTCGATTCATCCACGGGGCCCGATTCTAGGGTTTTTCCCGGGCGATGAACAGGTTGAAAACCCGGACACACTGTAAGAATCGTATTTAAAAGTAGTTTTTTGCCTACATTTGGTCACAAAAGTTGACCCGTCCGATTGTGCTGGAATATCGTGGGGGTATGTTGAAACCCATCACATCCATTATCAAGGTTGCTGCCCGGGCGGGGGCGTTGATCGTTGCCTGCCTCCTGCTGCCGGCCAACGCTGTCGCCTGGACCCGGGCGGACCTCGCCACCGTGGATGTGAATGTGGATATCGATGCGTCCGGGGAGGCCCGGATTGCCACTGTCGCCCGCTTCGAAGTCTCCGGCGGTCGCTTCCACGGATTCGATCTGGCGCCTCTCGATCACATGGAGCTGGTGCCTGCCGATTCTTCTGCGGTCACGGACAGCGGCGTCCGGCATCCCCTGCAGTTTTCCCGACTGAAGGACGGCCGCACCCGGGTGGTGCTGGCGGATGGCGCCCATGTTTCGACGGGCATCGTCGGATTCCAGCTGGTTCACCGGAGCCTTCTGTCGGATACCGCCGCCCTCCGCCGGCAGGGAACAGTCGCCCGGCTCAACTGGACGCCCATCATCTGGGATCACGGCTCCCACGCCATGACCGTGACCGTCACGGTGCCCGATGGTGCTGCCGCGGACCTGCGCGCCGACAACGAAGTGACCGCGGACTACGAAATCACCCGCCTGTCCGACCGGTCGGTGCAGTTCCGGAAATACCGGACTGTAAAGTGGTATCCGATGCAGATTGTGGTGGATTTCAACCCCGATCTGGTCCGCCTCTCCGGACCGGATATCGAAGAAACCCTTCGCCGCTCCGTCCCTGCCGCCGCGCCGGTGGCAAATGAACCCGTGGCACCTGTGTCGGTGGCCCTGTCCCCCGTCCTCCTCGTCCTGCTGAGCCTCGCTCTCATGGTGGCAAAGGCGGGGTCCGTACGCCGCGCCCACCGGATGGTCGGCGTGCCGCCCCGGTTTCGATTCCTGTCCCATACCGGCACGGGCCAGCGGGTCGCCCTGGCCGCCATTGCGGCAACGGTGGGGCTCGGGGCCTTTTACGCGGGCTCCCTGGCTGCCGCTGTCCCGGCCGTGGCGGTCGCCCTGGGCCTCTGGATGATCGAGCGGGTGGAAGGCCCTCTCAAACCCCGCCCCGGCGGTTGCTGGCGACCCATGGAAGAAGCCGATGTGGAAGCCTGTCGACGGGTGCTCGCGGCCTATCGCCGCGCGCGGCGCTCCATCCTCGACGTCACCACCGTGCCCGGGGCCATGGCGTTTGTCCTTGCCGCCGCCGCTGTGGCCGCCGGCGCCTGGTCCCTGCGCGTCGAATGGATCCGGTACACCTGGTCGACGGTGGTGTTCGGCACCATGGGCCTGCTGTGTGTGTGGTTCTCTTTTTCCCGGGCGGAACTGCCCGTGGATGCCACCGTTGAAACCTTTTCCATGCTGAAGAAGTGGCGCCGCCAGATCGCGGGCCTGGTGCACCGGGTGAACGCTTCTGCCGACGTGGGTTTCTTTGTCCGGGAGGACGAAGAAGGCCCGGCGGAAATCCGGCTCCGCGCCAACGCCCTGTCGCCATCCATCCCCGCCGTGGAGATCGCCGCGGAGGTCGTCCGCTGCGGCACCGTCCATCAGGTGCGCAAGGTGGCCATTCTGCGTCTGTTGCCGGGTACCGAGTTCAGCCGTCGCGTGGCGGCCTGTCCCAACGCGGCGGAACACCACCTCACCGCGGATCTGCAGCAGGAAATCATCGTTCTGCGCAACCGCCGGGGACAGAAAGAAATGGGCCTCGGGTCGCTCAAGGCCGCGTTCGCTCTGCTGCGGCCATAAAAAAAAGGCATCCTCTTTCGAGAATGCCTTTTTGTGTCGTGCGAAATCGCCTGACTACTTGTTCATGGAATCCTTCAGGCTCTGGGCCGGACGGAATCCAACGGTCTTCTGCGCTTTGATCTTGATGGTGGCGCCGGTCTGGGGATTGCGGCCGGTGCGGGCCTTGCGCATCTTCTTGTTGAACGTGCCGAAGCCGGGAACGCTGAAGCGGCCGCTCTTCTTCAGTTCTTTCTTAATCTGTCCGAAGGCTTCATCTACGATCGCCAGAATGGCTTTCTTCGATACGCCGTCCGCACCCTTGGCACCCGCGATGGCATCAATCAGTTCTGCTTTCGTCATTGTCTTTTCTCCTGTTTTGTTTTTGGGAGAACGCCCCCCAAAAAAACCTTGAGGGCATCATATGTTCAGCATTTGCAGCGGTCAAGCCGAAAATCTTTCCGTCGTTCGGATAATCCGTTGCCATACAAGGGCTACAGCGACGTCGATGTCTAAAAACCCCTTTGTTTCTGATAATCTGCGATTCCATTCCGGATAATCCTCATGAATGCTGAAAATCTGACACTTTCCTGAAAAAATTCCCCGAATGGAGGGGTAATCAGGTCTCCGCACCTCGGAATCTCCCACCGTTTGGGAAGGAGCAGATTCATCAACACGGGCTCATCTCGAGTGATTTTTAATATGACAACATTTTTATGTGCAGAAATGAAAAACCAGCGGTCGGATTTTGAATCAGTATCTGAAAGTGTGTTCAGATATCGAAATGCGCCGGTGATTGTGCTTTGCGCGCGGGTGGAGTAAGCAGAAAGACAGCACAGGGAAAGGCATTCATGACCATCAGAATACAACCCGGCATGCAGAAACCGCCGGTGGCCGGAGCCGATATTCCGGCGACGGAGCGCACTCCGGAAGGTGCTGCCACAGACCCCGTGTCCGCCGTGGCCGCGGACCTGGCCGCCGGGAACATTACGGCATCCCAGGCGGTGGATCGGCTCATCGCCCACACCATGAATTCCGAGATGGTGGCGCAGGCCCCCGCGTCCCTGCGGGCGGAGGTGGAAGAGGCCCTGCGGGCGGCCATCGAAACCGATCCCTACCTGCGCTCCCTGCAGGCGGGCCTCGATTAGACCCGGCGTCCGAACACCAGATCGTAACTGTTTTCTGAGCAGTCCACGGAATCGTTACCGACGGCGATGGCAAGGAGATATTCCCGGGCGATCTGGATGGATTCGAACGCGGTGCCAAATGAGAAGAATTCCTCATCCGCCACGGCGGGGGCGGCGGCCAGGCGCTCCCGGAGGCCGTCCATGAGCGGCGGGGCGGTAATCAGGTCTCCGGCCCAGTCGTCGAGGGCCTGCGCGGCGAGGACATTGGCCGCGATGCCGGCGGGATTCAGCCGCAGAAAAAACGTGTCGAATTCCAACCGCCACGCCAATGGCGTCAGTTCCACGAAGCGCCAGCGACCACCGAATTGCCGGCGCAGGGTTTCACCGAAAAAGGCGCCCAGGGTGGGGGCGAACAGATGGACGAGGTTCATCCGCAGGGGATGACCGGCCGTGGGTGCCTGTCCCCGGCCTTCGTCCGCGATCACGGCGAAGGCAAAGTGATCGAGCAGGGACAGGGTTTCGGAAGAAAAGTCCGGGGTGATGCCGAACCGCTTGTGGATGTGGGTGATGCAGCGTTCGCTGAGAGCAAGGATTTCTTCGGGTATGAAGGGCGCGGTCATGATGACGCTTATATCCCGCTGGTCACGCCGGTTCAAGTGTTCGGAGGGTTTGTTGCGGACAGTCCGCGGAGTTGCTACAATGGACGCGTGATCGGCGAACGCCGTTTGCACAACACGGATGAACAGCCATGTGGATGCCGGCCTGGATTGTGGAAGAACTGCTGAAGCGCGAAAAACGGGAACAGGAAGTGCTGAGTGAAATCCGCATCGAAATCGACGGCTTGCCCGGAGACGAACCGCTCCCACAGACCCCTGTAAAGACCAACGACGTCGACTTCTATCTGTGAACCTTTTTTGCATATCACTCATGAGGTCTGTCAACGTCCTGTCCATTCTACTGCTCGCAGTTGCGTTGACAGCTTGCAGCCAGTGCGGCCGGGAATCCGATCCGGCGGTGGCCCGGGCCCTGCATCCATCGGAGGTGCAGAAGGACTCCACGCCGCTGAGTCTCGAAACGATCGCCATCGGGTCGTCCAAGGCGGCGTTCCAGAGCAGTGCCGCGAAGCTGGCTCAGGTTCCCGATGGGGAAATGGATGCCCGCATCGTCTGTGGTCAGCAGCAGGCGGTGGCAGTCATCGATCCCGTGCACGGGCGCATCGACGAGCGGGTTCCCGATGGCGAACTGACGTTCTGCCTGGTCACGCCGCCCGCCGGTCGTTCCATGCCGCTTCTCTCCGTGCGGGGAATCTTTCTGAACGACAATCTCGTGGGTGCATCCATGTCGTTTGCGCCGGCGGAACGGACGTCCCTCACCGCGCAGCTTCAGGGGCGGTTCGGGGTCGGAGAGGAACGGACCCTGACGGACGAATCGGACCCGCAGCGACCATCGCTGGTTGTGCGCCTGTGGGGGGTGGACAACACTCTGTGGGCCCTGGTTTCCGCACCCCGCACCGTAGAAGTCATCGTCCAGAAACTCCCGACGCTGGCAGCGCTTCCGCGGCGGAGCGACGCGCCACGGACCAGGCTGGACAAGGAAAATATTTCTGATCAGGAACTGGAAGTGGATCTCTCGGGCGTGGGCGAATCGCACTGACCGCACGACTTGACCGATCTGCTGCTCTCTGCAATAGTCCCGGCAATTACCAACCAATTTCAACAGACGGTGACCATGAAACTCCGAATTTTTCTTCTGTCGCTATTCATTACATCTGCAGTTACGCCCCTGTCCGCCTTCGCCCTTGAGCTCGAAGTGGACTGGAGCGCGTTTGTCAGCAACGACATGCGCGTGTCCGTGGCTGCCCATGAAACGCCGGATATCTATCGCAACGACGCGACCGCCGGCTTGTCCCTGCGGGCGGGTCTCCTCCCTCATCGACTGCGTTTTGTGGGCGATCTGCGCTTTGTCTGGACGGGCTTTTCAAAGGACATGGAATTTGAAGACCTGACCACCCGCAACGGCGTCGCGCCCTGGTATCTGGAGAGCGACAGCGCCTACATCGAGGTACTCGAAATCCTTCCCTGGCTGGACCTGCGCGTCGGGCGGCAGATCGTCAGCTGGGGCGCTGCCGACATGTTCAACCCCACCAACAATCTGAACGCCCTCGATCTGGAAGACCCGCTGGCCTTCGGTACCACCATTGCCAACCAGATGATTCGACTCGATTTCAGCCCCGGCGGCGGCAACTTCACGATGACGGCGGTGTGGGTTCCCGTGTTTCAACCCGCCCAGCTTCCGTCCACGGGCATGCTGATTGTCGGCGACGTGATGGGCGAATTTCCGTTCGTCGATTCATCCGTGCGGCTGGAAGCGGAAAAGCTGCGCAACATCTATCTGCGCAACGGTGACAATTTCGAGGTGATGACACCGGATGTGCATGTGAACATGCCCGCCTTCAGCCTGAAGAATTCCCAGTTCGGCGCCAGAGCCCAGTGGCTCATCGGCACGGTGGATACCTCCGTTTCTTATTATCTCGGCCGCAGTTCCCTGCCCACATCCCGCAACAGCTACTCCACGCAGGAGTCGGCCGGCACCTTCAACAACGGTACGCCGGTCATGCGCGTGATGACGGACGTTGAACTCTACTATCCGAAAAAGCAGGTGTTGGGGTTTGATTTTGCCGGCGAGATTCCCTTCCTCGACGACATGGGATTCTGGTTCGAAGGAGCGGTCGTATTTCCAGAAGAAGTGAAGATGACGTTTGATGTAACAAAGGTAGTGCCCACCGCGCGGGTGATTGAAGGTCACGTGGTCCGCGGTACGCCGTTCTTCAAATGCACAGCGGGACTCGACTACACCATTGCAAAACGATTGCTGGTGGTGGGGCAGTTCATTCACGGATTTCCGGACGAATTCGGCGTGGATGCGCTGGAAAATTACTGGATGGCCATGGGGGAGATCAAATTCCTGCAGGAACGGTTGACCCTGCGCAACGTGTTCATGGGTGAAATTCCCCACGACGATGAGGATATGAACCTCGACGAGGATGGCGATGGACAGGTGGAGTCTCTGGCCCGCGGTGCCACGGATGACGGCCGCATCGGCTCGTTCGTCTACTATCCGGAAATGGTTGTCCGACCGCTGGATGGCCTGGAATTCGCGCTCGGCGCTTACCTGCGCTGGGGTCACAAAGAGTCGAAATTCGCCATGGATGCGGCGGGTCCTCCCCTCGTGTACCTTCGGGCAAAAGCCTCTTTCTGACATACTGGCTTCGTTCCGTCCTCGGTCCGCCATGGGGCTTCCGCCATCGGCTTCCGCCATCGGGGACCCGGATCGTGCAGCGCGGAATCATTCGGGAAATTGACGAGGCGGTCCGGTCGTCGGGTGGATCCCGGTGCTGAGCGAGTCAGTCCGGGGTTGTTCCGGGGCAGTTTCTGTCCGACGGCGGTCGTCG
>JAKQNG010000045.1 GCA_029565915.1 Deltaproteobacteria bacterium
GGCCCTGCTTGACGGACAGCATGGATGGCGCTAAAGTCCTTCATCCCGCCCGCACAAATTTCCAGACAACCGAAGGAAGACTGAATTGCGCACCCGGGTGCGCAATCTGTCAGACAATGTGGCATGTATTGCAAATGACCGACATCGTCGCCCCGTGAAAACACAGCCGCAACGCCATGACCATTTTCTGCCGGAGCACTGGCAGAGGCTATTCGCAAAAGAAGATGAGGGGGGGGGGAAGCTTACTTTTCCGGGAGGGGAATTTCGCGGAATTCAAATCAGTCCAGGTTGCCGTTGCCGTTTTCCTCGACAGGCACCACGTACACCGTGTGGACTCCCGTGGGGCCGCCTTCGAGCGTGACGACGACTTCTTCGTAGACATGCCAGCTGTCCGCATCCGGGCTCGTGTCGCCGATGGGCACATTGGCAATCAGTGTTCCCTCTGAACTGTCCAGCCGCACATCAAAGCTGGTCCCGTCAATGTCGCCGGAGACGGACATCGCCAGCTCCATCATGCCGGTCAAATCGATATCTTCAAAGGCCAGCCAGGTACCGCCGTTCATGTACGATGCCACCCATCCGGAAGAAGCGTCGTCCTCTTCGAGCTGCGGGTTTCCGTCCGTATTGCTGTTGCTGCCCACCACGCCGTTGCAGTCGCCGGAATCGGCACCGAAGGCGCACTCCGCTTCCACATGAATCACCCGCGGTTGCGTATCCGTTTCGGAATCCGTGTCGCTGTCCGTGTCGCTGTCCGTATCCGTGTCCGTGTCCGTATCCGTATCCGTGTCGGCGTCCGTTGACGAATCCGAGTCGCTCGACGTGTCGGAATCCGTGTCCGTATCCGTGTCCGTGTCCGTGTCGGTGTCGGTGTCGGTGTCGGTGTCCGCATCCGTCGTCGAATCCGAATCGTCATAGGGCATGGCGTCGCCGTTGTTGCTCAGGTCATCCGAACAGGACCACAGACCCGAAAAAAGAACCATTGCCGCGAAAAGCCAGTTTGAACGCATCATTTGATAACCTCCCTGGGGCTAAGACTGCCTTGGCAGTGATTTCAATATAGGTGAAATTTACAGAAGTTTCAATCAGGGGAAACGACCCTGCACACCGAAGCCGAAATTGATGTCAAAACGGAACTCGCTGACAAAGGAAATGTTGGGGGCGAGCTGCGCGTAGGCGCCGAACCAGCGGACAATATCGAAGTGGGCGGCAATGGGAATGTGGATGACGAAATCCTGCCCTTCCATGCCGGAACGCTCCGAAAAGTCGAACAGGGGAATGACCCCGAAGGCGAGCTTGAACAGACCGTCTGCCGGCTTGTAAATCTTGAACCCGGCACCGATGAAGCGCGCCTGAGGCCTTCCCCGCTGCGGGTCCTCCAGCCCCTGCCGGTACATGGCGACGATTTCGAGACCTTCCTTTACGCCGAAGCCGCCCAAAAAATCGAGGTGCATGCCGGACCGCCCGGTGCAGACCGGTTCGCTCTGTCCGTCGTCGTCATAGCCGCAGGCCTTGAGCGGATCGTTCTTGTCATACGGGGCCACCATGTAGAAGCCGGTGCCGAAGCCGACGTTCACCACACCCTGAAATCGATGATCCCGCTGGAGCCGTCGCGGCACGTCCTTGTCTTCGGTCTCCGGAGGCGGTTCCGGAGACGGTTCCGGAGACGGTTCCTGGCCAGACGCCGGCACACACAGGAACAGCGCCATGGTTGTCAATGCCATCGGGAGCAGCCTTTTCATCATTGTCCTCCGTGGTTGCGCGAGTGTCGCGCAGTCATACATTGATTGCAAAAAATTTGGAAATGGGATTATAGAAACGACGCATGGACAATCTCGAAAACCCGCGCCACAGGCGGTCCGCAACCGATGGATCGGGCATCTCCAGACGAGGGTTCCTCTCCGCCGTTGCCGCGCTCTGCGCCACCTCCTACAGCGCGGGCAGCATGGCCATCGGCGCCGCTTCGCAAATCGATATCGCCCAGCTCATCTACGCGGGAGGCAACTGGCAACCGCGACCCACTGCCCTGCGCCGACTCGCGTGGGAGGTGCAGAAACGGACTGCGGCGGAAATGGTCCTTGAACCCTCGGCCACCAAGCCCCTCCTGCCCCGGCTGGCATCGCGACCCATTGCCTACCTGGCCGGCGATCGACCCTTCACCCCGTTTGAAGCCGGATGGGTGGACGCGCTGCAGCGCTATCTGCGCAGCGGCGGCATGCTCATCGTCGACCCGGCCTTTACCGATGACGGCGATGCGAACGGGTTCATGGCCGCGGTCAACGGCCTGATGCGGTCGGTGCTGCCCGGTGTGGAACCTTCCCCCATCCTGCCGGGCCACGTCATCTTTCACAGCTTCTATGAATTGAATGAAGCGGCGGGACGACGAAAGGGTTCGCCGGGACTCACCGGATATCGCGTGGACGGGCGGGCAGCGGTGGTCGTGGGCGATCACGACATGGGCGGCGCCTGGGCGCGGGACAACCTGGGCAACTGGGAGCATGACGTGGAACCCGGCGGCGCACGGCAGCGCGAAAACGCGTTTCGACTGGGCATCAATCTGGTGATGTACGCCCTCTGCGGCGACTACAAGGACGAATCTCCCCACAAACGATTCCAGGCCCGGCAGCCCGGCGGAGACTGACATCGATGGACGCGTATCAACTGGGCACCGTCGGCGTCATCAATCCGGCACCTGTCATCGTGCTCACCATTCTTGCCCTGCTCGCTGCCGTATGGACCTGGTTCACCCTGGATCCCCGTTTTGCATGGCGCGCGCGCGCCGGCATCATCGCCCTCCGCGTGGGTGCCCTGTTCCTGGCACTCGTCCTCTTTGTCCAGCCAGGCCTCACGAAGCTGCAGACCGAGCACCGTCCGGCCCGGGTGGCGCTGCTGGTGGACATGTCGGGCTCCATGACCTCGCCCACCACCGATCGACTCGCGACGGTCCGGTCGTTGCTGGCGCCCCACCTGCATCAGTTAAAGGCCGGCTCCCGCGGGTTGACCTTTGAAGTCTACGCGTTTGACGAAACGCTGCGCAAGATGGCCGACCCGGGACAGATGGCCACCCCGGACGAACCAACCGCCGGCACGGACATCGTGGGCGTCCTGAACCAGCTTGCACAGGCCAACGCCGACACACCACTGGCCGGCGCCATCGTCCTCAGTGACGGCGCCGATCGCTCCGGCGGTGGGGCGCCCGCCGCGCTGGAGTTCAACGCGCCCGTGAATACAGTGCTCATCCGCGGCAACACGCGCGCCCGGGATCTGCGCATCGAAACCATCAAGGCAGACCCTTTTGCCTTTTCGCGACAGGTGACCCCCGTGGAGGTGACGGTCGAAAACCGCGGCATCGATCTCGATTCGGTGAACGTGCGCATCCTGCACGACGGCGCCATGGTGGCGCAGAAGCAGATCAGCCTGCTGGGTGGTCGCGGTCAGGCCGGATTCGAACTCATCCCCCGCAAAGAAGAGCTGGGCGTCTATTCGGTGGTGCTGCCTGTGCCCGACGGGGACGAACTGCCGCGCAACAACGTCCAGCATTTCTCCTTTGAAGTCATCCGCGATCGCTACCGCATCCTGCACCTCTCCGGCGGCCCTTCCTTTGACCAGCGCTTTCTGCGGGACGCACTCACATCCTGGCCCCAGGTGGATCTGGTGTCATTCTACGCATTGCGGACACCGTCCCAGTCCGCGGGCGGCAGCAGCGCCGGACTGTCCCTCATCCCCTTTCCCACGGAGGAACTCTTCGGTGAGCACCTGCGGGAATTCGACGTTGTCATTTTTCAGGACTTCGCACCCGACGAGGTGGGCGTGGATCCCTGGCTGGACGAAATTGCCGCCTTTGTAAAGGAAGGCGGCGCCCTGGTACTCATCGGCGGGCAACGCGGATTCACATCCCGTTCCGTGGCGATTTCTCCGCTGGCTGCCCTTCTCCCCGTGGCCCTGATTGCCCCGGGAACGCCGGAACACCTGCTGTACACCGAAACGCCGTTTACCCCCGTGCTCACGCCGGCGGGCCGCCTGCATCCCCTGACCCGTGCGTTCCACGCGGAAGATCCGGCACCGTCGGTCCTGCGCGCGCTGCCCCGCCTGCCCGGCATGATGGTGCCGCCGCGCCTGACGCCGATGGGCACGGCACTGCTCCAGCATCCCTCCCTTGCCGCCGAAGACGGCCCGGCCACCCTCGTGGCGGCTGCCGAGGCCGACCGGGGACGGGTTCTGGCGGTGGCGACGGACATGCTGTGGTCCTGGCGCTTCGGAGGCGCGCTGCAGGGCAGTCCCGCCAACGTCTATCCGGATTTCTGGAAACAGGCCATTCGATGGCTGACGCGGGATCCCCGGTTCGATCCCCTGCGCATCCAGCTCACCCCGCCCCGCGTGGAACAGGGCGCCCGACTGCTCATCGACATCGACGCTGCCGACGAAAAGATGCAGCCCCTGTCCGGGGCCTTCCTCACCGCCGAACTGACGTGGACCACCGCCGACGGCGTTGAGCAGGTGTCCAGCGAACGCATCCGCACGGATGATCGGGGCACCTATCGAATGGAATGGCGTCCCGCATTTGAAGGCCCGCACCGCATTGTTGTCCGCACGGAGGACGGAAAACGACAGGCCGCCCACCCGTTCCTCGTCCATCCCGCATCGGGCGAATCCAACCGCATGGGCACCGACGAAGCGTTTCTGCAGCAGCTCGCCCGGCGAACCGGCGGCAACCATTTCGATCAGCGGCTCTCCCTGCGCGACATCGCCACCCGGGCTACCCCGGCCACCCGCATCCGGTCCAGGTCCACGGTGCTGCTCTGGGCCCATCCGGTTGCCCTGCTGCTGCTGGCGGCACTGCTGGGAGCCGAGTGGTTCCTGCGCCGACGACACGGACTTCCCTGACGCGCCGTTCAGGCGCCGGATGATGAACCGGTGAAATTTTCGTTGTGGCGCATGCCGGCAATGGCGGCATCGGAGAAACGGGCAAACAGCGTCACGGCACAGACCGCGCCGCAGAAGGCCATCCACATGTCCGACTGGGTGTCCCACACATAACCCTGCGTTCCCAGAAACGCATCGGCGCCTTCGGCGGTGGCCAGGGCGACCCACCACTCCACAAACTCGTAAAAGGCGCTGACGGCCAGACAGAAACTGACCGTAAGCACATCGCGCCAGACGCGGCCGTTCACCACCGCGCAGCGCACCAGCACCTCGCGCAGGACCAGTGCCGGAACAAAGCCCTGAAAGAAATGCCCCAGCTTGTCGTAATTGTTGCGCTCGAAGCCGAAAGGGCCCTTCAGCCACTCGAAGAGGGGATTCTCCGCATAGGTCCACTTGCCGCCGACCATCAGGATGGCGCAGTGGATGAGAATCCACACATACGTAAACGTGGTGAGGGGAAACCGCCGCCGGGTGACAGAGAGGGCGATGAGCGCCAGAACAGCGGGCGCCACCTCCAGAAACCAGGTGAATTGATCGACCGGATGCCAGCCGCTCCACAACAGCAGACCGCAGAACACCACAAGCCAGATGATGACATTTCTGTTCAGAATGTTTCGATTCATGTCTGGAAACTACACCAGGCGGCGCAGCCAGTCGAGCCAGGCATCCATGCCCTGCCCCGTGCGGGCGGAGAGTTCGCCGCCTCTTGTGCATTCGACATTTCTGAAAACGTCGAGTTCATGATAAACTTGTCGGCGAACAGTCTGCTCGACAGAGGTGAGACAATGACGATTCTTCAGGACAAAAAGGATTTACTGGCGGATTTCTGCAATCGACATGACGTTGTGCGGTTGTCCGTGTTCGGCTCTGTGCTGCATGGCACGGACGGTCCGCAGAGTGATGTTGACGTTCTTGTGGAATTTCTGCCCGAGGCGGCACCTACTCTTCTGGACCTTGCGGCAATGGAGGAGGAACTCTCCAGGCTGCTGGAAGGGCGTCGTGTGGATTTACGGACCCCCGCCGAGCTGTCGAAGTATTTCAGGCAACAGGTTTTAGACGAGGCACAGATTCAGTATGCAGCAGGATGACCGAATTCGCCTGAACCACATGCTGGATGCCTGCCATGCAGCGACGGCATTTTTGTCGGACAGGAAACGCAACGACCTGGAAGAAGACCTGTTGCTGGTATTCGGGCTGGTACGGGCAATCGAAGTCGTGGGAGAAGCCGCATCAAAGGTGTCCGAGCAGACACGAGAGCAATATCCGCAAGTGCCATGGAACCAGATCGTCGGAATGCGCAATCGCCTCATCCACGCATATTTTGATGTGGACACCGGGATCCTCTGGAATACCGCCACAAGCGCGGTACCTGCACTGGCAAAGCAATTGGAAGAAATTCTGGGGGACTGAGCCGGATCCCGGACACGATCTCGCCCTCTTGACCTACCGAACCACTACACCAGGCGGCGCAGCCAGTCGAGCCAGGCGTCCATGCCCTGCCCCGTGCGGGCGGAGAGTTCGATGATGCGGGCGTCCGGATGGACTTTCCGGATGGCGCTCCGACACGCGTCCATATTGAAATCCAGGTGGGGCAGCAGGTCGGTCTTGGTCAGCACCACCGTGCCGGCGGAATAAAAGGCCACGGGGTACTTGAGGGGCTTGTCCTCCCCTTCGGTGACGGACAGCAGCACCACCCGCCGATCTTCCCCCAGCTCAAAGGCCGCCGGGCACACCAGGTTTCCCACGTTTTCGATGAACAGCAGCTTCACACCCTCATCCACCACTTCCGACAGGCGGTCCCGCACCTGCTCCGCGTTCAGGTGGCAGGCGGACCGGGTCTCGATCTGCACCACCTTTGCGCCCCGGCCCATCATCCGCCGCGCGTCGTTGTCCGTCTGCTGATCGCCGGTGATCACCGCGCAGGACACCTTGTCGCGCAGGGCATCCAGGGTTTTTTCGAGCAGCAGGGTCTTGCCGCTGCCCGGCGAGCTGATGAGGTTCACCGCCACCACGCCCCGGGCCGCCAGCCACGCATGGTTTTCCGCCGCCTGGCGATCGTTGCGTTCGAGCACGCCCATTTCCACCGCCACCGTCCGCGGTGCGTGGGAATGCTCGTGGACATGTTCGTGGGTGTGGTCGTGAGCGTGTTCGTGAGCGTGTTCGTGGGGGTGGGCATGCGTGTGCACCACATCGCCGTGGCGATGCGCATGTTCATGGGAATGCTCCTTGTCGGAGAACACCCGTTCGTTGCCTTCGCGGCATCCGCAGTCTTCACACATCAGAGTACCTCCATCGACGTGACTGTAAACTCCCGGCCCTGCACCACGTCCACTTCCATGAATCCGCAGGCAGGACAGATCATGATCGGTTCTTCCGTCGTCGCACAATGACCACACCGCCGGCAGCTCAGCGCCAGCGGCACTTCCTCGATGACCAGCACCGCGCCTTCCGCCGGCGTCCCACCGGCCGCTTCGGGAAAGGCAAATTCGAAGGCGTCCCGGTCCACGCCGCTCATGGCTCCGAGGCGCAGCGCGATCCTCACGATCCGGGTGCCCCCTTCCCTTGTCAGGATTTCCTCCAGCTGTTCCACCATCGCCGTGGCCAGACTCAACTCGTGCATCAGCAGATCCTCGGCAGCAGTTCGCCCTGGGGCACATCCACGATACGCCGTCCGCCGGTCACCGTCTCCAGCGTCACCCGTCCCGCTTCCCGGTTCACTGTGCCTGTGCGGGCCGCGCCGCGTCCTTCGGGCAGGGCCCGCCATGCCGACAGGATGTCGTCGGCCACCGTCTCCGCACAGATGCAGATCAGACGCCCCTCGGAGGCCACGTGCAGCAGGTCGAACCCCAGCATTTCGGCCAGTCCCCGGGCGCCCCGCGAAAACGGAATATCCGCTTCGCGCAGGGCAATGCCGATGGATCGGCCTCCGGTAATTTCATTCAGGGTGGCCGCCGCACCGCCCCGGGTGGGATCCCGCATGAACCGCACGTGGGCCGCCCACGGCAGGAGTGCCTGCACCAGACGATGGACGGGCGCGCTGTCCGATGTGAGATCGCCGGACACCCGGATGCCTTCGCGCACCGCCATCACCGCCATGCCGT